>JBGQHF010000036.1:0-28717 GCA_041497835.1 Terriglobia bacterium
CGTCGGGTTGTTCGCGGCAGGCATGCCCGTCATCCACATGAGGGGGGCACATTACGGCGAGATCGCCAAGTCCACCGGCGGCTTCTTCTTCGTCTGGACACTCTGGGCGCTCGGCGCGCTCGGGGGCTTCACCTTCATCCTATCGGCGCGCGGACTGTGGAGTCTACGACGGGGCCAGCCCCGGTAGTCCAACAACCCGAACATGGAAAGGACCGTCGCGCTGGTTTAATTATCTTTTCAGGAGAAAACATGGAACCACTTATTAATGTTAACTGCTCACCGATGGAATGTACTTCTCTCTCGCCGAGTGCCCCGATTTGGCAGGACATCCTGGCACAGGCAATGACCGGCGAACTAGTCGCCGCGATGAACTACACCTCCTTATCGGAGATTTGTGACGAGCCCGAAGAAGTAGCCGATGCATTGGAGCATGCGCAAGGTGAACGAGGGCATGCTGCTGCGTTCGCTGCCGAGGGCCGCAAGATTGGAGTGGAGGTCTGCGATAACGTCGGCGCAAAACATTGGAAGCGGCTCCGTGACGCCTTCCTGCGCTGCATCACCGAGCGGGACTTTATCGGCTGCCTGATCGTCCAGGAAATCATGCTGGAATCTTTCGCCGTCGCCAGCTATTCCCGCGTCGGGAAGGTGGGACCGGGGAGTCTAGGCGAGACCTTTGCCCGCATCGCAGCCGAGGAAGAAGACCACGTCGACCACGCCATGTCGATTCTGAGGACGGAGCGAGCCCGGGACGCGCAGCGATTCGACGATAAGGTCTACCGGCTGCATCTGGATGTGATGACCACCCTCGCGCAGATGCTGGCAAAGGAATGCAAGGATGGCCATTGTGAAGTGTGCCACGCCAGCTGTGTGAAGCCATCACTGTCCGAGGTCAGCTTGAGTGCAGCCGAGCTTCGCGGAGCGTCGCTGCAACAGTATCTGAAGACGCTAGACACGCTGGGGATACCCGGGGAGGTGACACTTGCATGGGTGACTCAGTTGCCGGTGTAGCGAGGCGAGGGCGGACTTTCGAGGTCGATTTCGCTCTGGTCGGGCATCAGGAGAGTTGGCGAGCGGCTGCGGACGTGCTTGCTGTCCTGCGCGGACCCGAGCGGACCCCTCTGCCGGACGACGAGATCAAGGACATCCTTCCATGGATTCCGCCCAGAGCAGTGTGCCATGTCGACGTCGGATCGATCGCCGGCGCGAAGGCCCGCGGCCTGTACGTCGACTGCTTCATTCCTCCCGACCGTCTGGAAGCCGCCTACGTTCACGAGAACATCGCCCGCGTTCGAGCGGCGGCGGCCTGCGCGATCAAGGCAGGAGCGAAGATCGTGAGTCTCGGCGGATTCAGCTCCATTCTGATCGAGGGCAACCTCGATCAGCTTCCGGAAAGACACGATACGGTCTTCACGACAGGCAACACCCTGACAGTTGCTTTCATCGTTCAGGGAATCAAGAAGATGTGCGCGCTGGAGGGTCGGAAACTCCGCAGATCAACGCTGCTCATCGTTGGAGCAACCGGAGATGTGGGTTCCGGCTGCGCCCGTTGTCTGGCGCCTATCGTGAGCCGCGTGCTGCTCAGCGCACGCAACGTGGAGCGACTACGCAAGCTCGCAGCGGCGTTACAGGCCGATGGAGTTCAGGTCGAGATCGCCACCGATCTCCAGCGATTCTCCGCAGAGGCTGACGTCGTGATCTGCGCCGCGAGTCTGGCGTCCCCTTCGCTTCTGTTGGGCCGGCTCGCGCCCCACGCACTCGTTTGCGATGCGGGCTACCCGAAGAACTTGTCTCCAAGGGCGGAGATGCTTGGCGCCACGGTCTTCTTCGGAGGTCTGGGACAGATCACCGGCGGAATGAGTTTCGCGCCGGATTTTCATGGAATTCTGAATCGGCATCCGTTCCCCGATGTGGTTCATGGCTGTCTACTCGAAGGCATGGCTCTTGCTCTAGAGGGCCGGTTCGAGCCTTTCTCTCAGGGAAGAGGATTCATCACTCAGGGGCGGGTCGAGGAGATGGAGACAATTGCTGCACGGCATGGGATCTATCTCGCACCGCTGTACAACGCCGACGGACCAGTGGAGGACGGACTGGATGCCAGATGGAATGGTCGAGAGGATGAGTCCATGGGCGAAAGACTAAGTCGAACTGTCGAATCTTCTTTTTGATTTCTCGCGTAAGGAGAAACGAATATGAGCACACCAGGAATGATGGAACGGATTGCAGAAGCGTCGCCGCGATCGGCAAAGAGCGTCGGCCGAATCGTCGGCGTGCTGTTGCTCCTACATTTGGCGGCGGGACTTATCGTGCCGTTCGTCTTGCTGCATCCACTGGTGACACCGCCGGGGTTCCTGGCCAGTGCGGCGGGCGTCCCTAATCAGGTACGGGCCGCGGTGCTGCTGTTCTTCGTGGGCTCCGCGATACCGATCGGGATCGCCAGTGCGGCATGGTCGGTGTTTCGTCAGTACAGCTCCGCGATGGCGTTATGGCTCCTGGCACTGGCGGTGGCCGGCTTTTCGTTGCAGGCCGTGGACAACGCCCACATCCTGTCGATGGTGTCTTTGAGCCAGGAGTACGCAAAGGCGGGCGTGGCCAAGGCCGAGCTGTTCCAGGCGTTGGCGGTGGTGGTGGGCGCGGCGCGGAAGTGGTCACACTATATGGCGCTGCTCGTCGCGGTCAGTTGGATCTTCATGCTCTGCGGTCTGTTGTACCGCTCCAGGCTCGTCCCGCGCGCACTGGCTGCGTTTGGGCTGCTGGGGAGCATGCTTCAGATCACAGGGGTCACATTGCGGGGCCTGTGGGGGTATCCCCCCGAAATGCGTTTGGCCCTGCCGTTGGCTCCGGCCTACGTGGCTCTGGCGGTGTGGCTGCTGGTCAAGGGGTTCGATGAACGACATCGCCCCCTTCAAGCCGAAGCGGATGGCGTTGAAGTCGCCGGGGCGTAGCAGGGACAACACAAAAGAGAAGGGGGCGCGGGGAAGGAGTGCGGACCCTGTGGCTCCTTGTGGTCGGCGTGAACGAACATCGATGGAAGGAGCAGGCCAGCACAGCGGGGGAATAACGGTCGCAGCGCCTGAAGGCCAGAATCGCGGACGGATTGCCACTCCATTTCTCGCGTAAGGAGAAGCAGACATGACTCGCACAACGAACGCAAGAATCGCCGGATTCACGTTCCTCTTCTACATCGCCGTCGCCTTCCCCAGCATGGTCCTGTTCGACCGGGCGACCCGCGGGGAGGGAATCGCGGCAAAGCTCGCGAGCATCGCTCAGCACGCCTCAGACGTGCGCGCCGCCGTCGTGCTCTCCCTGCTCGGCTGCTTCTCGGCCCTGGTGCTGGCCGTGACGCTGTACAGGATCACGCGCGAGCAGGATTCCGATCTCGCAATGCTGGCCCTGACATGCCGCGTCGCCGAGGGCGTGATTTCCGGCATCTCCATACCGGAGACGCTCGGACTGCTCTGGCTCGCCACGGCCACCGGAGCAAATGCACCGGACCCAGGGGCAGCGCACGCGCTCGGCGCGTACCTTCTGAGGGCGGACATGGCCGTCACCGCAACCTTCTTCGCACTGGGCAGCACGCTCTTCTCCTACCTCTTCTTGCGCGGCCGGATGATCCCCGTCGCGCTGGCCTGGCTCGGCGTGCTGGCATCGGTTCTGCTGGTCGTGGGGCTTCCGCTGCAGATCGCAGGCGTCCTTCGAGGCTCCATCACTCAACTCATGTATTTCCCGATGCTCGCGTTCGAAATTCCGCTCGGACTGTGGCTGCTCATCAAGGGTGTCGCCATGCCGGCGAGCCAACGAGCGTGACACGGACGAGGAACGCCCCGATACTTCCGCGCCTTCTGAGCAAACTCTAGAGCACTTCGTTCTAGCAACTGACGTGAAACAGCGTGGAGATAGATGGAAATGAGTTCCCGGCCACATTTCTACAATATTTGCGGCCGCCGTTCGTCTACAGGAGTGGATGGATGAGCCGTCGAGGATCACGGGGATGACCGAGCAAGACCGTCAAATCTCCGAGATCATCGCGGAGGAACGATCCCGGCTGCGCAATTTCATCCGCAAACGGGTGCCCGATCCCTCCGACGCCGAGGACATCGTGCAGGAGGTCTTCTACGAACTGGTAGAAGCCAATCGCCTGCTGATGCCGATCGAGCACGTGACCGGCTGGCTTTTTCGCGTCGCGCGCAATCGCATCACCGACCTCTTCCGCAAGAAGAAGCCGGAGTCCTTCAGCGACGCAGCGGTCGAGGACGAACACGGCGAGGTGCTGCAGTTCGAAGATCTGTTGCCATCGCCCGATGCCGGGCCGGAAGCGCTCTACGTCCGCAACGTGCTTCTGGATGCGCTGGAACTTGCGCTCGACGAACTGCCCGACGAGCAGCGTGAAGTATTCGTCGCTCACGAACTGGAGGGGCGCAGCTTCAAAGAGTTGTCGGCGCAAACCGGCGTAAACGTCAACACCCTGCTCTCGCGCAAGCGCTACGCGGTGCTTCATCTGCGCGAACGGTTGCAAAGCATTTACGACGAATTCATGAAAGGATGAGGAGCTGAACATGAGTGTGAGATGGAAGAGACTGATTTTCATTGCTCCGCTGGCGCTTCTGGGGATGGTGGTATTCGTCGCCATCGGCGGAGAAATAGTGCTGCAACTGTGGAATTGGCTGCTGCCGCCGCTCGTCGGCTGGCGCCCGATCACCTTCTGGCAAGCGCTTGGACTTCTGGCGCTGTGCCGGATCCTCTTCGGTGGATTTGGATTCCACGGTTCGGGCCGCTCCAATCTCCGCCGTCGCATGGAAGAGCGCTGCAAGAATCGCATGGAAGAGCGCTGCAGAAACATGACCCCCGAGGAGCGCGAACGGTTCCGGCAACGCATGCGCGAACGCTGGGGCTTTGGCCCATCCACCGGCGAGAGTAAGGAGCAATGAACCCATACCGACTGCGCCCAAAGCAATGCCGCATCCTTCGCTAGGGAGGTAAAGAGTATGAGCACAGCTGCATCGAACAACCGGTTGGACAGGCCGGAAATGACACGCCGCACGATAGAGCCGGCACAACAGACTGCTGCAAGAGTCGCGGGATTTGCTTACCTGTTCACCTTCGCGATCGTAGTCCTGGTCAATTTTGGTATCCACGAGCGCCTGATGGTCACGGGCAATGCCGCGGAAACCGCTCGGAATATCCTGGCGCACGAACGATTATTTCGTATCGGTGTAGCCGGCGACCTGGTCTACGAGGCAGGCCTTGTAGTGCTCCTCAGCGCGCTGTACGTGATCCTCAAGCCAGTGGGTCGCACCTTGGCCTTGCTTGCTGCCTTCTGGAGGCTCGTATACGCCTCGATGTGGGTCCTGATGTCGCTCCATCTTCTTACTGCGCTGAGGCTGTTGAACGGTGCCGATTACCTGCGGGTCCTGGGAACAGATCAATCCCAGAACTTGGCGAAGCTGTATCTCTCCGGTTTCGACGCCTATTACGTTGGTCTGCTTTTCTATGGATTGGCATCCACCGCCTGCAGCTACTTGTTCTTCAAGTCGGGCTATATCCCGAGAGGATTGGCTGGCTTCGGTGTAATCGTGTCCGCCTGGGCCGCCGCGTGTACTCTCGCCCTCATCATTTCTCCTCCCTTCGCTAAGGTCGTGAACCTGTGGTGGTTCGATTCCGGACTGGGGATTTTCGAACTAGCGACGGGTTTCTGGCTCGTATTCAAAGGATTGAGGCGCGGGATAGCCGCGCCTGATCGAGCACAGGCCGGTGCCGCCTAACCTTTCGTTCCAGCGGACGGCCGGGCTCCAGCTATCGTATGAATCTATTGACGTCAACGACGCTGTGACGATGTCGGGAGCGCCGCACTTTGTGTATGCCATGAGATGCGTCTGGTCGGCCTGCTCCTTGAAGCAAAGGGCGAGGCCGGATCTCAGGCGACAGTAATCAATAAAAAGGAGAGAGGATATGAATTCACGCAAACAAACAGCAAGACTCGCGGGCGCGCTCTACGTGGCGATGGCGTTGTTCTCCGCCATCGGCCTCGTGTACTTCCCGGGGAGGTTCGTCGTGCAGGGCGATGCCGCGGCCACAGCAGCCCGGATCGTATCCGCTCCGCTGCTCTACCGGCTCTGGACCGCCACGGATCTGGTGGCGGGGGTCTTTGCCATCTATCTGGCGATGACGCTGTATCAATTGTTCAAGGACGTTGACAGAAACCAGGCGCGCGTGCTGGTAGCCATGCTTCTCGTGCAGGTCCCGATGTGGTTTGCCCTCACGCTCACCCAGCTCGCTCCGCGGGTGTTGTTGAATGGAAGCAACTACTGGTCGGTATTCGACAAACCACAGCTGGACGCTCTGGCACTGGGATTTCTGGGTTTGTCTAGCCGGGGCGTGGGCGCGATGAGCGCCTATTCGGGCCTCTGGCTCCTTCCCTTGGGGCTTCTCGTCTATAGATCCGGTTTCATTCCCCGGCTGCTGGGCGTCTTCGTGCTCATCGCCGCCGGTGCCTATCTGGTCAGCGCCGCCACCCATTTCCTCTTCCCGGCCTACTACGCCACCGTCTTTTGGGGCGCGGCGCCGCTGTACGGCCTGGGGGAGATCGGGATCATCGGCTGGTTGTTGATCAAGGGCGCGCGGACCGAACGTCTGGAAGCCTCAAGAAGGTCATCGTCTATCACAACTACGGCTCACCCGATGTTCTCAGGTGTGAAGACATTGCGAAGCCGACGCCTGGGGACAACGAAGTTTTGATAAAAGTTCGCGCAGCTTCCGTCAATCCACTGGACTGGCGCATTATGAGGGGTAAACCGTTTTTTGTCCGCCTCATGATCGGGGGGCTGCGCAAACCAAAGATCACACGACCCGGCGTTGATGTGGCCGGCCAGGTTGAAGCGGTTGGCAGGAACGTAACCCAGTTCAAACCAGGCGACGAGGTGTTCGGCGTGTGCCGTGGGGCCTTCGCCGAGTATGCGTGTGCTACTGAAGATAAATTGGCTCTGAAGCCGGCCAGCATATCGTTCGAGGACGCAGCAGCCGTACCAGTGGCGGCAATCTCTGCCCTTCAGGGTCTTCGTGATAAGGGACGCATCCAGCGGGGCCAAAAGGTTCTGGTTGATGGCGCGTCTGGTGGTGTGGGTACATTTGCGGTCCAGATTGCCAAATCATTCGGGGCGGAGGTCACTGCCGTCTGCAGCACGAGGAATGTGGACACGGCGCGATCGATTGGCGCAGACCATGTCATTGATTACACGCGAGAAGATTTCACGCAAAGTGGGCAGCGTTACGGCCTGATTCTTGCTGCGAACGCCTACCATTCGATTTTCGATTACAGGCGTGCGCTGAGTCAGGATGGAATTTATGTCATGGTCGGAGGTGGTTGGGCTCAAATTCTCCAAGTTATGTTACTGGGACCATTACTGTCACTGATTGGGAGCAAGAAGATGCGTTTCTTTATGGCGTATATAAACAAGAAGGATTTGGTTCTTCTGAAAGATTTTCTCGAAGCCGGAAAAGTTGTACCCGTCATAGATAGACGTTACCCGTTCAGCGGCGTGGCTGAAGCTCTCCGTTATCTTGAAGAAGGACATGCGCGAGGGAAAGTCGTAATAACCGTTGAACATGGTAACGACACGTAACAAAGCGCTGCGCCAAGCTGATCAGCCCGAGTTTTTGTACCAGTTTCACTGAGAGAATCTGCATCACAGCTATCGGCTGAGAAATTGGATTTGGCGCCCCCGCGCGCGAGTCGCGGGCTTCGCGCCAACGGCGTTATAATCCCCAGCGGTCAAGCAGAATCAAAAGAGAGCCGCGGAGGCGCGTAATGCAGGATAAACTGCCGATTCTTCATTGGGTCGAGGGACTCGTCGCCATTCCCGGGCGCGACTTCACCATCGAGCGTGTCCATTCCTTTATTTCCCAGCACGCCATTCAGCCCGAATCGCTCGACAAGTATCTCTTCTACTCAAAGGGCAATTACACCCGCAATCTCATTTATAAAAACAGCGTCTTCGAATGCATGACCATCTGCTGGGAAGTCGGCCAGGCCAGCCGCATCCACAATCATCGCGGCCAGAATTGTTGGATGGCCGCCCCCATCGGCCGGCTTCGCATCCAGAATTTTCGCGTCGAGGACCGCGACGCGGCCCACGGCACCTGCCGCATCGTCCCCACCGATCTTTTCGAAATGAACGCGGAGCGCCCCGCCTTCGTCGATCCGGCTGAGCCCGTTCACCAGGTCCTCAATCCCGCCGAGTTCGCCCAGCGCGCCGTGAGCATCCATGTCTATTCGAAGCCCTTCGACAGTTGTGAAATCTACCTCCGCGAAAAGGGCGCCTACTCCGACGTGCCTCTCCACTACACCAGCGAGTACGGCAAGCTCAATCCCGACGAAAAACTCTTGTAGCGCCGGCTTTCAAGCCGCCGTCATTCTTCTTGCCGTGGATTCGTTTTTGCCGTTTCCCTGTGTCACAATGAATGCGTGACCTCCGAACTTCGCGACATTCAGCGCCACGTGCTCCCCAACGGCCTCGTTGTCGTTACAGAGACGATGCCGCATGTGCGTTCCGTCTCCGTCGGCATCTGGGTCCGCACCGGCTCGCGCCGCGAATCTCCGCAACAGAACGGCCTCGCGCACTTCCTCGAACACATGGTTTTCAAGGGCACCGAGCGCCGCTCCGCGGAAGAAATCGCCCGCTCCATGGATTCCGTCGGCGGTATGCTCGATGCCTTCACCGCCAAGGAGCTGACCTGCTTCAACGCCAAGGTCCTCGACGAGCACTTGCCCATCGCATTCGACGTCATTTCCGACCTGATTCTTCGCCCCCGCTTCGCCCCCGATGACATCGAAAAGGAAAAGCAGGTCGTCCTCGAAGAGATCAAGATGGACCAGGACAATCCGGAAAACGTCCTCCACGAACTCTTCACCGAAGGCTTCTGGCCGGACCATCCCCTGGGCCGCCCCATTATCGGCACCCCGGAAACGGTGCGCTCTTTCAACGCCGATGCGCTCTTCGGCTACTACCGCTCCTCATTTGCGCCGGACCGCCTCATTCTCACCGCGGCGGGCAACGTTTCTCACGAGCGAGTTCTTGATCTCGCCGAGCGCGAGTATTCTGCTCTCCGGCCCATTGGCCCCGTTCCGGACTCGCTCGCTCCCCGGCCTGGCGCGCCCATCCGCCTCGAAAAGAAGCGCGATCTCGAGCAGGTGCATCTCTGCCTCGGAGTGCCGTCCTATCCGCTCGCCCACGAGCGCCGCTTCGCCGTCTCCGTTCTCAATAATCTTCTCGGCGGCGGCATGTCCTCGCGCCTCTTCCAGAACATCCGCGAAAAACAGGGGCTGGCCTACGCCGTCTTCAGCGAGCTCACGCCCTACTCCGACGCTGGCATCCTGTCCGTCTATGCCGGAACCGCGCTCGAAACCGCCGGCAAGGTCGTGGATCTCGTCGTCCGGGAATTTCACGATCTCAAGGAATCGCTGGTCACGGAAGAGGAGCTGCGCCGCGCCAAGGACCACCTCAAGGGCTCGCTTATGCTCTCCCTCGAATCCACCAGCTCGCGCATGACCAACCTGGCCCGCCAGGAGCTCTATTTCGAGCGCTTCTACTCGCTCGACGAAATTCTTGCTTCCATCGAAGCCGTCACTCGCGACGAAGTCCAGTCCATCGCCCGCGAATTCTTCGCGACCAGCCAGATTGCCGTCACCGTCCTCGGCAACGTCAACGGCTTCTCTCTCGACCGCTCCCGCCTCTCCTGCTGAGTCTTCTTCGAGGCTTGCGGCGGCAGTTAGACTTCGATCCTTCTGATTCAAACCACGGCGAGTTTCATTCCATCGAACCAGTCCGTCGCTGCGTACTCAAAATGCAGGACTCGTCTGGGAGTTTCGTTTCGAGCCTTGGAGGAGGCATGCAACACGAGCGGCCTCATGGCTACAATTCCCCCCTGGGAAACCTCGCAATCAACAGCCGGTGTCTCTCCGGCAAGTTTCGAGATTTCCCCATCGGTGAGCACGCCCAGCGTGTGGGTGCCGGACAAGACCCGCAGCGGGCCGTTTGCAATTGTTGAATCGTCAAGATGCAGTCGCAATGCAATGACCTGTTCGAGCGCGCTGGCGGGTGCGTGCGCGTAAATCACACTGTCCTTCGTTGACCAAGGCCCCCAACCCGAGAGCTCTCTCTTCTCACTCAGGGGCAGCGCTGTATCCTGGTGCCACATCACCAGCCAGTTTGATGCAGGCGACTTGTCAAAAAGCGTCGCCCGAAACGCGATCGGTGTTCCTCCCAAAATTTCCCGCGCGATTGCCATGAATCGCTTGTCGTTGGCAACTTGGGCGACCCAATTGTGCTTCATCAGATGCCTGGCCCCCGCGCGGCTGCGGTGCAAGTTTGTCTCCCCGAGCTTTTCCAACAATTTGCGGACTTCTTCGCGTTCGAGCACGTTCGGAAGCACGGCGTATCCGTACGTTTCGACTCGGCTGCGCAGAGTCAACGGCTTGCCCTCCGGTTCGCAATCCATTCTAGCCGCGCTTGTCACTATTTTTCTCGTCCCGGTTGACGCCCGCGCATCCCTCTGCCATCATCCTGAAAATCCGTTGGAGGCAGAGCGATCGGCTTGCGCGTATCCATTCTGGCGTCCGGCAGCTCGGGCAATATCACCTTGCTCGAGACCCCGCGCACCCGCCTCCTCGTGGACGCGGGACTCGGCAAGCGCGAGACCCTCGCCCGCCTCGCTGCCGTCGGCGTTGATCTCCACCGCTTCGACGGCATCGTCATCTCCCACGAGCACACCGACCACTGCAACGGTCTCCCGCAACTCCTTGGCCTCTGGAAGACGCCGCTCTATGTCACCCAGCCCACGCTCGAGGCCCTCCACCGCACTTTGCCGGACACGCTCGGCAAGCGCCTTTGCGGCGTCGAGACGATTTACGCCGGCCAGCATTTCACCGTCGGCGACATCGAAGTCCACGCCATTTCCATCCCCCACGACGCCGCCGACCCCGTCGGCTTCACCTTCCGCACCAACGGCACCAAGGTGGCTCTTGTCACCGACCTCGGCTACCTGCCCGAGCTCGTCAAGGTTCATCTGCGCGAATCCGATTGCCTGGTCCTCGAATCCAATCACGATCTGGACATGCTCAAGGTCGGCCCGTATCCCTGGGTCGTCAAGCAGCGCGTCCTCAGCCGCACCGGTCATCTCTCGAATCACGCCGTCAGCGAATATCTCTCCGATCCGGATGGCTTCGATGCCCGCGCGCGCTATCTCGTCCTCGCGCATCTCTCCGAGCAGAACAATAATCCCGATCTGGCGCGCATCTCCGCCGAGGAAGCCTTGAACCGCCGCCCCGCCGAAGCCGTCTTCCGCGGCGAACTCCTCGTCGCCTCCCAGCACGTTCCCCTCGCTCCGCTCGAACTGTAGCGCCGCGCGCAACTCTCCGCGGCTGCGGCTCTCTCCGTGTACAATTCCGCCGCGCGCATTTTTCCATGCCGGCTACCGCCAAAACGTTCCGCGCCGTTCTCGAGCGCATGCCGTCCCGGCTGAACTGGACGATCGTCCGGGTTCCGTTCAATGTCCACAAACTCTGGGGCACCCGCGGTGCGTGCCGCGTCCGTGGTGAGATCAACGGCTTCGCGTTCCGCACGTCGTTGTTCCCCACGGGCCGCGGCGGGCACTACCTCCTGGTCAACAAGCGGATGCAGGCGGGCGGCGGCGCGCGCGCCGGCTCCACCGCTCAATTCCGCCTCGCGCCCGGGGCCGCACCGCGTCCCGCGGCGATCCCGGCCGAGCTTGCGGCCGTTTTCAAGCGGCACCGCGCCCTCGAGAACTGGTTCAACACGAATTTGAATCCTTCCAGCCGCCGCGAAATCGCGCGCCACATCGCCGAGCCCAAAAATCCCGAATCGCGCTTCCGCCGCGCCCACGATCTTGCCGAGCGGCTGCTATCCACCATGGAGGCCGAGCGTGAGCTGCCGCCACTGCTGCGGGTGGCGTTCGCGCGCGATTCCCGGGCACGGGCCGGCTGGGAGCGAATGTCTCCGCGGCGCCGCCGCGGCCACCTGCTTGGAATTTTTTATTACCGCACGCCCGAAGCACGAGCCCGCCGGCTGGAAAAGGCCTTGGCCGACGCCGCTTCGCTGGTCCGGTAGCGCCGCATTCGTCATCCGGCGTTTCCGCAAAGTCCTCCGTGCTGGCGTCGCTCTGCTACCATGTTCCATATGCGCTTCCATCGTTTGGCTCACCCCGTCGCGCTCGTTTTTCTAGTGTTCGCTCTCCTGGTTTTCTCTTCGCCCTCTCCTTCACAGAATCCTCCCGCCGACGCCGCCGAAATCTCCCGCGACCTCCTCTATCTCGCGCCGACTCGCGTAGAGATCGGGCCCTCGACAGGGATGCCGGAGACGCTGTTTTCCTCGAAGTCTTACTCCTATCGCTATGTGGAAAGGGAAGGTTGGTCCGTCACTCCCATTGCCGGCTCACCGGCGGAGGCTGAGTCAGAACGCAGAGGGAAACGCACATTCACCCTGGCGGGCGAAAGCTATACGCTGGCGCCTTTCTCCGATGACGACCGCGCCACGCTTGCGCTGAGCCGGCAGGGCGACCCGGAGCCTCTTGTCACCGCCGTCCTCTGGAACCGCGAGCAGCTCCTCGCGGCCTGGCTGCCCGTCTTGCAGCGCCAGAAGAAAGCTCTGACCGCCGCCGCGCTGCAACAGGATCTCGAGGTTGGTGATCCAATTCTCTACGCCATCGAACTTGCGGGAGATTCCGTTTGGGTTGCCGTGGGTCATTCCACCGGCGAAGGCGAGTTGGGCCTCGGCACCGTCGTCCGCTTCGACGTCAAATCGAAGCAGGCGAGGGTGTTTAAGCCCGGGGAGATCGCCACCTGTGCCGTTACGCATCTCTCCGTGACCTCGCCCGATTCGCTCCTCCTCGGCACGCGCCGGCAATACGAAGGATCGATTTCGCCCTGCGCGGGGTTGGTGCTCTTTCATCCCTCCTCGCAGCAGCTCGAAAAAATCGCGCCCGTCGCCTCTCCGCTTTCCGGCGCGATCGTGACGGCCTTGAATAGCACCGGCCGCGTTTGGGTTGCCACCGACAAGGGGATTTGCGGCGGCGCGCCCGAGGGACCCTGGCATTGCTGGCGCATTGTTCCCACGGTCACTCTGAAATCCGCAACGCAGATCACCAACAAGCCCGGCGAAAAATCCGGCAGCGATCTGAAGCCCGGCGACTACGAAGTCCTCTGGGCCAATCAGGCTTTTCTGGAAATTGCCACGAAGGACTCTTACGACGCGTGGCTCGCCGCCGACGATTTCGCCGAAGCCGCAGCGCGCAACTTCGACGCCGAACCCTACAAACTGCTCAATACTTCCGGCAGCTTTTCGCCCATCCGCCCGCTCGTCAAGCCCGGCGGCGACGCCCTCCAAGGAACCCTCGTTTACCGCGCGCCGCTCGAGAGGCTGCCCACCCCGCAGGGGACTCCCGCGGGCTGGGCGAAAGTCCGCGTCCACGCCGGTTGGATCGAGCGCGGCAAGCTCGAAATCGTCCCCAAGCTCATCCCCATCGAAAAATAGTTCACGAATTCTTTGCCTTGGCCGCGCCAGCCGCCGGAGCGGCTGCCGGGATTCACCGATCTCGAACAAACTTGCTAAGCGCTGCCTGGAGCCTTTCGACGGCTCGGAAAAGATCCGCAATCCCTACGGTTTCTCCGGTCACTTCCTGTGAGTCCAAATCCGCGGCCAGCGCCTTGCTGAGCTGGGTGGCGCGGCGGATACGCTCGGTGGTGAGCAAGGAGCGCACCGTGGCGGTATCCCGTTGCCGGGCCTGCCGCTCCTGCAATTCTTGAACAGCCCAGGCGGTCTTGCGCACATAATCGACGGCGTCGCGAAACTCGCGCAGCACGCGGGGATCCAGCCCACCCGTCCGGATGGCTTGCTCCAGTTTCAACAGGTCGTCGATCGCCTTCTTCAGCCGGAACGTCACGCCCCAAATCGTTTCGCTGGGAGTAAGAAGCTCGACGGCCACTCCCATCACCTCGCTCTTTTTGGAGTGGCGCAGGGATAACACTCGCGCGCTGGCTGTTTTACTCGAAGTAACGTTTGTCAGCTCGATGACGCTGCCGATGGCCGGGCGGCCTTTCATGTCGAGCAGCCCGCCGTGCATGTTGACTTCACTTGCTTCAGCAAACTCGATGACGCTTGCGCCATCGGGCTGTAACCACTTGACCTTCACGGGCACAACGACAGGGTAACGGTCGCTCCTTCGGTTCGGTATCTTTGAGACGTGTGGCTCTGCGGCCGGTTTGTCCGTTGTCATGAGCCACCTCCGCTTGGCAGGACTCCCACTCGCCCAGCCCACGCTATGTGGGGAGGCCAACGTTCTCAGCGCAATGCTGGACTATCCAAAAATTATCATAATGCCGGTGGGTATCCCACCTTTTGATTGTTGACTTGTTCTTGCCGGCGCTCAGTGCATGGGCTGGCCGGGAGCCAGGACGCCCTTGGCCGTGATCCAGGGATGCATCTCCGGTTTGAGGTAACCGGCCTTCACCAGGGGATCGTCCTGGGCCAGCATGGCGGCCTGCTCGGCGCCCACGCTGTAGATGAAGATCCCCTTCAGTCCTCCCTCGTCACGCAGCGGACCCGCTAGCACCAGGCTTCCCTGTTCGACCAGCTTCCCAATGAGCGCGAGGTGCGGTTTGACCAGTTCCTGGTAAGCGGGCGAAGCAGGGTCCCATTTCTCTCCGCGATTCATCAGAGCCAGGGTGTACTGCTCCATGGCCTGAGGCGAGCTGGCCGGGTGGATAGCGTCCGGCTTGATGAGCCATGGCCCGTGGACTTCAGCGGCCATCCGGCCCGCCTTCACTGCCGGATCGGAGTCGGCCCACTCCTGCGCCTGCTGCTTCGACCCGGCTTTCAGCACGAAGATGCCGCGGAGCGCCGTGTCGTCCGTGAATGGGCCGGCGATGACCAGTTTGTTCTCAGCATGCAGCTTGCGAATGTTGGCCATGTGCTCTTCCTGGAGCTTCTGGCCGGCCTCCTGGCTCAGTTGCGGCGCGTTTGCCGGGCGCTTCAGGAGCACGAAGAAATACTGCTCCGGAGGAGCGGGCGTTTGTTGCGCGGGAGTGAGGGTGGGCGAGGACGCACTGAGCAGCGCCAAGAACAAAAGCAGGCGGGAAGCAAGAGTCTTCATTTGGAATTTCCTTTTCAGGTTTCGACAACGGCACACATTCTATCTTAACTCGCTTTCCAAGCCAGGTTTGAAAGCGGCTTCTAGCAGGCAGTTGGCCCGTACGGAAAGCCCTAAGACGGCGGGTGGCGCAGCCTTAACCCCTAGAACGAATTCGGCGAATGCTTACGCCCGGACCCGGCCCGGAGCCTTTCGCTTACCCGATCCAACGCTGCTGACTTGTTAATGTCGTTGGTTTGAAACTACGTCAAGAAACGGGACCAGTGATATGATGTGCGCAATATGCAAGTTCTGTATCTCCTAGCCGCTGCAACTGAAAATCAATCCAACCCCGGCTCGGGGGTTCTGCTGTTAATTGCCATTGTCGGTGCGATTTTCGACTGGAGATATGTGCGCGCAGGAGGGAAGCCTTCGACCCGCACGGACCTGAAATACCTGGTGGTCATCGTTCTCACTGGAGTTGTGATTCTTGTGTGGTTGGGCCTGCGCGGAGCGAGTGCAAGGGCCCTCGGGTCGTTAACAGGTTTTGGCTTTGTGCTTACCTTCCTTGCTTGGGAAATAGCCCGTTGGAACGTCCGCAGGAAGAATCTACTGCCTCCGAAATCTGGCCCTCATAGCTAATACACCGCGCGACTGTGAGGCGGGTGGCACCGGCACTATGCGCCAAATGGATTCGGGTGCCCTCGCGGTTTTTAATTTCTCTGATCACGCAGCTTCTTGAAATTTAATCTTGGCCGTATTCCCGAGCGCCTCCAGCCATTCGGGCGGGTGGCATAGGCTATACGAGTGGGTAAGACCCCATCCGAGTACTTATTCAGTTACCCCTTGCAACCACTTACTTTCCTGTCCGATGGCACGCTCCAAGTGCTTGCCACTCAATCGGGTGCCCCTGCGGTTTTATTTTTCAGATCACGCGGCTTTTTGAAACTTAATCTTGGCCGTATACCCGAGCGCATATAACACGCGCAGCAAGAGATCCGTCGAAATGTCTCTTGTGTTCCGGTTCAGGATTGCCGTGACACGGGTCCGTGAAGTCCTCGCCAGACGCGCAACCTGAGCATGCGTCACGCTCTTCCGCTGAACCACTTCGATAATCTTGGAGTTTAGATCGCTGCGCAGCTCGATTTCCGCGCCGTCCGCCGGCCTCAGGCCCAGCGCCTTCGCCAACTCGCTCGCACTGCGCGTAACCACTACCTTAGATTTCTTCATGCAGTAGCTCCTTCAATCGCTTCTTACCCATGTCCGCTTCGTGTTTCGGCGTTGCTTGGCTCTTTTTGACAAACGCGTGAAACACCAGAATCCCTCGCGAGGATTTCAGGTAGTAAAACGCACGATAGATTCCGGTTCGATCCCGAATCCTGAGCTCCGCAGCACCGGGCGCGACTGACGGCATCGAACGGGAGAGCGGCATCGCCAGAGTTTCACCCCTTTGGAGGTCGAAGATCACCTTGCCCAACTCCCGCCGCACCTCCTCGGGAAACAACCGGATCACCGCCAAGGCCGCAGGATGAAAGATCGCCCCTTTCACTTTAATAGTGTCTCATATCTGGGACATTCCATCAAGAGGTAGGTGTGTGGCCCAGGCTTAACGACCGAGAAAGACTTCGGGTGGCCCATCCTTTCCGCAAGGAAAGGGTGGGGTATTTTCCTCTTCCGCGAAAAACAACACATTCGAAAGTGACTATCCGATGAGGATAGTCATCCTGAGCGAGTCCGCCGTGGCGGACGAGTCGAAGGATCTCTCCCCCCTTGCCATCCTTTCGAAAGTACTACGCTTCTCCGTTCGAATCTAGTACCATACAGTTAGCTATTGACAGAGGTACTGTTCCGTGCTACCCTGGGCCGTGACACTCAGCACTCACCCCCGGCAAGCTCTCTGTTCCCACCGCGATCTTTCCCCGCATCCCGCCTCTTCGCCTCTTCCAACTCCTTCCTTGGTCTCCCGCGCGCCCTCCCAGAGCGCACAAAATGCGCGTTTTTGCGCAATAACTCCTTTGTTTGCCATTCTTACGCTTTTCATGGGGGGAGGGGGGAGTATCCCTACTTTCCATCCAAGAATCGAGGACCAAAATGAAACTCGACTCCGCTAGCCCCACCATCGACCAGGAAATCTCTCGCGCCCCATCCGTCCCGCTCGCGCCCGTCGGACCAGCCGTTCGCGCCCTCTCTGCCGGAGCGGGGAGGACTCGCCGCCGCGGCGGCGCGAAATACGGTATCATTGGGAAGGGAATCATCCCCGCCAGAGCAGCGTTTCCATCGGGTCAGTCGAGCTTTTCAGGCAGGACGGGCTTTTCGCCGCGGCAGTACTCCGCGCCCGCGAGGCCCGGCAAAAAAACGGATTGCAGGGAGCGAAGCTTGATTCCACGGTACACGCGCGAAGAGATGGGCCGCGTCTGGAGCGACGCGAACAAATTCGCGAAATGGCTTGAGGTCGAGCTCGCCGCCACGGATACGCTCGCTGAAGCCGGCCAGGTGCCGCGCGACGCGGCCGCCGCGATTCGCTCGAAGGCGAAGGTGGATGTTGCGCGCATCCTCGAGCTCGAAGCCCGCGTGAAGCATGACGTCATCGCGTTCACCATGGCCGTCGGTGAATCCATCGGCGATCCCGCGGCAGGCCGCTGGCTGCACTATGGGATGACCTCGAACGACGTCGTGGACACCGCCCAGGCGCTGCTCGTTCGCGATGCTTCGCGGCTCATCGAAGGCGGCCTCGCAAAGTTCAGCGAAGTGCTGGCGCGCCGCGCGCAGGAGTTTCGCCGCACTCCACAGATCGGCCGGACGCACGGCGTTCACGCCGAGCCGATTACCTTCGGGCTGAAGATTGCCAACTGGTACGCGGAGAATCAGCGCAACGAAGAGCGTTTTCGCGACGCCGCGGCGCAAATGGCCGTCGGCAAAATCTCCGGCGCGGTGGGCAACGCCTCGCACCTCGGCCCGGAGATGGAAGAGCGCATCTGCCAGCGCCTCGGGCTGGACGTTGCGCCGGTCGCTTCGCAGGTGATTCAGCGCGACCGCCATGCCCACTACCTGAGCGTGCTGGCTCTGGTCGCGGCCACTCTGGAAAATATCGCGCTCGAGATTCGCCACCTGCAGCGCACCGAAGTCCGCGAAGCGGAAGAGCCGTTCGGCGGCGAGCAGCGCGGCAGCTCCGCCATGCCCCACAAGCGCAATCCCGTCACCTGCGAGCAGATCTGCGGGCTGGCGCGGCTGGTGCGCACGAACATGCTCGCGGCCTACGAGAACGTGGCGCTGTGGCACGAACGAGACATTTCGCACAGCTCGGTGGAGCGCATCATCCTGCCGGACTCCACTATCCTGGTGGACTACATGCTCTCCAAGATGACGGCGATCGTCCGGGACATGCGCGTCTTTCCGGAGCGCATGCTGCGGAACCTCGAATCCACCCGCGGGCTGGTGTATTCCGGGCAGTTGCTGCAGGACCTGGTGGAGAAGGGCATGCCGCGGGATGACGCCTACCAGGCGGTGCAGGAGAACGCCATGGCGGCGTGGGAGACGGATGCGAGCTTTCGGGACCGGGTGGCGGGGGACGCGCGGATTACGAAGTACCTGGACGCCAAGGCGCTGGCGCACAGTTTCGATCTGCAGCGGCAGCTTCGCTACGTGGATGCGATTTTTGCGCGGGTTTTTTCCGAAAGAGCTAAGAAGAGCAAGAGCGCGGTGTGAAAACTTGTGCTAAATAGACGAGCCTACTCGACGCGCTGGACGTAGCGCGCTTCGGCCGTATCCACTTTTACTTTGTCGCCGCTGTTGACGAAGGGCGGCACCTGAATGACCAGGCCGGTTTCGAGCGTCGCGGGCTTCATGACGGCGCTGGCGGTGGCTTTCTGGAGGGTCGGATCGGTCTTCAGGACCCTGAGCTCCATGGTGTCCGGCAAATCCACGCCAATCGGTTTTTCCTCGAAGAATTCGATTTTGACGACGGTGTTGGGAATCAGATAGTAGGCGGCCTCGCCGAGCTCCGCCCTGGTCATCTGCATTTGCTCGAAGGTTTCCGTGTTCATGAAGTGGAATTCTTCGCCTTCGCCGTAGAGGTACTCGAATTCAACCTCATCGAGGATGGCGCGCTCGATGAATTCTTCCGCGCGGAAACGGTAGTCGCTGATCGCTCCGGTGCGGAGATTCTTCATGCGCGTCTGCATGGAGCCGCGCTTGTTGCCGGGGGTGCGGTGCTCGGTGCTGAAGACGGTGAAGAGCTGGCCCTCGTGCTGGATGACCATGCCGGGGCGGAGTTGCGTGGCCTTAACGTTGCTCATCGTTGTTTGCGGCCGCTCAGAGGCCGACGGCTCCCCGTTGTGGATTGCCTAGATTCGGAAATTCCGGCCGGCGGCCCCGCGGGGCGGGACGAACTGCGCGGAATGACTCGAGGCACGCTGGAGCGAATTTCCCGTCCAGCGCGAAACAACAGTATAGAGGTGCGTCCGGGGCTGGGTCAATTGCCGCCCCCACCATCGCCGTTGGAGCGCCGCTTCGAGGCAGCGGCAGCGGCCATGATTTTTTCGATCTCATCGGGGTCACGGGGCAGGCGCCCGCTTAAAAGCTTGTAGCCCGTTTCGGTGATGAGGATGTCGTCTTCGATGCGGATGCCGAAGTTCTCTTCAGGAATGTAAATGCCCGGCTCGATGGTGACGACCATGCCGGGCTCGAGCGGCCGGATGGGATCGCCGGCATCATGGACGTCGAGGCCGATGTGGTGTCCGAGGCCGTGAATGAAATACGGGCCGAGCGGCTTGCCGTGGGAATCCTTGCCGTGTGAGTTGATGTAGTCGAAAGCGAACTTGTAGAGGCTTTTCGAGCTTTTGCGATCAAAGGTCATGCCGGGTTTCAGGGCGGCAAGCGCAGCATTCTGCGCGCCGAGGACGATTTCGTAGATCTCGCGCTGGCGCGGGGTGAATTTCCCGCTGGCGGGGAGGGTGCGGGTGATGTCCGCGGAATAGCCCGCGTACTGCGCGCCGACGTCGATGACGACGACGTCGCCATCTTCGATTTTCTTGCCGAGATTGTTGTAATGCAACTCCGTGGAATGAATGCCGGCGCCGACGATGGGCGTGTAGCCTTCGGCTTCGGAGCCGCCCATGGCGTGGATTTCGGTCATCTTCGCGGCAATCTGATATTCGTAGAGGCCGGGGCGCATCATGCGCATGGCTTCGAGGTGTGAGTCCAGAGTGAGATCAATCGCGCGCTGAAGAAAGGCGAGTTCGCCGGGCGATTTGATCTGCCGCAAGGCGCCGATGGGAAGGCGAACGTCTTTCCACTTGGCCTGCGGGGCGACCTGTTCGAGCCAGCTCACCCATTCCTTCTCGTGCGGATAGCCGCCGTTTTCCTTGCGGTAGGGGAGGATGGTGGAGAACTCCGGAAAATCCTTGGCGAGTTTTTCGACGGTTGCGCGGAGCTCCGGGAAGGGGAGAATATTCGCGAAGCCGGTTTTTTCGCTGATGCCGGGCTCGCCTGGGCCCTGGCGCACGCCATGCCATTTTTCTTTTTGGGGGTCGCGCGGGGGGAGGAAGAGAATCTCGCGAGGCCCAGCCGAGGCGTTTGCGTCTTTTTTTGCGGGGACGAGAACGAAGGCCGCGCCTTCTTCATTGTGGCCGGTCAGGTAGTAGAAATTGTCTTCCTGAGTGAAGACGTAGCTCTGGGAGGATTCTTCGCGGCCCGTGAAACCGAAGAGGATGATGGGGGCGTCGGCCTGCGCGGCGAGCCTGGCTCGACGCTCGGCGTACACGCTGTTGGGTTCGCGCTCGCGGCGCTGCTGGGCTGGCGCGGCGCAAGAGAGAGCCGCCAACAGGAAAAGAGCACAGAAAAACCGGAACCACGCGCGCGCAGACATCATCCAGCACCTCGATCGAAGGGATCGCGAATGCCCACAGGGCTTGCAGGCTTGGAGATTGTAGCCGAAGTGGGCGGAGTATAGAAATGGGAGAAGGAGTTGGTTCCAGGACCCGGGGGGACACCCCCTTTTTTTTCGGATCTGCTGATTCTGCTGGGTTTTAAGTTCAATGAATTTGGAAGTGCAGAAGCTAAAGGAGTTGCGAGGCGATTTTTCGGATCTGCTGAAAATGCAGAGGTTAGAGATTAGAGGTTCGAGGATAGACGGAGGCCACAAGAAAACGCCGCCGTCTAGCCGGGAGAATCGCGGAGCTTGGGTTGCGGGTGCGAGCGAGGCAAGGGCGCACACGTTCCCTGGGCTGCTCTTCCCTCGACTGCGCTCGGGAAAGGCGGGACGAGTTTCGTCCGGGTTACTGGACAGGGCCACTTTTGGGTCCGGACCGGGGGTTCAGGACGGCCGAGAGGAGGCGCGCCCAGCCACCATTGCCGCGGGTGAGATTGATTTCCCGCTCGACGCCGCGGATGCTGTGAAGAAGAAGCTGACCAATGTAGGCCAGGGTGGCGCCCGTGCGCGGGGGCATGCGATTGGCAGCGACCAGGCGAAAGAGGCTGCCGAGGACCTGATTGACGTCGTTGACCGTATAGAATCCGCCTGTAGTCGTGACGAAGGCGGCGACGACCCTGTCGGCCTCGAGGATGTGCTGTTCCTCGCGGGCGTGGAAGAGGCAGAGGGAGGGGTGGGGTGGGCGGCAGAGCATGGCGCAGCGGCGGCCGTCGGAGAAAGAAAAAGCGCAGCGGGGTGGAGCAGATGCAGTTATCTTGCGAGAAGGATTCGGGTTAGGGGATTTCATGGGAGCTCCTAGGAAGAAAATGGGGTGAAGCAGGGTAGTGAGGTAGCGAGCGGAAGCCGTAAGGAGGCTGGAGCGTCGAACTCACGGTGTATGTTACCGCAAGAGTCAACTCATTGTCAAGGAATTAATGCAAGTGGCTGGCGGGGAAGGGGATAGTATTGGTACTTCTAACCAAAGCATTCCCTATCCTCGCTTCCAATTGATGTCTCGACTTCTCAAGGAATTACCGCAACTGTCGGGCGCGGAAGGGGATACGAGAGGGAGTGAACCCGGAGGCACCGCGCACCCTTTGCAGGCAAAGGGTGCGGCACCCAAGACCCAGTTCGAGCGGGAAGGGTTTGCCACCCGCCCTCGAATCTCCCTTGCTGTAAGCACTCGATCGCCGCACGAGAATTGCTCCGATTCAACTTCGACTCGCCGCGAATGACATTTTGCACGCCCTCGCTGGGACGGTGAGATTACGCTCCACCAGCAGTTCCAAGATTGTTACTTCGAGCCGCGCTGCGCGACGATGCTCGTCGGCCCAAGCCCCGCCGGTACGGGCGTGCCGATCGGATGTAGCCGTCCGTTGTCTTCTACAGCAAATTGCGAGATGTTATGGGAGGACGCACTAAGCACGTACAGAAACGAGTCAGACCAGTCGAGCGCCACCGAGACTGGTTCCCGGGCTGTGGAGAATGGCGAGCCTGGCACGCGGCGGATTGAGCCCATTTTAGCATCCGCTTCAAAAACGCTAATGTCATTGGACGTTACGTTTACGACGAACAAGTATTTCCCATAACTATCCATTACGGACATTAAGGGGTTGATGCCGTCCGACTCAAAGGGCGAGCCTTCAATCTGGGAGAGTGCCCCCGTATTCTGGTCAATCCCAAATACCGATATTGTGCAACCCTTCCCACTCGCATTTCCGTAGGTTCCTACGCACGCCGATTCGCGGGATTCATAGGGATTTACTCCATAATTTACGACATATGCAAATCGACCAGTCGGATCGATGGTCATCGACCTTGGCCGTAAACCTGATCTGAAAGGTGGACCTGGGATAGGCTTCAACTCGTCGCCTTTTCCCGTCGTGAACGCCGAAATAGTACCGTCATCCTGGTTGCCTACGTACAAAAATTGTCCAGAAGGGTTTGTAGTCACAAAAAATGGATGCGTTCCTACCGCATGCGGTGGACCAGTCTGTTTTAGATTCCCATTTGGATCCCTGGCGTATGCATAGAGGTCGTTTGAAATTACATTAACAACGTATATAAACTCTCCAGATGGATGCATTGAAATTGCAACGGGCCCAGAACCAGCCAGATAGGGCGAGCCATCGAGTTTATCCAAGCGTCCGCTGATATGATCAACTGCATAGCCAGAAATATTGCACCCTTTCCCGCAGACTCCATCCGCGCGGCCCCGATTGGCGACGTACAAAAAGCTGAGGCCAGGCGTCAGCACCGCTTGATAAGAGTGTTCCCCAGACTTGAAAGGAGTTGAGCCTACGGGCTCCAGAATTCCAGTTGAAGGATTTACTGAATAAGCCCAAACGGCGCTTTGACTGTAATCCGCGACGAATACGTAACGAGTAGTTTGGGCGGTTACAACAGGGGCACGGTGCGACCGCGAGGCACGGCCCTTCCTCAGCAAAGGAAAAACCAAGGCACCGGCCAGCAGAGCGGCGGAAACAATAACGAGCGCGGCAAGCCCGGGACGCAATCGCCTAACCCATGGTTTTTTTTGCGCGGCTACAAGTTCGGTTGCCCCTCCTAATGGCATCGCCTCAATTTCTAACATGCCACTTCCGTTATTCGGTGCAGAGCTGATTTCTTCTGCGGCATCCGTTTCCGCGGACGATTCTAGTTTCGATCCGTTGGAAACTACTTCCAGTTCTGCAATGAAGCGATAGCCCCTTCGAGCAATCGTTTCGATATAACGCGGTTTCTCGGCCGAGTCGTTCAGCGCTTCACGCAGTTTGTTGACAGCGTTATTCAGATTGTGATCGAAATCGACGAAGGTGTTGTCCAGCCACAGCCGATGGTGCAGCTCTTCTCGCGTTACGACTCCCCCGCGCCTTTCCAGTAACGCCACCAGAATCAAAAACGGCTTTTCCTGGAGCCTAATCCGGTGCCCGTGTCGCAGCAGTTGCCCGGTTTCCAGATTGACAACGAAGGAGCTAAAGCCAAACAGATGGCTGGATGTCGGTTCGCTCAAGTGTCGCTAGTTCCCAATTTTGGCATTGCCCAGGACTTTAACAAAGGGTTTCGCCGGTGCCTAGCCTTAAATTCATTCATAACTTCCCTAAGCGCCTCTAAATCAGGCCATTACCTGGTGACATGAAATTGGCCGACTGGTGATTGACTCCGGCTGGGCTATCGGGACAGATTACGCCAGTCACTTGGCACTCGGATTTGTCCGGACGTCCAATCCGGAAAAGAGCGTTTCAGGTGACCATCCCCCTAGGAGGGTTGAATTGACAATTATGACCAATCGCGTGCGCCTCATTGTTCTCACTTTTTCGGCGATGCTCGTGGCGGGTTTGCCCTTGGCTGCGCAAGCACCAGTGATTGTCAACACCGCAATCAACTATTCAGCTTCCCCCAACCGAATCACGATTTCAGGATCGAACTTCAAACCTGCCACCGCGGCGCCGATCGTCATTTTCAATACGCTGCAGCTCACCTTGGTGTCATCCACTAACACAACTGTCGTTGCCAACCTGCCTACGACGTTAGCTCCAGGGTCCTATTTAATGGCGATCACGAATAGCCAGAGGAGTACATTCCCGTTTGTCGTCACCTACGGGGCGGTGGGACCCCAGGGGCCTATTGGTCCGCAAGGATTACAAGGTCCCGCAGGACCGACCGGCCCCACAGGACAACAAGGCCTTCCCGGAGCGACTGGAGCGACAGGACCACAAGGGCCCCCGGGTCCGCCGAACTCAAATGTAATTACGAATAGCTCGATTACAGCCGTCGGAGTATCAGCGTTGGTGAACAATGCCTCCGGGAGTGCGAATACGGCCGTCGGCAATCAAGCACTGGCGCGAATGGCCGACGGAAATTTCAACACTGCAGTCGGTGACAATGCTTTGGCGAACGAATTGGCACTGTACAACACCGCCGTGGGCTACAACTCAATGACCGCGGCGAGCTCAGGAAACGGGAATACCGCTATAGGGGTTTTCTCTTTGGCGCAGAACTCTGCCGGAAATAACAACACGGCGATCGGGAACAACGCTCTTTCGTCGAGCACCGGTTCTCTAAATACTGCTCTTGGGGTGGCTTCACTATTGCAAGCGACCAGTGGGAATAACAATATAGCAATTGGGCAATTCGCAGGATCAAATCTAACTGCTGGCAGCAATAACCTGATGATTGGAAACGCAGGGACCTCGAGCGACGATTCGACGATCCGAATTGGCGATCTTCAAAACCGGACATTTATTGGGGGCATCTCGGGAACAAATATGTCCAGCGGTTTCCCGGTTTTCATAAATTCCAGCGGGCAACTTGGCGTTGGCGCCCTCATTCCCGGTCCGGCCGGCGTACCTGGGGCACAGGGGCCAGCGGGTCCAACTGGACCAGCCGGGCCGTCTGGCCCTACAGGCTCCCAAGGACCACAGGGACCCGCAGGGCCGACAGGTGCGGGGAAGTGTTACGACAACCAGAACCGCTTCGTGGACTGTGGCAACGGGACGGTGACAGACACGCTGACCGGGTTGATTTGGCTCAAGGATGCAGGGTGCTTCACGAGTATGGACTTTGCCGCAGCGAACAACTCGGCCGCGAGCCTGCAAAGTGGTCAGTGTGGCCTTACGGATGGATCGGCGGCGGGAAGCTGGCGGTTGCCAACACGAGAAGATTGGTCGGCGTTAGTCCAACCCAGCTGTGCACAAGACCCCAACGGCCCCGCAATACCGAACAAAACGGGAACCGGTTGCTACTCCACTTCTCCGTGGGCATTGGTTATATGGGCATCTCCTGTCACGTACTGGTCGTCAACGACTTCGGCATGCGATGGTGGGGCATCTTGCCCGCTTGCGACGAGCCTGCCCAATTACGGATGGTTCGCGCAACTTCAATCAGGCGAAGTTGCAGGGGGACCCAAGGTCAACACCATAAGGGTATGGCCAGTCCGAGGCCCGAAATGACGGGGCTTCGTGGGTTAGGAATAAGCGCTTGTCGTCTTCGCGACATCGGCATCGGCATCGGCATCGGCATCAGATCAACATAGTTGTCATCCGACTCGCAAGTTGGGCGGATTGCCCCGACGTAACACAGGAGAAGGTTCTGGGTGCCCTTCGATAAGAGCGAAGGCGTTGTCAAGAGACACTTCTTCACCGCAATGCTTTGAAGCACCGCGTTGTTGTCAGAGTGGTTGAGGACCGAGGCTCTGAAAGTCTCACGGTGAATCATTTCTCGGTGAAACGGACCGTTTCACCAACCATCGATACGGCCGAAACATCAGCCATGATTCTTCTATCCGAATCCCGGTCTCGACCGGGGCGAGAGCGCCCAATCAACACTTCGGTCTATCCGCCGTGGCGGACGACCAGGGGCACCCGCGAGCTGCTCTCGATCGAAACGATCTCCGGATACCGCTTTTGCGTGCGCAGCATCCAGTAGAGTCGAATCGCCAACTTCCTCGCCGCCGCCACTTTCGCCACTCCTTTCGGCTTCTCGTGGCAGCGATGCAAATACTCCTGTCTCATCTGCGGATCGCAGCGCACCGCCACCTGCGCCGCTTCCACCAGCAGCATTCTCATAAACCGGTTGCCTTGCTTGCTGATCGACCCCAGCCGCTGGTGTCCGCCCGAACTGTGCTCCCGCGGAATCAGCCCCAGGTAACTCGCCACCTGCTTGCCCCTCTGAAAACGGTTCACATCGCCCATCGTCAGCACAAACGCCAGCGAAGTGATCGGCCCCACTCCCGGCTGCGTCATCAGCAACCGCGCATCCGGATCTTTCTCGGCTACTTCGGTCACCGCCAGGTCCAGCGACTGAATCTGCTGGTCGAGCATCTTCATGACACTGAGCAGGTCTTCTCGCCGCCGGCTGGCCCACGGCCGCAGCGGAAGCTCGTTCAGCAACTTCTGTCCCTTTTTACTCCACAGATGCCTTTTCTTCTGCAGGCCTTGGTTCATCGCCAGGTGCTGTAATCCATTTTTCGCCTGGGCCCGCAGCCGCACCACCTTGTACCGGTGAATCAGCAACTGCCGGAGATCCTTCTGCTCGCTCGAGGGCGTCCAGATCCGCGGAAATCGTCCCTCGACTACGCTCCCGCCAGAATGCGGCGGGCGGGCGGGATGACGATGGTTCGGCCAGGCTCACCACAAGTTTCTTCGTGGAATCGTGAAGAGAGATCCCTCGACTACGCTCCCCTCGGCTACGCTCGGGACAGGCGGGATGACGATTCTTCGTAGAATCGTCACCGGCGGGTCAGGATTTCGCCGGCGGGAGGACGGAGCGGAGCACGGCAAAATAGTGGCAGGCGCTTCCTGCCAGGACGAAGACGTGCCAGATGACGTGGTTGTACGGGATTCGCTTCCACGCATAAAAGACGACCCCGCTGGTGTACAGGAGTCCGCCAGCCAGCAACCAGAGCAGCCCACCGAGTGGGACCAACACGAGAAGCGGCTTCACCGCAATCAAAGCGAGCCAGCCCATCAGAAGATAGACCGCCGTGGACAAGATCTTGAAATGGTCCACGAACAGGAATTTGAAAATGATTCCGGCCATGGCGAGTCCCCACACGATGCCAAGCAGCGACCAGCCCCAGCCCCCGCGCAGGTTGACGAGCAAGAAGGGCGTGTAGGTTCCGGCGATGAGCAGAAAAATGGCGGAATGATCGAATACTTTGAGGACGCGCTTCAGGCGCGGAGAGGCGATGCCGTGGTAGAGCGTCGAGGCCGCATAGAGGCACACGAGCGTGCTGCCGTAGATGGCGCAACTGACAATGTGCCAGGCGCTGCCGCGCATGACCGCCAGGACCAGCAAGACGACGAAGCCGACAAGGCTCAGGGCGAGGCCGATGCCGTGCGTGACCGTGTTGGCAAGCTCTTCGACCGAGATGCGCCTGGAAAGAGTTCGCAGCAATTATTTGCTCTCAGAATGATTGTTCCCTTCCGCAGTCCAAACCGCAACAGGAATTCGCAGGGCTGCGCGGCTCTTCGGACAGATGAGTAATGTCCTTTTCAAGTTTTCCCGCCCCGACAACGGTGGCGCGCTTGGCGGGTATAGACTTATGATATATACTTGTGCCGAGGTGCGGAGATGGCGAAGAGAGAGACGGCAAAGCTTTTCCGGAACGGGCGGAGCCAGGCGGTGCGGCTGCCGCGGGAATTGCGGTTCGAGGGAGATTGCGTGCGGGTGCGCCGGGTCGGAGAAGGAGTCTTGCTCGAGCCGGTCTTTTCGGATACGAAGAAGTGGTACGCCGCGCTTGACCGGCTGAAGGACGGGGCGTTTCTGGCGAAAGGGCGCAAGCAGCCAAAAACGCCGCGGGGCAAGATGTTTCGATGAAGTATCTTCTGGACACGAACGCGTGCATTGCGGTGATCAACGGCGAGCCAGCGGCGGTGCGCGCGAGGCTTCAAAAAGCTACCGCAGGCGGCGCGGAGGTGATGGTTTCGAGCGTCGTGGCGTTTGAGCTGTGGTATGGGGTGGCGAAGAGCAAGCGTCCGGAGGGAAACGCGGCGCGGGTGGAGGCGTTCTTTTCGGGGCCCGTGCGGCTGCTGGCCTACGAAGAGGAAGACGCGAGGGTCACAGGCCGTGTGCGGGCCGCGCTGGAAGCCGCAGGAAAGCCGATCGGAGCCTACGATCTATTGATCGCAGGGCAAGCGCTGCGGCACGGGATGACGCTGGTGACGGCGAACGCGA
>JBGQHF010000037.1:0-28339 GCA_041497835.1 Terriglobia bacterium
CCTATAAGTCTTTGGCCTCCTATAGCTTGCCCGTTACCTGGACGGGAATCCAGTCCGATGCGGGGAACGGGCGGTTCCAGGGGTCGAACGGCAACTTGGGGCAGTGAACGGGGAAACTGGGGGTACCAAAAGGGGGTTACTTCTAGGCCCCATCCCCGAAATAGTTGCTATGGACTGTTCGACTCCCAGCCGGAAGGGGTCCGTGTGGGGAGCTTGTCTGGGTGGAATCGGCGGTCTGGCCGCTCCTAGCCATGCGCGGTTCTCGACAGAGAAAACGCCGGCTCGAAAAACTTCGTTCAAAGAGCCTTAATTCGTTCCAGTGGTGTCGCGAGCGTCCGCCTTCTTGTGGTTCTCGAAATTCTCCCGATACCAGCGGTGATAGTGGTGTTTCGCCCATTCGCGGTTCACGTAACCCGAAAACATCCCGCTGAGACCCACTCGAGTCCCTGGGTTGATCGTCGCCATGTAGATGTGGCCGAGCATCAGGGGAGTGGCGATGGCAGCCAGGGCGACGTGAACGATCCAGGACACAAACTGGATCCCCGGCATCCACAAGAGCAAGCCGGTGGCGATGAAAATGGGATATGTGGACAAAACCATCATGAAGTTCAACTTCTCCGCGGCGTTGAATTTGCCCTGCTCGGGAAGGGAGATGCGGCTGTTGAACGCGGCCGCACCCATGAGCGCGAGCCACTTCAGGTCTTCGAGCGCCCAGGTCCAGGCCTGGCGGATGTTGTACAGGTGGATTTTGTAATCGCTCCAATTCTTCACCGCCGTCCGGAGAGGCAGGACGATTAGGCAGGCGCCCGAGATGCGGTGAATCCACGAGAAGACATCCCGGAACGCACGGTGGGGATGGGAATTGTAGAATAGCATCAGGATCACGGCGCTCGCGTAGCAGACCAGGAAAGGAACGGCGATGGACCAGTGGAGCGCCCTCTCCGATTCCCGGAAGCGCAGGATCTGATCGGGGGAAGGGGCGCGTTCTGCCGCGGCTCCGAGAATCCACGTCTCGGCGGCCGGCTGCGCCGACGAACTCGCAAGAGGCCCGCCCGGCATGGGCGCTACTGCAGAGGCTGCCAGAGGTTTCAACAAAGTCTCACTCATTCGACCGCCCTCGCTTCCCGTGGATCCCGCCCCGAGCGCGGAGCGCTCCCAGTACGCTCGAGGCGCACTTGTGCGGGCGGGCTCGCGCACCAAATGAAAAGATTAGTCCGGCGGCCGAGCGCGAACAACTGTACCTTGGGACAGTTGCCGGGCAATACGGCGGCCGCCAGTGGTACAGGCGGCCGCGGCGCCATGAGTTTTGAGACGGAACTCTTTCGAATCTGCAGATATAAAACATAGGATTTGAAATCTCTTGGAATATGCAGTTACAAAAATAGGTGAGGGTGTAATGCAGCTAACTACGCTCGCCTTACGATCCTGTCAAATTGCTGGCTCTCGACTGCGCACTCTTCCACGAGACGCACGTCACGAACCACGGGTCGCGGCCCTTCAGTCGTTCAGAACCGGGCGGAGGATGGCGACGACGAAGTGGGCAAAATTTGAGGCGCCCTCGTCAAGCTGGAGCCAGCGGACCACGCAATGATCGTTGAGGTACTTCGCGACGCGCGTCTCCGGGATACCCAGGTGGTCGGCAAAGCGCGACTTCAACGATTCCTCACCGCTACGAGGCCCCCCGGCCCGCAAGAGACTCCCGATGCCAATGCGCAGAGTCTTGCAGGATTCCGAGTAGTAGTAGGTGATCTGGTCGGAATCGCTGACCAGAAACACGCCAGGGCCCGCCGGCGCGTGGCTAGCCTCATCCATCTGGGAGGGAGGGGACGCGAGCAGGCGGCGAAGCTGCATTTCCAGATGCGCGAGCCGCGAGGAGAGCGCCGGATCGCCGGACCGGCCCCGAATTCCCGGCCCGGTTGATTCACTGGTCGGCGTTCGAGGCGGAGGTGGGGCGGGGTGTGTTTCGACTGGAGCCGCCAATACCTTTGGCTCGACGGGCCGCGGCAACGTCACGCTCACACCGGGAACCGAATTTTTTCCGCGGCGGCGATTTCGTCCACCGCGACGACCGCGGCGGCGGCGCTTCTTCTCCTCGGGCGCAGGGGATTCCGGCGCGCCTGCCGCAACCGGCGTGGCAGCGGGCTCCGGCTCCACTTCCGTTTGCGCCGGCTCGAATGATTCCTGACTCGGGCTTTGCGGAGACGGCTCGGGCAGTGCTTCCCCGGAAAGGGAGGGAGCGAAGCTCATGCTCTCGAAATGCTGCTCCATACTGACTCCGCCGCCGAGCCGCGACGCAGCCTCTTCCGCTTTTTTCTTCCAGTCGGCGCGGCGAAACCGCTCCGCGGCTGTCTGGTACCAGCGCGCGGCTTCCGCCGGCTGGCCGGCGCCTTCCAGGTGCTTGGCCAGCTCAAATGCCGCCATCGCGTCGCGCGTTTTCTCGAAGAGCATCTTCAGTTGTCCGGCGGGATCGGCGCCCGTCCGGGCGCGGCGGATGCGTGCTTGGATCTGCTTCCAGTCAGCCATTGCGTGAGGGCATTGTAACAGTGTCTCGATGCGGTGACCAGAAGCATGCCCGGCGGAAGGCGGGGTGAAAAGGTTTTTCGGAAATGCTGTTTGCTTTGCTCATTGACTGCGCATCCGCGAGTGCGTATTCTTTCTTCAGCCCTCTTTGGAGGCGCCGTTTATGCGTGTGCGCGAGTCCCTGGCGCTGGTTGTCACCGTTTGTCTGATCGGTTTTTCCACTCCCGGTAGCTCGTCAAATTCCCTGGGCATCATCGTGACGGCAGAGCGTGCTCATCTCGGCGATGCGGCCGCGTCGCCCGGTTCCAGCGTCTTCGGCGGAGACCGCGTCAGTACAGGAGAGAAGGGATCCTTGCAGGTTCGCACAGGGGCCGCGCGGTTTTATCTCGCGGCAATGAGTTCCGCGACGCTTACAAGTGATGGCGGCGTAACCGTAGCAACGCTGAACGCGGGCACGGCGATTTTTTCGACTTCCACGGCAAATGGTATCGAACTGCTGGCAGCAACGGCGCATATTCGTCCGCAGAGCGACGGCCTCACCGTGGCGCAGGTCACCCTTGCCGGACCGAAAGAGCTGGTCGTCAGCAGCCGCCGCGGGGCGCTGGCCATCACCGTAGAAGATGAAACGCAGATCATCCCCGAGGCGACGTCTTACCGGGTTCTGCTGGATCTGCCCGCCAGTCCGGAGCCGCAGGGACCGCGCGGAGCGAGGACGAAGGGATCCGGCGGCGGATTACCGCGCAAGGCGGCACAAAACAAATTCCTGCTCGTCGCCACTGTCGTGACGGGCGCCGTGACTATTTGGGCCGTGCTCGAGGCCCTCGAAAGCCCCGACAGACCGTAGGCAGTTCCTCCAAGCGCTGCGATCCGCCGTCACTGGAAGTCACTGGAAATCCGGCGACGATCCTATGCGGTCGCGATGAGCTCGATTTCGACGAGTGCGTCCTTGGGAAGCCGCGCGACCTGTACCGTGGCGCGTGCGGGCGGCGCCGCGGAGAAATACCTTCCGTAGACTTCATTCATCGCCGCGAACTCATTCATGTCTTTCAGATAAACCGTCGTCTTGAGGACATGGTGCAGATTGGCGCCAGCCGTCTCCAGGATCGCCTTCAGGTTTTCCAGAACGCGTTCGGTCTGTTGGCCAACGTCGCCGTTCACCAATTCGCCGCTCTTGGGATCCAGCGCGACTTGGCCCGAGACGAACAAGAACCCATTGGCCTTGATCGCTTGCGAATACGGCCCGATGGGCTTTGGCGCGCGCTCCGTCAAAACAACGCTTTTCATGGTGTGGTCTCCTTGGAAGAAGTTGCTGCCGGCGCGGGCTGGACTGCATAGCGCGCGCGAAACTCCCCGGGAATGCCGGGATGCTTGAGCCAGAGGCGGACATACTCCGCGACATTCTGATGCGACTCTTGCTCGAGCGCGGAGATCAGATCGGACAAGGTCATGAACTGGCCGCGGCGCGACTGCACCAGATGGCGCATCCCCCGGTGCATTGCTTCTCTACCGAAGCGGTCCTCCAGAGCAAAAAAGAAAAGGCCGCTTTTCGCCCAGGCGAGAGGGTATTCGCAGCCAGGGTCCGAAGAAGAAAGGTCCAGGATGGAGTTCTCTACACATTTCTTTGAGCGCTCGTCGTAATCCAGGATGAGCCGGCGAATGCGTTCCATTCGCGCATTACCGCCCTCGGAATTCGCCAGTGCCTCCCAGCCCGCGTAGGCAGGCAGGGCATCCATGGGCAGGGGTTCCTTTTCCAGGTCCACGTTCGCCGTATCGCCAAACCAGGTGTAGGCGAATTCGAACACAACATTTTCGAAAAATTCTTTGCCGGGGTCTCCGCGAAACCAGGCGGCGGGCAATAGCACGACCCCCGGAAGCTGACCGCAACCGAACTCTTCCCGAGGAACGATGCATTCCAGGAGCCGCATAGGGGGTCCTCCTGGTCCACGCGGGCCATATTCGGTTTCAAGATAGCGGACGCGCTCGGCAATCCGCTCTCCGGCAGCCCGCACCGGCTCTCCCTGCAAAGGCTGGAGTGTCCAGAAGACGACCGCCTCTCCGCGTGCGCGCATTTGTTGCTCGACGTATCGTCCCCCCGCCGCGAAAGCGGCGAAATCCTCCGGACGCTGTTCGAAACGGTATGTCCATCCGCCCGCGCTCCTGCGGGTCCCGCGGTTCTCGCCGCTTGCGTGCGCCAAAAAGCCCGCCGGGAGGAGCAAGGAAAGTTCCCATTTCTTCGGAGGCTTGCCTCCCTTCGCGAGGAACCCCGCGGGAGGCAGAAGGGCCGGAGCCCAACTGCCTGCAGAAGCAAAAAATGTATCCTTGGAAACGGCAAGATAAGCGCCGGCGGCGGAACCGGTGGACAACTCATAGCTGATGGTCAGCAGATGTTTCTGCTTCTGCGGCCAAGCCGCTGGCAGAGGGATTTCGGCAGTGTCGGCCCGCAGGGCCGTCTGCGGCCCCGCCGGCAGGGCCAAGGCCGCGGATTGTCCATCCCAATCAGCATGGGTTTCCTTCCGGCGGAAATTTGCCGCTGCCGGGAGCAGAAACCGAATCGCGGTCAGAGGTTGATGGCCGGAATTGACGAGGGAATAGCTTGCGTGAATCAGGAGATGGGGTTCCGGCTGCGGCACAAAATGGATTTCGAGAGCCTGCTTCTCCACGGAGTAGCCCGGCCCGAGCGGCGCGGCGCAGGAGGAGGCCCACAGTGCGGCGAGAACCAGGAGCGCAGCCGCAACGATCCGATTGGAAGAGATGCGCAGCAAGGCGGGATGATTGTAGCGAGGCAGAGGAGAGGAAGCAAAAGCAAGGGCCGGATGGGGCGACCGGCAAACGGCAAGTTAGCGCCGGGTGCGGCCGTAGTTGCGCACAAAGCCGGTCTGGTTGCGGGCACGGAGACGGGCGGCAATTTCTTTCTCCGCCTTCTCGTCCGTCATCCCCTGATTGACACGCTCGATAATCTGGTTGTCTGTCAGGCCGGTGTTTTTCAGCCGGCCGATGACCGGGCCGGAGAGAGTTGGAAGGCCGCGCGCCTGGCGGTGCAGCAGGGTAAGAACCGCGGCGCTCGAGAGTCCCGTCAGCCGGAGCGTCACCGCGTCGAGACTGAGCGAATCAATCCTGTCGGTCCGGGCAATGTCCAGAATCTCCGCCTCGCTGAAGCCCCCGCGGTAGAGATTGATGACCGCGTCCGAGCTGACGAAATCGTGCTTGCGCACGTGTGCGGCGCTCACCAGTTCGACGCAGGTGTCGTCGGAAATGCCCGCCTGCTTTAACCTGACAAGCTGTGCGATTTCCGAGTCGTCCGCGTTGAGGGCTTTGAGCTCCTGAACCTTGCCGAACCACATGCCAGCCTGATCGAGCGGGCGGTAGTCCGTCAGCGGATGCTGCTTACAGCCCGCGGCAAGACACGCGAAGAGGGTGCACGAAAGCAGGAGTCTGCGCATGCTCTCATTCTAACGAGCCCGGAGGCGAAGGCATTTCTCTGTGCCGTGTGGGATACCCGGCAAAAGGACAGGTGCCCTCGCACTAGACGCGATAGACGCGCTCGACGCCGTAAACGCCGGAGATTTTCTTGATGTTTGTTTGAATGGCCTCGAGTTGGCGGCGGTCGGCGATATCGAGGCTGGCGTCGACACGGGCATTGACGCCATCCGGGCGGCTTTCGAGCGTGCGGATATTGGATCCGGCATCGCTGATGACCGAGGTGATCTCGGCGAGCACGCCGGGGCGGTCTTTTGTGCGAATAAGAAGTTGCACTGGGAAAGTCGCCGCGCCGCCGCTGCCCCACTTGACCTCCGTCCGCCGCTCGGTCTGGTAAAGCAGGTTTTGCACGTTGGGGCAGGCGCGGGTGTGCACCGCAACACCCCGGCCGCGCGTGACATATCCGATGATTTCGTCACCGGGGATGGGATTGCAGCATTTCGCGCGAAAGACGAGCAGGTCGTCGTGTCCACGGACGAGCAAAGGGGCGTCGCCAATCCCGAGCATCCGCTTTACCGTTCTGACCAACGGCCGCGAAGTTTCTTCCGCCGGGGGCGCGGCCGCCGGAGGTGTTTCGCCGAGGGCCCGGGCGATCACCTGCCGCGCGGAGAACTTGCCGAAGCCAACTGCGGCGTAAAGATCTTCGACGCGAGCTCCGACGCCGCAATCCGAGCCGACGCGCGCGAGATCCTCCTCCGAGATCTTCTTCAGGCTGCGGCCGAACTGGCGCGCTTCTTTTTCGAGCAGCCGCCGGCCGATTTCCAGGGCCTCTTCGCGCTCATGATCGTTGAGCCAATGGCGAATCTTGCTCCTCGCGCGCGAACTCTTGACGAAACTGAGCCAGTCCTGGCTCGGGGCATGGCCCTTCTGGGTCAGGATCTCGATTACGTCGCCGTTGGTGATCTCGTACCGCAGTGAGACGATCTGGCCATTCACCTTCGCCCCGACGCACTGATGGCCCACTTCCGTGTGCACCGTGTAGGCAAAGTCCACCGGCGTGGCGCCCCGCGGCAATTCGAGCACGCGGCCTTTCGGCGTGAAGGCGTACACGTCGAGCGGAGACAGGTCCACCTTGAGCGTCGAGAGAAACTCTCCCGGTTCCTGGACGTCCTGCGACCACTCGATCAACTGCCGCATCCAGCCGATGCGCCGGTCGTCCGCATCCGAGACGGGCTTCCCGTCCTTGTATTTCCAGTGCGCCGCGACGCCTTCCTCGGCGATGCGGTGCATCTCCTGCGTGCGGATCTGCACCTCGAAGGGCTGACCGCGGTGAATGACGGTCGTATGCAACGACTGATAGAGGTTCGGCCGCGGCATGGCGATGTAGTCCTTGAACCGTCCGGGGACGGGCTGCCAAATCTGATGAATGACGCCGAGCGCGGCGTAGCAATTGCGCTCGTTATCGCTGATCACGCGAATCGCGAGCAAATCGTAGATCTGTTCGAACGAGCGCTGCTGCCGCGCGCTCTTGCGGTGGAGCGAGAAGAGCCCTTTGACGCGGCCCTCGACTTCCGCGGGAATGCTGTTTGCGACGAGTCTTTTCCGGATGGTGTCCTGCACCTCGTCGAGGAATTTCTGGTGCGAGCGGCTCTTGTCCGCCACATCCTTGCGGAGCGCCAGGAATGAATCCGGCTCCAGATACTGAAACGCCAGATCTTCGAGCTCGCCGCGCAGCACCGACATGCCCAGGCGGTGCGCGATCGGAGCATAGAGATCGAGCGTCTCGCGCGAGATGCGGCGCTGCTTCTCTGAGTCGAGGTACTGCAGGGTGCGCATGTTGTGGAGCCGGTCGGCCAGCTTCACCAGTACGACGCGAACATCGTTCACCATCGCCAGGAGCATCTTGCGGACGTTTTCCGCCTGGCGCGCTTCCGGGGCCAGCAGGTCAAGCCGGCTGATTTTCGTCACGGCCTCGACGAGCCGCGCGGTCTCGTCTCCGAACTGAGCGGCAAGCTTGTCGAGGGGCAGCTTGGTGTCCTCGACGACGTCGTGCAGGAGCGCCGCCGTCAGGGTCGTGACATCCATGCGCAAGTCGGCGAGGATGTGGGCGACCTCGAGGGGATGCGAGAGATACGGCTCGCCGGACTGGCGCGTTTGCGATTTGTGCTGCTGGCCCGCCAGTTCGTAGGCCCGGCGCAGGAGGCCGGCATCATCCCCCGGACGGTTGGCCTGCAGCTTCTGCACGAGCTCTTCGAAGCGCGCGTCGAGGTGCCGCGCGACGCGGTCCCGGCTGAAATTCAGAAGCGGATTGGAGCGTGGCGGCATTACCTACATTCTACGCCAGGGCGCGGCAGAGACGAATCAGACGTTTTCCCCTTCAGCACGCGCCAGAAAAAGGAGACGGGGCGCTTCGCGTCTCGCCCCGTTGCAATTTCACATCTGGGAGGTTTGCCGAGCCTCAGGAAGGTTGCGGTGACGGCGATTCCAGCTTCTTTTGCTTGATTTCCTTGACCTTGTCCACGAGGTCGTCGGCCTGTTTCAAAAGGTCGGCGCGCTCCTGCTCGGTGCCGACTACGTCCGCCTTCCGGCGATAGAGCAGGTTCAGGTAGGCCATGGCATCGTCGTAATCGGGTCTCAGCTTGATGGCCTTCTCGAGGTTCTGGATGCCTTCCTCCACGAGCGGTGCATACTTGGCAGCGTACTGGTCGCGCACTTTCGCAGGAAGCGGGTCCGTATCTTTCACCTGCTTCTTGATGCTGCCCTTGTTGTATTCGGCGCGCATTTCTGCGTTTGCGCGGAAGGCGAGGGTCCAGTCAATCACGCCGACCCAGTAATACGGCTCCGGGTCCTCCGGCTTGCGCTCGATATGCTTCTGGTGGTAGGTCTTCGATTCCTCGAATTTCTTCGGGTCATACGGCTGACCGGACATCTGGAAGAGGATCGAGCCAATCCCGTCTATTGCGCTGATATTGTTCGGGTCCTTCACCAGGACTTCCTGGTACTCGGCGATGGCCTGCTTGCCACGGTTGACGTTCTCTTCGGAGGGAGCGCCCGGGATGTACTGGCTGGCATAGGCGGTGGCCAGGTAGAGGCGCGCGTTCATCAGGTCCGGATCAAGCGCCTTGGCTTCCTTGAACTGTTCCACGGCCTGGTCATACTGGCCGTTCTTGAAGGAGGCGACCCCCTTGTTGAGGAGGTCGCGGGCCTTCAGCTTATTGCAGCCCGCCGTGGCCATGCCGAAAAGTGCGAGCGCCGCCAAAACCGCAAGCGCTTTCGCGAGGCGGCCCATCTGTACCGATGCTTTGAGCTTCATCGAAGCAACCATCCCTGCTGAGATTCAAACTCGCCCTGCGAGGGCCACTCTAAACTATTCCTTGCCCATGTTCCAGTTCCGGAGTCAACAAACCGACCGAGGCGACTCCCGCGCTGCGCATGATATCAATCACCTGGGCGATTCGGAAGAACTCGTTCGCGGGTCCACCCTTCACAAACGCGATGCGAGTGCGGCGTTGCGCAAAAATCAGGCTGAGTCTTTCCCCCAATCGTTCCCACGCTACGGCCTGCTGGTTGATCCGCAGCGAACCGTCGTTCAAGACTTCTACGACCACCGTCCCAGGATCCGGAGCCGGTACCCTGTGTCCGTACGTCTCGCTCTGCTGCGGAATCTGCGCCGGAAGCCCTTTGGACTTTAGCGGCGTGATGATCATATACATCACCAGCAGCACCAGGAGAATGTCAATCAACGGAACGATGTTCAATGCAACGAAGGTTCCGCGCTTCGCAGCACCGGCCGCAAACCCCATGAGCCACCTCGCACACAAGAAATTCCCTTGCGAGGAGGACTCTCACAACCCGGCGAAATCCTCTATTGCCCGGCTTCGAGCTTTGCCGTAATCAGGCCGACCTTGTCGATCCCAGCGGCCCGCATAATGTCAATGGCGCGCGCGACATCCGCAAACATCACACTGTCATCGCCCTTGACGAAGGCGATCTTCTCGGCGCGTTCCTTGAAGATCATTTCGAGGCGCCCCTGAAGCCCTTCCCAGGTCGCATCTTCCTGGTTGATCTTCAGCTTGTTGTTGGCCAGCACCTGAACGACGACGGTCTTGTTTTCCAGTTCGACGTTTTGCTGCGCCTGGTTCGGAGAAGGCTGCGGCACGAGCGTGTCCAGCCCCTTCGGAATCAGCGGCGTGATCACCATGAAAATAATGATCAGCACGAGGAGAATATCGATTAACGGCACGACATTCATGTCCGCCAGCGCGCCGCCTTTATTCTCTCCAACCTGCATTGCCATTGCGGTTCTCCTGTCAGCCGGGCCGGATGCCCTGGCGCCGGCTGTGAAGCCGCGCCGGAGCCACTCTCCGGCGCGGCAGTCTCAGCTTTCGCAAATGAATGGTCTGTCCGAGGAAGCTTCGCGCCACCGGGCCCTCAATCGGCCGGCGGAGGCGGAGGCGTCTGCCGCTCGCTTTTGGCCTTTTCCGTCAGCAGCCCGAGCGTATCCACTCCGGCGGAACGGATTTCGTCCACTGCGGCAACCACATCGCCGTACTTCGCGCGTCCATCGCTCTTCACGAACACGGTCTTGTCGAGCCGGTTCGCGATTTTGTCCTTGATCTGTCCCGTGAGGTCTTCCTTTGACACCATGGTGGTGCCGAGGAAGAGATGGCCGTCCTTGGTGATGGCGACGATGATGGCGTCGTCCTTGTCGGCATCCGGCAAGTCCCGCGGATTCTTCACGGTCGCCAGATCCACCGACATTCCCTTCTGGAGCATGGGCGTGACGACCATGAAGATGATCAACAGCACGAGCATGATGTCCGCCATGGGAATGACGTTCGGCGTCGACATCTGGGGCCCGGCTACGGGCTTATAGGCCATGACTTACTTCTTTCCGCCGCGCCGCAAGATGAAGTAGTTGATCAGCTCCATCGAGGAATTGTCCATCTCCACGTCGAAGGCTTCCACCTTGTTCGTGAAGTAGTTGTACGCCCACACCGCGGGCACGGCAACGAGAAGACCGAACGCCGTGGTGATCAGCGCTTCCGCGATACCGCCGGCCACGGCCGACAGACCGGTCGCCTTCTCGGCCTGAATGCCCTTGAATGCGTTGATGATGCCCACGACCGTGCCGAAGAGCCCGACGAACGGAGCCGTCGAACCAATCGTAGCCAGAGCCGAAAGACCACGCTTCATTTCGGCGTGAACGATGGCGACCGAGCGCTCCAGGCCGCGCTTCGCCGCGTCAATCAGTTCGGAGTCCGTAACCGTCTGCGAAGCGGACTGGAATTCGGAGAGACCCGTCGCCACGACCTTGGCGATGTGGCTCTTCTTGTTGCGCTCGGCGATGGAGATGGCTTCGTCCAGCTTGCCCTCGCGCAGAGCGCCCGCGACCTGCTGAACGAACACGCGCGACTGCTTGCGCGCGGCGCTGTACATCAGGGCACGGTCGATCATCACTCCGAACGAATAGATGGAAAGGATGAATAAGATCGCGACCACGATCTTGGCCAGGGTACCCATCGACTTGAAGATGTTTACAAGATCCCACTGCCCCGCGACTTGCAAGAGCATGACCCCGAATACATACATAGTGGCTACCATTCGTTTGCTCCTTGAGTTTGTTTGCGAAACCCGTCTTTGAAACAGGCGCGCCCGGCCCCCACGACCTGCGCGCCCGCCCCGACTACTGGTTCAGAGAGAAAATTACGTCGATCGTCGTGTCCACCTCGACCGGGTCGCCATTGAGCAGCGTCGGCTTATAGCGCCACTGCCGCACGGCGTCGAGCGCCGACTGCACAAGCAATGGATGCCCGGAGATCACTTCGAGCTGCTGAACCGAGCCATCCTTGGCAATGATCGCGTGGAGCTTGACCGTGCCCTGGATGCGCGTCTGGCGGGCCAGCGGAGGATAGATGGGCTGCATGCGGCTCAGAATCATCGCCGCAGTCACATTTCCGCCCTGGCGGATGCGCTGCTGGGGGGGCTTTGGCGGCGCCGGATTCGAACCCACGCCACCAATCACGCCGCCAATTACGCCTCCCGCGGAGCCTCCGGGCACGCCGCCCGGAACACCACCGGAAACGCCGGTGATCATTTCGGGCGGTTCGGCCTCTTCCTTGATGATTTTTATGTCCTTCGGAATGGCCTTGGGCGCGACCAGCTTACCTGACTGCATCAGATGCTGAACCGGCTTCACCTTTACAATCTGCGCGGGCGGCGGCGGAGGAGGCGGTGGCGGCGGTGGCGGCGGCGCAACGAGCAGCGTGGCCATCATCGTCTTCGGCAGCGCCTCGGTATAGATCAGCGGAATGAGAATGAGAATTCCGAGGAATGCCACCTCGAAGATCAACGAAACCATGACCGTCCAGGGCTTATTGGTCTTCTTGGATACTGGACTACTCTCCACCAAGTCTTCAAACATAGTTCCTACCTCCTACCGGCTGCAGCAAGGCGTCCCGCGACCGCCTCACTGCCCCGGGCCTTGTTTCCGGCTGCGGGTCCGGTGCCTGCCGGCGCGCCCTGGCCGCGCCAGCGATTCCAGGCGACGACCAGGGGTGCGGCAATACCAAAACTGGAATACGTTCCTACCACAATTCCCACCGTCAGAGCAAAGGAGAATGCACGCAGGACCTGGCCGCCCATGAGGAACAGGACCAGCACGGTGAGAAACGTCAGGCCGCTCGTCAGAATCGTTCGCGAGAGCGTCTGGTTGATGGAGGTGTTCACCACGTTCGCGAACACTTCCCTCCGTAACAAGCGGTTATTTTCCCGGATGCGGTCGAAGATGACGATGGTGTCGTTCATCGAATACCCGACCAATGTCAGAAGCGCCGCGATGACCGTGAGCGAAATCTCAAAATGGAAAAGCGAGAAGAAGCCCAGGGTAATCAGCACGTCATGGAATACGGCCAGGACAGCAGCGGCTCCATAGACGAACTCGAATCGGAACGCAATATAGGCGAGCATGCCCCCCAGCGCAGAAAGGGTAACCAGAATCGCCCGGTTGCGCAGCTCCGCGCCCACCTTGGGTCCGACAATCTCCACGTTGCGGATGGCAAAGGCCCCGAGCGAGTAGTTGTCTTTCAAGGAAGAGAGAACGGGCGGCGTCACACCGTCCACATTGCGCAGGTCATCGAAGTTGGTAATGACACCACCTGAATTCTTGTCGCGGAAGTCCAGCAATTTCTTGGACAGCTGCGCATAGCGTTCGGCGGCTGCCGTGCCCGCGACAAGCGGGTCTCGCTGCATCAAAAACTGGGAGAGCGTAGCAGGCGTGGCGGCATTCAAGTCTGCTTTGGCCGAAGCGGCAGTCCCGTAGGTCGCCTTCAGGGCCAATAGGATTTGCGCCTTCCCGGCATCCAGCGCCTCCTCGCCTTGCCCCTTCTGCTCAAGACCGATCACCACTTCGTTTGTGTTGGGATTGGCGATGTCGCTGATTTTCTGAATTTCGCTGTTTCCGAGCCCTTGCGCCGTCAGGCCGCTGCGGATTTTGTCCAGATCCGGGGGCTGGGCGAAGCGGACATAAACCAGCGTGCCGCCCTTGAAGTCTATTCCGTAGCGGAGACCGCGCTTGCTCACGATGGAGATGCCCCCAAGGAGCAGCAGGAACCCGGACAGGGCAAAGAAGTACTTGGCTTTGCCCATCCAGTCGATATTGGGCTGCTTGAAGAGCTCCATGCCGTCTTTTACTTCCCTTCTTTAGACTCCAGCAGGCCTTGCATTGTTCCCGAATCGCGGCCTCTGGGGAAGCAGGATTCAGCCTACCCCAGGAGTCTCATCCAGGGAGGACTAAAGTCCTCCCTTACATAGTCTTACCGTCAAATGCTCAGTTCCGCCTGGCGGTCCATTTTCGCCAGATGATAGCTGAAAATCGTCTTGGAGACGTAAATCGCCGTGAACAGGTTGGCGAGCAAACCGATGGTGAGGGTAATGGCAAAACCCCGGATCGGCCCGGTTCCAAAAAGGAACAGAAAAACCGCAGAGACCACCGTCGTCACGTGCGTGTCCACAATGGTCAGAAATGCCTTGCTGAACCCGGCATCGACAGCTATCGGTGCGGACTTCCCGTTGCGCAACTCCTCGCGGATGCGCTCGAACACCAAAACGTTTGAGTCCACGCCCATGCCGATGGTGAGGATGACGCCCGCAATGCCGGGCAGCGTAAGCACCGCGCCGAAGTAGGCCAGCACCGCGAGCAGAATGATCAGGTTGAGGATCAACGCCACGACGGCGTTGGCACCCGCCAGGCGGTAGTAGATGAGCATGAAGATCATCACCACGATCAGGCTGAAGATGGATGCCTGCATGCCGTGGCGGATGGAATCCGCTCCCAGCGACGGGCCAACGGTACGCTCTTCGAGATACTTGATGGAAGCAGGGAGGGCGCCGGCGCGCAGCACCAGCGCCAGGTCGTGCGCCTCTTCCTGGCCGAAACTCCCTTCGATCAAACCGGAATCGTCAATGCGGCCGTTGATGCGCGGCGCGGAATAGACGCGGTGCTCCAGGACGATGGCCATCTGCCGGCCGATGTTTTGTTCCGTAAACGGGCCGAAGCGCCGGGCAGCCTCGGTCGAGAGGCTGAAATTCACCTGCCACTGGCCAGGCACCTGCGAATTCCTGTTCTCCTGGGCGCTGCGCAGATCGCGCCCGGTGACCACCGGTGCACGGCTGAGAATGTACCAGATCTCTCCCGCCGGTGCCCCGGAAGAGGTTCGTCCCTCCGGACGCCCCCGCACCAGCTCCGTCGCCGGCGGCAATACTCCGTTATGGGCAGACAGCGCCGCGAGATCGGAAGGATATGCCGTCGGATCTTCCACGAGCTTCAATTCGAGCTGGCCGCCCGCCTGAATGACGGCCTTGGCACGCGAAGGGTCGCCTTCCCCCGGAAGTTGCACGAGAATCTCATTGTCGTTGCGGCCGTGGAACTGGATCGTGGGCTCGGTAAGGCCGAGGGCGTTGATGCGGCGTTCGATGGTCTCGAGCGACTGGTCCATCGTGCGTTGCTGAATGGCGGATATGGCGCTCGGGCGAAGGGCAAGCTGGTACCCGGCGGACTCGCCGGCAGCAGCCGACATGTCCCAGACGCTCGCAAGCTGCTCGTTGACCAAATCTCGAAATTGCGCCGAGCTCTCGGAGGAGACATTGCGCACCAAGATGTGCTTGTCGTCCACGCGGCGGATCTCTTCATAACGAATGTTTTTCGCACGCAACTGCTGGGTGAGACGATCCACGGTCTGGTCCGTCTCCTGGCTGATGGCCTCCTGCACTTGCACTTGAAGGATCAGGTGTGTACCGCCCTGCAGGTCGAGACCCAGCCGGATCTGATGGCTGAAATTATCCTTCACCATCGCCCACGAGGTTGGAAAAGTCGGAAGGCCCGCCAGACCGAAGAGACAGGCAAGTATGACTGCGGCAATAAACAACGCTTTCCACTTCAGATTAGGATTCATGTTCAGAGGATGAGAGGCGCGAACCCGGGGCGCAGTGGGTTACTTGGCATCTTCGGGAGCCTCCACCTGCGCGATCGCGGAGCGCGCGACGCGGATTTTGACCTGATCTGCAACTCGGAGAATGACCGTATCGCCGTCCATGCCGGCGATGGTGCCGTAAATCCCGCCGCTGGTGACGACCTTGTCGCCGGCTTTCACGGCGGCGAGCATGGCGCGAATCTTTTTCTGGCGGCGCTGTTGCGGGAGAATCAGCAGCACGTAGAAGATGCCCATGACGACAACCATCATGAGCAGCGGGCTGGCCAGCAGTCCCGAAGCGCCCTGCCCCTGCAGCCAGATGGATGCGAAGCTGTTCATGTTTGGGTCGATCCTCTTGAAGTTACGGTCCTACGTTGCACTATTCCCGCCGCGAGGCGGCCGGCGCATTCAAAGCGAGGGTAACGCCACACCAGCGAGAACTTTCCTCGCTGATGGACCCTGCACCATTCTCTTCGATCTGTGGATCGCGCAGCGATCGACTCGTGGTGCCTCGCGGACGGCGCACGCCTTCCGGGTCTCACAGCTACGCGGGTCCCGCGGCATAGCGCGCGTGCATCTCAGATGAGAAAGATGCCAGATTCCCAAAACCGATAGTCTCGCGGATTTGCCTCATCAGGTCAAGGTAAAAGTGGACATTGTGGTGGGTCGCGAGGACCGCCGCCAGCAGCTCTCCAGCAGCGAAAAGATGACGAAGATATGCGCGCGTATATCGCGCGCAGACGCTGCAGGAACAGCGCGAATCGATTGGAAGCTGGTCGTTGGCGTAGCGCGCGTTCTTGATCAGGACGCGCCCTTCGCTCGTGTAGAGGCAGGCGTGACGCGCAGCGCGCGTCGGCAGAACGCAGTCCATCATGTCCACGCCAAGCGCAACGTAGTCCGCGAGTTGCTCCGGCCGGCCCACGCCCATGAGGTAGCGCGGCCGGTCTTTCGGAAGGTGCGCCGTCACCTCCCCGGTCATCTCGCAGCTGACTTCGTGCGGCTCGCCGACGGCCAGTCCGCCGACGGCGTATCCGGGAAAGTCGAGTTCCAGAAGTTGCTGCGCGCTTTCCCGGCGCAGATCGGTGAACGTGGCTCCTTGCACGATTCCGAATTGCACTTGCCCGGGGTTTCCGTTGCGGCGCGCGCATTCCCGAAAGTGAATTCGCGCCCGCCGCGCCCATTCCGTCGTGCGCTTCAGCGCAGATTCCGCCGCTCCGCGCGGCGCGGGTGTCTCAATGCATTCATCGAGTACCATGGCAATGTCCGAGCCGAGCGCGAGTTGAATCTCCGCGGCCTTTTCCGGCGTGAGCAGGTGCTCCGAACCATCGAGATGTGATCGAAAGCGCACGCCTGCATCGGTCGTCTTTCTCAGATCAGCCAGGCTGAAGACCTGGTAGCCGCCCGAATCGGTGAGGATCGCTCCCCGCCAGGACATGAATTGATGAATCCCGCCAAGGCTCCGGATGAGCTCATGTCCGGGGCGAAGATAAAGGTGATAGGTATTCGCAAGGATGAGGGACGCGCCCAACTCCTCGAGCGCTTCCTGTCGCAGACCCTTGACCGTCGCGGCCGTTCCCACAGGCATAAAGACCGGCGTTTCGATGACGCCGTGCGGCGTCGTCAGCCGGCCGCGCCGCGCGCCGGTTGGGTCGGTCGCCTGAATTCCAAATGAAAAGGCCACGCCGCCAGTTTAGCAGGCTCCGCGGAACCCCAGCCACGTGGAGACGCGGCTGCGGCAGAGGCTCGCAAGCGGCAGGCTAGTGCCGTCCCAACTTATCGCAGGTAAACTGGGCCGACCGACCCTCAGGGGCGAGCGTCGTGTGGTTTGACGAACTTGTAGGCGCATCAAGTTGGAACGGCACTAGAAAGCGGCCCAACCGACTTTGGCCAACACCCAGAGCAGCCAGAGTCCGAAGACCGTGCCGAACGCAGAACCGAACTTGATTTTTTTCGGGTTGGCCGCAGAGAAACCGACCGCCAAGAGGACGAGACACCAGATCCAGAAGAGCTCCAAGGATGCCCCAAGAGATTCCAGCCAACGCGGCGCGCCGTCCGACAGAAACGCGCCGACGCTCGACGCCAGAAGATGCTCCGGATCAATCTCTCCCCGGGCCTTGAGAAGCACGGTGACAAGCGCGAGGATACTCGAGAGAACGCTGGGCAGAAAGGCATGCGCCGTGATACCGAACGCCGTGCCGTACTTAAGCCCCGCTCCCGAAAAAAGATTAAACGCAGCCCAGTAGATGAGTGTGATCACCAGGGTCCCCAGAATCGGCCCACACAGCCCAAATGCATAAGTGAAGGCCGGCGCGTACTTCGACTGCGTCTCGATAATCCTTGCCTTCTGCTCCGCGGGCATTTGTTCCGTGCGCGGATTCTTGGCGAGTTGCTGTTCCATGAAATTGCGCCAGTCCATCTTCTGGACGAGCAGTGCGGAAACGCCGAGGCTCAGCAGCGTCAGCAGAGCTATGGGAGCAATCCAGCTCGGCCGGGCTGCGATATCGGCAAAGGTGCGTTTAGGGCTGAAAAGGGCCCCGATAATGCGCCCGATGGGACTGATTGAGCCTTGCGCTTCTGGCGTGGGCAAAGAAGGGGTCGTTGCCATTGAAGATTCCTCCACCAAGGATGTGCGTGCACTCTCAGTTTGATCAATACGTGCGGGCCCGAGAAAGATTTCAGCGGGAGAGTCTAGCGCAAATCCCGGCTGGAGGCATTCTTTCCTTACGGGCCGGGCGCCGGGGGCCCTGCCCGAGAGGGTACTTCCGGCACCGCCGCCAACAACTGCCGGGTGTAAACATGTTCCGGACGGGTCAGGATCTTCTCCGCGGGCCCCACCTCCACAAACTGGCCAGCGCGCATGACTGCAATCCACGTGGCCATTTGCGCGACGACCGGGAAGCTGTGGGAGATCAAAATGTAGGTCAAGCCAAATTCGCTCTGCAGCTCCTGCAGCAGGAGCAGTACCTGCGCGCCGACGGAAACGTCCAGCGCCGAGACCGGCTCATCGGCGACGACCAGCTTTGGCCGCAGGATCAGCGCACGCGCAATGCCGATCCTCTGCCGCTGCCCGCCGGAGAATTCGTGGGGGTAGCGATCCAACGCATCGTCCGCGAGCCCGACCCGCCGCAGCATTTCGTCGGCCAGGCCGCGCCGCCGTGCGTGCGGCAGCTTCGGCTCATGAATCGCGAGCGGCTCGCCGACAATCTCCCCTACGCGCATCCGCGGATTCAACGACGCAAAGGGGTCCTGGAAGACCATCTGCATCTGCCGCCGCAAGGCGCGCAATTTTTCGCCCTGCGCGGCACGCAGGTCATCCTCGCCGAACCGAATCTCGCCGGAATCCGGCTCCACGAGCCGCAGGATCATCCGCGCCAAGGTCGTCTTCCCACAGCCGGATTCGCCCACAATCGCCAGCGTCTCGCGCTGCGCGAGCGCGAAGCTGACACCATCCACCGCGGGGAAGCGCGCTTCGGCGGGGGAACCCGTGGCGCCTGCGGAAAAGACCCCGCCGCCGCGGCGGTAGCTCTTCCGCAGTCCGCGCACTTCGAGAAGAATTTCCGGCGCCGTCATTGAGCTCGATTTCCGACACCACTAAACAAGGATGCACCGCGCCGAATGGCCGGGCCCCGCGGTACGCAGGTCAGGAACTGCCGCCGCGCATTCGGCGATGCGCTTCGCGCAGCGGGGCTCAAAGGCGCAGCCCGGCGGAAGCGCGGCGAGTTGCGGCACCGTGCCGGGAATCGGCAAAAGCTTCCCTCGCGCGAGCCGTGGCGAGGCCGCAAGCAATCCTTCCGTGTAGGGATGCCTCGGCGCCGCCAGGACGTCCCGCTCCGGCCCTTCTTCCACGATGCGCCCTGCGTACATCACCGCGACACGGTCCGCGACCTGCGCGACCACGCCGAGGTCGTGCGTGATGAACAGCAGGCCGAGTTGCAGATCCCGGCGCAGGCCGTCGAGTAGTTCGAGAATCTGCTTCTGCACCGTGACGTCGAGCGCGGTGGTTGGCTCATCGGCGATCAGCAACCGCGGGTTGGCGGCCAGCGCCATCGCAATCATCGCGCGTTGCCGCAAACCGCCGGAAAGCTGATGCGGGAACTGCTCCGCGCGGGATTCCGGCTCCGGGACGGACGCGCGGTCAAGTGCGGCAATCGCTCGCTGCCTCCCTTCGGCCGAGGCTACGCCCGGTTCGTGCGCCCGGATGGCCTCCTCGATTTGCGCGCCAATGCGCATGACCGGGTTGAGCGACGTCATCGGCTCCTGAAAAACCATCGCAATCTCGCGCCCGCGCACGGAGCGCCACTCCCGTTCGGTGAATGACGCGAGGTTTTTCCGCCGCGCGAATGTAGCCCCCGCCGGCGCCTGTCCCGACTTTGCCGGGAGGCGGGCATCTTCCCTCGACTTTGTCTCTTCGCCCAGCCACGCTTCTCCGCTGACGCGAGCCCCCGGCGGCAGGAGGCCCATCAGTGCCAGCGCCAGCATGGTCTTTCCGCTGCCCGATTCGCCCACTAGCCCCAGCGCATCGCCCGCACCGATCCGCAGCGACACGCCGTTCACCGGGCACACCCATCCCGCCGGCGTCGGCAGCTTCACTGTCAGCGCGCGCACATCGAGCAGCATGCCCATGTAGTCATGATAGACAGGAAAGGCGAAACCCGAAATACGAAACTCGCCAATGGGGAGGAATTGTTCGCCGTGAAGCGATGCGTCAACGCTTGGATAGGGGTACCACAAATTTCAGGGCGGTGTGCGTTGCGGAAAAGCTGACCACTTTCACGTCTTTGAGCCCGGCTTTGCGGCCGGCGGCGAGAACATCCTTTTCGGTGATGTGCTTCTGCCCTTTCGGATAGACAATCCACAGTGCCATAGCGCCCTTCACCGCTTTTCCAAGTTTCGAGACGCGCGCGAGGTCTTTGCCTGATTCCGCAGCGAAGAAGATGCACTCGGCGCCCGCCGCCGGTTTTCCCCTCGTAATCTTCCTCGCCCGCTCGCGCAACTCCCGGACAAACTCAGCTTCGAAGGAGCCAACGAGAGATGCGGTAGCTCCGGGCTTGACGCTCAGCTTTTCCAGCCGCGGCTTTGGATGGAGAATCTTCTCGCGCCACTTTTCCGCCGCGTCTCCCACTTCAAAGATGGCCAGGCCTTCCGCGGTTTGAATGTGCAATTCGCCGTCCGCCGCCTTCACCGATTGCACGGACGCGAACGGAATCTTCAGCCGAAACGGACCGCGAAACAGAATCTCTGTGGATTCCAGCAGCGCCTGGCCCTCGCCGCGCTGCTTGCCGAATCGCACCGTGCAGCCAAGTTGGTTTCCCATCCCGCACTCCCCGCGCACTGCCCGAAGCATGGCCCGGCAGCAGCCCCCGGTAGAATAGTAAGCTAACCATTCCATGGCAACGGCCACGGCACACCGGGTGGACTGGACGCTGATCTTCGCGCAGCGCGGCTTCCGCTATTTCTTTGTGGCGATGTTTGTATCGCTCTTTGGCTCCGGGATGAACTTTGCGGGCGTGGGCTGGTACATCCTCACCGCGACGCATTCGCCGGTCAAAGTCAGCCTGCAGGTGATCGTTGTGACGTTGCCGGGGCTGATCGTGCCATTTCTGGGCGGCGTCCTCATTGACCGCTACGACCGCCGCTACCTGGGCATTGCGCTCGATCTCGTGCGCGGCGTCGCTGTACTGGCCACCGCCGCTATCGCCTACCGGGGCCATCTGCAGATCTGGCACCTTTACGCGATGACCCTCGTCACCGGCATGGGCTTTGCGATGTACTGGGCCACGGTGAACGCGCTGGTGCAGGAGGTGATCCCGCCGAGCCAGTTCCTCGGCGCCAACGCCGTGGTGCTCATCGGCGTGCAGAGCGGCATGTTGTTCGCCGGTTCGATGGTCGGCTTCATCTACGACCGCGCCGGCATTGCCGGAATTCTCGCCATTGATGGGGCGACCTATTTCATTTCGGCGTTTTGCCTCTCGCGGCTCCGCAGCGGCTACGTGTCGCCGCGCCAGCGGCAGCAGTACCCGCACGAATTCTCCGAAGCGACGGAGGCCACGGCCCAGGCGCTGGAGTCTTCCGAGATGCCGCAAGCGGCCGAGGCGGGTCTGACCCTGGCCGTCTATACCGAGCTGAAAGAAGGCTTTGTTTATCTGCGGAAACAGCCGCAAGTCCGCGCGCTCGGCGTCACGCATTCGACGATGATGGCCGGAGTGGTCAGCGCGAACGTCCTGCTAGTGGTTCTCGCGAACGATATCCTGCATGCGGGAGCGCGCGGCCTCGGATTCCTCGAGGCAGGCTGGGCCATCGGCGCCATCTTCGGCGGCCTCGTGGCGAGCCAACTTCCTCCGCGGATGCGGCTGACGCTCTACGTTGCGGCGATGGCTGGTCTCGCCACCGGACACGCCGTGATTCCGTTCGTCTCTTTTCTCTATGGGGCGGTTTTTCTTCAGGCCACCTTCGGCTTCTTCCGGGCGCTCGGCGGCGTTGTGGCGCAGTCATCTCTGATGACCATCGTCCCGCGCCACTTCATGGGCCGGACGCAATCCGCGTTCGCGATATTGACTACGGCATTGCAGCTGCTGATGAGTTTCGCTCTCGGCTGGCTGGCGGAGAGCGCGGGTGTGCTGGCCGGGTTTGCGCTGCTGGCGCTCATCTACTCCGGCGCCACCGCTGCGGCGTTCCGCGCCCGCCAGTTGGTGCGTTGACCGGCCGCATTGGCAGCCGACGCTGGCTCGTAACTCGGGCAGCACCGCTTTCGCGCACCAAATTGCCATGCGCGCATCGCTCGGGTAGCCTCAAGGAAGAATCAATGACGGACGCGCGCCTTCCTCGTCTTCTCTTTTGGTTTTTGGTGGCCGCTGCCGCCGTTCAGATTCTGATCTATTACCCGCAACTGCCCGGCAGGCTCGCCTCGCACTTCAACGGCGCGGGCGCTCCCAACGGCTGGCAGACGAAAACGGCATTCTTCAGCTTCTATGTCGGAGGGATCGTCTTCGCCACGGTTCTCTGCTTCGGTGTGCCAAAGCTCATCGGCGCCATGCCAACCTCGGCGATCAATCTTCAAAACAAGGAATACTGGCTCGCGCCCGAGCGCCGCGCGGAGACTCTCGCCTACCTCGCAAACTTCTTCGGCTGGTTTGCCTGCGCGCTCTTTTTCGTGGAGCTCACCGCTATCCACTTCGCCATTGCTGCGAACCTTCACGCGAAAACCTTGTTCGATTCCTCTGCGCTGCTCTGGGTCCTCGGCGCTTTCTGTGTATTCCTCATCGTCTGGATCGCCCGCCTGATCGCCCATTTCGCCCGGAAGCCACCCGAGCAGTCGCCAACGCGGGACCAGATCCATACATCAAAATGACTCCAGTAGAAAAAATCAAAGACAAACTTCGGAAGTACCCGCAGGCTCGTTTTGAAGCAACCGCGCGTTCAATTACGGTGCTGCCAGATTCCGAGGGTGGGTTCCGCGTGTCGCTCGTCCAAGATGGAAATGAGTACGTCGTTTTCTTCAATGGCTGGCACGAGAAGTTTTTGGATCAAGAAGAGGCGCTGAATTGCTTCGCTTTCGGGTTATCCGCCGAGTGCAGGCTCAAGGAGTTTCGTCGCGGGAAGTTTGCCTACAAGTGGGTAGTGGAAGAGAGAACGGAGGATGGCTGGACCGCAGACAGTGAAACTGGACGTTTCTTTTTTCCCTTTTGGAGAGGGACAGAAATCAGAATTCTGCAAAACAGTCTGATCACTTGACACATCTGCTTTACAGTTCTATTTCGTTCAGAGGTAATCGCGCGAAGGGCCTTCGCGGAAGGCGCGGAGCTTCCGCGAGCGCGAAAGGACGTATTCCACCTATTGTTCCGCAATCGAGGGAAAGCGTAGAATAAGGCATGCTCGTTAAAGTAGAGGCCTACAACGACGGCGATTCTTGGTGTGCTCGCGGCATCGGCGAAGACATTTTCACACAGGGCCGTACTGTTGACGAATTGTACCGAAACATCCAGGAAGCCGTTGCGCTCCATTTCGAAGGTGACCGGTCACCGGCCGATATTGACATTCTCGTTGTCTCCGAGCTGAAACCGAACCATGCCCCGGCTGCCACAAGTTAGCGGCCGAACCCTGATTCGACTCCTTCATTCTTTGGGTTACGAGAATCTCCGTCAACGCGGCAGCCACGTGCGGTTGCGCAAGACGACGGCAGTGGGCGAACACAATATCACAGTCCCCGATCACGACGTCCTCGCAAAGGGGACGCTCAATGATATCCTGACCCGAGTGAGTCTCTGGAATAATCTGCAAAAGAAGAACTCATCAACAGATTGCGCTAGTTCGCCACCATCACATGATTCTCCAGGAGAAGGAAGATTCCTCCTGACCGGCCGGGGGGCGACTCGAGCTTCGTTTTTCGGCGATTCGGTTCTTTCTAGAGGTAATCGCGTGAGGGGCCTTCGAGGAAGGCGCGGAGCTTTCGCGAGCGCGAGGGGTGGCGCAGCTTGCGCAGCGCCTTGGCTTCGATCTGCCGGATGCGCTCGCGCGTGACGGCGAACGACTGGCCGACTTCTTCGAGTGTGTGCTCGCTGCCGTCGTCCAGCCCGAAGCGCATCTTGATGACTTTTTCTTCGCGCGGCGTCAGGGTCTTCAGCACGGACGAGGTCTGTTCCTTCAGGTTCAAGTTGATGACCGCATCGGACGGCGACACCACGGCCTTGTCCTCGATGAAGTCGCCCAGGTGCGAATCTTCTTCCTCGCCGATGGGCGTTTCGAGCGAGATGGGCTCTTGCGCAATCTTCAGGATCTTTCGGACCTTCCCGACGGGGATGTCCATGCGTTTGGCGATCTCTTCGCTGGTGGGCTCGCGGCCGAGCTCCTGAACGAGCTGGCGGCTGGTGCGCACGAGCTTGTTGATCGTCTCGATCATGTGCACGGGGATGCGAATGGTGCGCGCCTGGTCGGCGATGGCGCGGGTGATGGCCTGGCGGATCCACCACGTCGCGTACGTGGAAAACTTGTAGCCGCGGCGCCACTCGAACTTGTCCACGGCCTTCATGAGGCCGATGTTGCCTTCCTGAATCAGGTCGAGAAACTGCAAGCCGCGATTGGTGTACTTCTTTGCGATCGAAACAACGAGGCGAAGGTTCGCCTCGATCAATTCCTTCTTGGCCTGCTCGGCTTCCGCTTCGCCGCGGTGGATCTGCACCAGCGTGCGCTTCAGATCGGTCAGCCCGACTTCGCTCTGCTCCTCGATGTCCCGCAGTTCGGACCGCCGGTTGCGCAGCTCTTTACGCGCCTCGGACGCGGTATCGCCCTTGGAAGCATCCACGCGGCGCTCGAGACGCCCGGCCTCTCGCTCGAGCGACTGCAACCGCTCGACCGTCCCGCGCATCTTGTCCACGAGACGCTTTTTCTCAAACGGGTTGAAATCCAGAGCGCGCACCGCCAGCGAGATCTCGACGCGCGTCCGCGACAGCGTCCACTTCGCGCGGATGTACGGCTTCTTCTTCGATTTTGGTGTTTTTTCAAGCTTTACCGCCTGCTTCAACGCGGCATCGTAGAGCTTCGCGATCTTGTCGATGTGCTTGAGCGTCTGCTTGGTCTTGTTGGCGATCTTCTCTTCGGTGAGCTCTTCGTCGTCGAACTGGACGATCTCCTTGATGGACCGCGCGCCCTTGCGCAGGTCGTCGCCGACGGCAATCAGTTCTTTGATGACGATCGGCGAGCGCGTGATCGACTTCATCACCACGAGCTGCCCGCGCTCGATGCGCTTAGCAATGGCGACCTCGCCCTCGCGCGTCAGCAGCGGCACCGTGCCCATCTCGCGCAGGTACATCCGGACGGGGTCGTTTGTCTTTTCCAGAGCGCCGGGCGTCAGGTCCAGCTCGGACTCTTCGGCGTGGAGTTCTTCTTTCGGCTCGGCGTCGGCGCCGGGCTCCGCCAACTCGAGGGCCGCACGCGCAGCCTTCGCCGTCGCGGCGTCCTCGTAGATGTCGATGCCGTAGCGCTCGAAAGTGGAGAGAAGGTCGTCGATCTCTTCCGAGGAATGGACTTCGGCTGGAAGCGTGTCGTTGACTTCGTCGTAGAGCAGGTAGCCCCGCTCCTTGCCCATGGCCACGAGCTGGCGCACCGCATCGTATTTTTCTTCAAGCGCTACAGCCACAAACTCCTCCAGCACCAGCACTGCCATCCGCTCTGCCATTGGATTCGGCAGAACGCCCGGCGCTCCACTGCGCCCCTACTGACGCAGGGACTCGCCAGGGGCTGCCGGGATCGCCCCGGCGCACACAGCCTGACGAACAGGAACCAGCCAGCTTTCCCTGCCCGGCAATCATTTGTCGTGAGATTCCTTCCGCGCCGCCGTCCGCCCAGCCGCTTCGCCGCACCGTACTGCGTCCCCTGCGCGAGCCTGCTCGCCTTTCCCGTTGCCCCCGGGGACTCTACACCCGTATAGATGCAATTGGGAACGGTTTCGTTACTCGATAAACCTAGTTAAGTTACACGCCTAAGTCCATGTCCGTCAATGATTTTCTGCGAAACCTTGCCGCGCGCCTCCGAATGTTTTCAAGGTTCGCTGCGGGTCAATTTCCGGATGCCGCAAGCCGCTTCATAAGCGACTGTTTTCGCTCGAGGAGGGTGCGCAGATCGGGGCCGGCGGGGCCGCTGGCTTCGATCTGGCGCTGGAGATCGGCGAGTTCGCGCTCCACCTGGCGCCGGTGGAGCGCTTCCAGGCAGCTTTCCGCTTCGTCCCAGGTGGCCTCGATGGCACTTTCGAAGAGAACTTCGAAGAGCATGCGCCGCTCCCGCTCTTCCAGCATCCCTGCAAGGTCGGCCACCTGCACCGGCTCTCCAGAAAGATTCGCCCCAATGAGCGCCGCAAAGATCTTCTCCGTCTCGAGCCCTACGTACAGCCGGTCCTCCTGCAGCCGCCCCGCAAGCTGCACCCGAAACCCCTCCGCTTCGGCCAGCATCTGGATCAGCCGCCGTTCGGCGGGACGCACCGTCCGGCTGATCAATTCGGGGCGCGTCTTCACCTCGCTGCGCCGTTCGGCGGCGGCCTTGCGCAGCGATTCGCGCAGCACCGGCTCTTCCACGCGCAGTTGCTGGGCAATCCGCGTCGCCCACTCCGATCGCAGCAGCCGGTTCGGAATCTTCTGCAGGTAGGGCATCAGGTAGTTCACCGCGCGCAGCTTGCCCTCCCCGGTCGAGAGGTCCATCTGCCGCGCCCGCCCGATGAGGTAGTCCACGTAATCCGGCGCTTCCTTCAGTTGCTTGGCGTAGGCCTCGGCTCCTTTTTCGCGAATGAAAAGATCCGGGTCGGCCTTTTTGTCGCCCACGGCGGGAAGCGCCAGCACGCGCACGTCAAACCCTTGCTCGAGCAGCAGAGCCAGCGAACGCTCCGCCGCCGCCTGGCCCGCAGAGTCGGGATCGTAGTTCACCACGACGTGGCGCGTGAATCTTCCGAGGAGTTTCACCTGCGGCTCCGCGAGGCTCGTGCCGCAGCTCGCCACCACGTTGCTCACACCCGCGCGCGCCACCGCAATCGCATCCATGTACCCTTCGACCAGGACGGCGAAATCCCGCCGCCGCAGCGCTTCCTTCGCGCGGTCGAGGTGATACAGCACGTTGCTCTTCGAATAGATGGGCGTCTCCGGCGAATTCAGATATTTCGGCTGATCGTCGCCCAGCGCGCGCCCGCCAAAGGCCACGATCTTTCCCGACTCGTTCGAAATCGGAAATAGGATCCGCCGCCGGAAGCGGTCGAACATCCGCCCGCTCGGATCGCGCGAGACGAGCCCGGATTCCACCAGTAGCTTGTCCGCGTATTTGGTTTTCAGATGCCGCAGCAGCAGATCGCCGCCGCTCGGCGCGTAGCCGATTCCAAAGCGGACGATGGCCTCTTTGTCGAGCCCGCGGTCTTCGAGATACGCCCGCGCCGCTTTGCCTTCGGGAGTCCCTTCGAGCTGCTTGACGAAAAATGTCTGCGCCTCGCGGTGCATCTCCACCAGGGCCGCGCGCTGCTGGTTTTCTTTGCGTTCTTCCGGCGAGCGCTCGCGCTTCGCCGGAATCGGGATGCCGCACTTTTCGGCGACGGTACGCACCGCTTCCGGAAAGCCGCACTTGTCCATCTCCATCACAAACTTGAAGACGTCTCCGCCCACGCCGCATCCGAAGCAGTGGTAAATTTGCCGCACCGGGTGCACGTTGAACGACGGCGTCTTCTCCGAATGAAACGGGCACAGCCCGGTGAAACTTTGCCCGCTCTTCTTCAGCCGAACGTACTCCCCCACCACGCGGACAATGTCCGCCTGCTGCTTCACCTTGTCCGCGAATGATCCCGCCTCTGCCATGGTCTCTATCCGCGCAATTCTACAACTGTGATGGCTTTGCCGCCGCGTTCTTCCGTCTCAAAGGAATGGCGCTCTACCAATGGATGCGTGGAAAGAAACTCCGCGAGGCCTTTACGAAGCGCCCCGGTGCCGTGGCCGTGGATAATGCGCAGGCGCGCCACGTTGGCCAGGACAGCTTCATCGAGAAATTTGTCCACGCGGCGCGTGGCTTCCTCGACCGTCAGGCCGATGACGTTGATTTCGTTCGTGGCTGCGCCTTCGCCGGGCTGCGCGTGGACCGTGACGCCACTTGGTCTCTGTGCTTGCGCCGCCTTTCCGGCGGCCGGAGCTGCCTCGACACCCGTGATTTCGTCCACCCCAATTTTCATGCGCAACGGCCCGGCTTCCACTTCCGCCGACGAGCCGTCGAGCCGCCGCAGCACCACCGGCTGGCGGAAGCCTCTGACCAACAGCCGCGCGCCGGGGACGAGCCGCTCCGCGCTCACGGCTTCGACCGGCGCAACCGCTCCCAAATCGGCCTGCGACTCGGAAAGCGTCTGCACCACCGCCGCGTTCAGTTCTTCCCGCGCGTCGCTGCGCACGTCCTGCAGCTTCCGGCGCGCCGTTTTCTCC
>JBGQHF010000038.1:0-28079 GCA_041497835.1 Terriglobia bacterium
AGAGAACCTGGTAGATGTCGCCATCGGCGGTGGAGATGAGCTTCAGGACGGAGATGTCGAAGGTCCCGCCGCCGAGATCGTAGACGGCGACCATGCCGCGCTTCTGTTCGTGCAACCCGTAGGCCAGCGCGGCGGCGGTCGGCTCGTTGACGAGGCGCAAGACATCGAGGCCGGCGATGCGTCCGGCGTCTTTGGTGGCTTGGCGTTGCGCATCATTGAAATAGGCCGGTACAGTGATGACGGCGCGGTCCACGGTGTCTTCGAAAAAGGCCTCGGCCCAGTTGCGCAGCTCCCGCAGGATGAAAGCGGATATTTCCGGCGGGGTGAAAATCTTTTCGCCGAGGCGGACACGGATGACATTCCGGCTCGACGGATCGATGCGGAATGGGAAGAGCTTCAATTCATCCTGGATGTCGGCGGGGCCGCGGCCCATGAGGCGCTTCACGGAATAGATGGTGCGCTCGGGCTGCGTGAGCAGGCGGCGCCGGGCAGGCTCGCCGACGATGATGCTGCCGTCGGGATCGAGGCTGACGACGGACGGGCAGAGCGTCGAGCCGTGCGGGCCCGGGATACACTTCGGCTGGCCGGTCTCCTGGTCGAAGAAGGCGACCAGGCTATTGGTGGTGCCGAGATCGATTCCGACGATGCGTGCCATGTTTGTGAACTAAAATCCGCCGGCGCCAAAGCCCCGGCGCTACACAAGCTCCTTTTGAACATTGGCGGCCAAATTCCGGATGTAGGAGCGGCGGTTGAGGAGCTCGTTCATTCTTTCCAGAAGCCGCTTGCGCAGCGGGTCGCCCGCGCGGGCGTCCAATGCGGCGTCCCAATCGTCCGCGGCGGCATCGAGCTGCGCGTCCACTGCGCCGAGCTTTCCCTGAAAATTCTTTTCCGCGGCTTCCAAACGGGCGCGAAGCTGAGCGAGAGCAGCGCCCGCGGTCCTTGCCTCGCGTAGTTCATCGAGCGATTCGTTCAACTCGAACACTTCTTCGAGAAGCTCCGGTGGCGCCTGCTGCTTGTTCATGCCTTCCTTGCGCATGCCTTCGAGCGCCAGGAGGTATTCGATCCGGGCAATCGGTTCGCGCAGCGTACGGTAGGCATCGTTGAGCCGGGAGCTGTGGTCGAGCGAAAGGGCACGCTCGACTTCGGTCGCGGCGACGAAATTGTCCGGATGGAGTTTCCAGCTCAATTGATGAAAGCGCTGCTCCAATTCTTTCGCATCCAACCGGAGCCGGCGGGGAAAACCGAGGAAGGCGAAGTGGTCGAGACCGCTGGGAAGCCGCTGGATTTTGCCGCAAGAGGAGCAGAAATGGGGGTTCTGCACCCAATCCTGGCAGCTCCAGCAAACCAGGGGTGGCGTCGTCGTAGAAGGTGCGCTCATCGTAGTCAATCTTCGAAAACTTTACCGTACGCGCGAACGGACGAAAAAAAAGTGGCTGGCGGATGCGGCTGCCAACCACTTGGGCGGCGCGGCCTGCGATACAGTCGAGAAGGAGACAGGCCGGAATGCCTGTCCCACGGCTAGGCCGTGAAAGAGCTGCCGCAGCCGCAATTCCGCTCGGCGTTGGGATTCTGGAACATGAACCCTTGACGCATGACCGTGATTTCATAGTCGAGCGTCGTGCCGCTGAGATACAGAAAACTCTTGGGGTCCACGAAGATGCGCGCGCCGTGCTCTTCAAAAATCTTGTCGCGATTGCGTGCCTGCGTTTCGAGGCGCATGGCATAGGACAGCCCGGAACAGCCGCCGCCCTGCACGCCGACGCGGAGGCCGCCGGTTTCCGCCAGCACGCCTTCCTTCGAGAGGAGCGCGCGGATTCTCACGGCGGCGCGCTCCGTCAGGTGAATGACCGCCGCACCGGGTGTCAGCGTACCCGGGTTGAGGATGTTCGTTGCCATACTGATGGCCTCGTCGCGGCGGCGGTTGCCGGATCAACACGCTGCGATTCTTCGTCCATCCGCAACGGATGGGCTCCGAATGACAGACAGTTGAGACGGCGCTCCCGCGCGGCTAGTGCGCGGACTTCTCCGCGACGGGCACTTCGATGCCCTTCTTTTTCTTCCAGTCGTTGATCGCCGACTTGATGGCGTCCTCGGCGAGCACCGAGCAGTGGATCTTGACCGGCGGAAGAGATAGCTCACGGACGATGTCCGTGTTCTTGATGGTGAGCGCCTCCTCGACGGTCTTGCCCTTGACCCACTCGGTGGCGAGCGACGAGCTGGCGATCGCCGAGCCGCAGCCGAAGGTCTTGAACTTCGCTTCTTCGATGACCTGCGTTTCGGGATTGATCTTCATCTGCAGCTTCATCACGTCGCCGCACTCCGGCGCGCCGACGAGCCCCGTGCCCACGTTGGGATCTTCCTTGGGCATGCTCCCGACGTTGCGCGGGTTGTTGTAGTGATCTACGACCTTGTCGCTGTATGCCATTAGCCGATGCTCCTTGCCAAATTATCCGAACTCACGAAACCCGCCCGGCGGAAAGCGGTGTCCGACAAAGAAACGTCGGAAAGCGCCGCCGAACGGCCCGCGGCAAGCTGCCGCAGAGCCTCCCGGATAAAGTCAGCTCCAATTCCCAGAACGCGGAGAAAGTCGCGAACCTGCTGCAACTCATGAAAACGCCGCACGCCGGAAACTTCCCCCTCTGTATTGTAGGGGGCGAAGGTCACCTGAAAGGCAGCCCCGCTGCCCCCGATGGACCGTTGAATTCTGATCATTCCTTCCTGAGTCATACACTTTTCCCTTTTCTTTTGACTTTTACGCCGTCTGCCACTTCATCTTGCTGATGTCGATGCCTTCTTTCGCCATCTCGTAGAGGGGCGAGAGCTCACGCAGCTTGGTGACGACTTCGACCAGACGGTTCGTGACGTAATCCACTTCTTCTTCGGTATTGAAACGGCCGAGGCCGAAGCGGATCGAAGTGTGGGCGAGATCTTCGCCAACACCTAATGCTTTGAGTACGTAGCTGGGCTCAAGGGTTGCCGAGGTGCAGGCCGAGCCGCTCGAGACGGCAACGTCATTGATGCCCATGAGCAGCGATTCGCCTTCCACATAGGCGAAGCTGATATTCAGGTTGTTGGGCAGGCGATGCTCCATCGACCCGTTGATGAAAAGCTCGTCGAGCTTGCTCATCAGGCCGTCCTTCAGGCGGTCGCGCAGCTTGCGCATGCGCACGCTCTCTTCGGCCATCTCGTTCTTGCAAATCTCACAGGCCTTGCCGAGACCCACGATGCCGGGGACGTTCAGCGTGCCGGAACGCATGCCGCGCTCGTGGCCGCCGCCATCAATAATGGCGGAAAGCTGGACGCGCGGGTTGCGGCGGCGGACGTAAAGCGCGCCGACGCCCTTCGGCCCGTAAATCTTGTGGGCACTGATGGCGAGCAGGTCGATATTGTCCTTCTGGACGTCCACGGGAATCTTGCCCACCGCCTGAACGCCGTCCACGGCAAAGAATATTCCGTGCTCTTTGGCGATCTTACCGATCTCCGCAATGGGGTTGACCACGCCGATCTCGTTGTTCGCGTACATGATGGTGATCAAGATCGTCTTGGGCGTGATGGCCTTGAGGACGTCCGCGGGATCGACGCGGCCATCCCTCTGCACGGGAAGGTAGGTGACCTCGAAACCGTACTTTTCCAGGCGCTTGCAGGTATCGAGCACGGCCTTGTGTTAGATTGCCTGGGTGATGATGTGATTGCCTTTTTCACGGTACATCTCTGCGACGCCCTTGATCATCAGGTTGTCGGACTCGGTGGCGCCGCTGGTGAAGACGATCTCTTTCGGCGTGGCATTGATGAGCGCAGCGACCTGCCCGCGGGCATTCTCGACCGCTTCTTCGGCGGTCCAGCCAAACGCATGGTTGCGGCTGGCGGCGTTGCCGAACTTTTCGTTGAAAAAGGGCAGCATCGCTTCGACGACGCGCGGATCCACCGGGGTGGTCGCGTGATTGTCCATGTAAACCGGAAGCTTAACGGCCATATCCAGATCTCCTCAGAGAGAATCCTAAGATCGCAACTCGACGAGCGCCGGCTCCTGCGGGTCTTCGCTGCTCAGTTGAGATATCGTCACGGTGCCTAGCAGCTCCAGAATGCTTTCGTTCACGCGGCGCAGCGGTTCGCGGACCGAACACTTCGATGTAGTGCCGCAGTTCCCATGACTGGTGACGCAGGAGGTGATCAAGACCGGCCCGTCAATGGCGGAGATCACATCCAGCGCGCTGATCTGCCCGGGATCACGAGCCAACTGATAGCCCCCCGCGGCGCCGTGCCGCGCCTGAACAACGCCATCCTTGGCCAGCCTCTGGAGCACTTTCGCCATCAGGGTGCCGGAGATGCCGTATTCCTCAGCGATCTCTCCTGCGCTGCAGGCGTGCTGCTCCTTGTGCATCGCCAGGTGTTTGACCGCAATCAGCCCATAGTCGGCCTTCTTCGATAGCTTGAACATCAGGCGTCGCCACCTCAATATACGACTGATTCAGTCGTATATCAGCATACCCCCGTTCCTAAGATGTGTCAAGTCAGGCCGGAGGAAAAGGAGGTGGCCAGAACCAATACTCCTAATACGACTATTTTAGTCGTGTATCCACAAGATTTCGTCGAATGGCGATTAGGAGCAGTAAGTTGTTCCGCTCCAACAGTAAACGGTGAATCCAGTAGAGCATGGGGAGGCAACCCGGCCAGATAAGGCATGAAAATTCCGTCCTTAACTACTGGGCGGTCGTGCTAAGGCGAAAATATAGGCTCGAACTCCCGGAATGTGCGAGCGAGTCGCGCCGCAGTATGCGGAACGCCACGCGGACCTGCCGAACGGAGTTGAGGAGATCGTCAGCGGCAGTGGCGGGCGAATCCGCGTGCCACTCGGCCGGACCATCGCCTATAGCAAGATACGGAGCGACGAAACATTTGGCGTTCTGATACGCACGCTCGCGAAACGCAGTTACCCGTGGGAATTCATTTCGAAGGAAGGTGGGGCAATTCGCGATGCGGGCTCGGGAACGTGCCACTAGTGCCATTCCAACTTGAAGCGTCTACAAGTTCATCAAATCACAGGACGATCGCCCCTGCTGGACGGCCGGCCCAGTTTACCTGCGATTAGTTGGAACGGCACTAGCGATGAAAGAAGACCGGCCCACGCAGCGATCGGCACAAAAGTTTGCCGGGGACTGCCGCACCGGGCTGGGATAGAATAGCGCGTCACTCAGCGTCGCGCGAGCGCGGCCACGATGAAAACGTCCATTGCCATTTATCCGGGCTCATTTGATCCGGTCACAAACGGACATCTGGATCTGATCGAGCGCGGAGAGAAGATGTTCGACCGGCTGATCGTGGCGGTGCTGCGCAACGCAGACAAGCAGCCGCTGTTCACGGTAGCGGAGCGCATCAAGATGCTGCGCGAAGTGACGAAGCCGTGGCCCAACGTGGAAGTGGATGTCTTTGAAGGCCTGCTCGTGGACTATGCGCGGCGGCGGAAGGCGGGCGTCATCTTGCGGGGAATCCGCGCGATTTCCGATTACGAATACGAGCTGCAGATGGCGCTGATGAACCGGAAGCTGGAGCCGGAAGTGGAAACTGTATTCATGATGCCCGCCATGAGTTACAGCTATCTGAGCGCGCGGCTGGTGCGGGAGATTGCGGAGCTCGGGGGACCGCTGACGGGGCTGGTGCCGCCGCTGGTGGAAGCCCGGCTGCGCGAGAAGCTATCGTAGTTCGAGGCATGGTCGCCGCAAGGGGGAGACCGATGCAAACGCAACTGACGGATCGCATCAACCGGATTTCGATCTCACCGACCTCGGCGGTGATCGCCGAAGCGGACAAGTACAAGTCGCGGGGCGTGGACCTGGTGGACTTCGGCCCCGGCGAGCCGGACTTCCCGACGCCGGATCACATCAAAAAGGCCGCGATCCGCGCGATCGAAGAGAACAAGACGAAGTACACGCCCACGGCGGGGATCATGCCGCTGCGCGAAGCGATCTGCGCGTGGCACAAGCGCGAGCTGGGGTCGAGTTTCGAGCCGAAGGAGTGCATCGTCAACGCCGGCGGAAAGCATTCCATCTTCAACGCGGTGAGCGTGCTGATTCAGTTGGGAGACGAGGTGATCATCCCCGCGCCGTACTGGGTGAGCTTCCCGGACATTGTGAAATACGCGGGCGGGAAGCCGGTGCACGTGGAGACAAGCGCCGAGGACGGCTTCACGGTGCGCGCGGCGGCGATCGAAAAAGCGATTACGCCGAAGACCCGGTTAATGATCATCAATTCGCCGTCGAATCCGACAGGCGGCGTGGTGCCACTGGGCGAGTACGAGAAGATCCTGGCGTTGTGCAGGAAGCACGGGATCTGGCTGATGGGCGACGAGTGCTATTCGCACTTTGTCTATGAGCCGCACAAGCCATATTCGATTGCGAGCGCGGCGGGCGCGAAAGAAAACGTAATCATTATCGGCTCGGTGTCAAAAACGTTTGCGATGACCGGCTGGCGCATCGGGTACGCCCTGGCGCCGGAGCCGATTGTGCAGGCGATGATCAAGCTGCAGAGCCAGTCCACGTCGAATCCTTCCTCGGTGTCGCAGTACGCGGCGCTCACCGCGATGACCGGCTCGATGGAGACGGTGCCGGTGATGCTCGCGGAATATGCGCGGCGGCGGAAGCGGATCGTGGAAGGGTTGCGGGCGCTTCCCGCGGTAACGTGCGCCGATCCGGGTGGCGCGTTCTATGCTTTCCCGAACGTGGCCGCGCACCTGGCGAACGGCACGGCGAACTCGCCGGGCCGCCCGAAGGATACGTTCGACCTGTCGAGGCAGTTGCTCGAAAAGGCGCATGTCGCACTGGTGCCGGGCGAGGCGTTCGGCGCGCCGGGCTACCTGCGCATTTCCTATGCGACGTCCATGGAGCGCATCGAAGAAGGCTTGCGCCGGATCGAACGCTTCCTGAGTCATGCCGAACACGCATCGTGAGACGTGGACCGGCCAGAGCTAACACGCATCGAGCCGCTGTTTCATTCGCGCATTTGGGGCGCGCGCGCCCTGGCGCCACTATTTCCGGAAAAGACCGCCCTGAGCGAGCCCATCGGAGAAGCCTGGCTGACCGGCCGCGACTGCCGCGTTGCGACGGGCCCCTATTCCGGGCTCACCCTGCAAAGAGCGTGGGAGAAAATGACGCTGCTCTGGCGCGGCACGCGGCACGCGCGCTCGGAAGAATTTCCTCTGCTGATCAAGTTCATCTTCCCTCAGGACAAGCTCTCCATCCAGGTGCATCCCGGCGATGCCTATGCCGCGGAGCACGAACGGGCCGCGGGCGGCCGGGGAAAGACCGAGATGTGGCATGCCGTTTCGGCGGAAGCGGGAGCACGCGTTTTGCTCGGACTGAAGCCGGGGACAAACAAGGAGAATTTCCTCGAGGCGCTTGCGGCGCAAACGATCCAAGACTTGTTTGAAAGTTGGCCGGTGCGCGCGGGGGATACTTTTTTCGTGCCTGCGGGGACGCCACACACAATTGGTCCAGGGATGGTGCTGTGCGAAGTGCAAGAATATTCGGACCTGACCTACCGCGTTTATGATTACGCCCGGGTGGACGCTTCCGGCAGGCCACGCGAGCTGCACATCGAGAAGGCGCTCGAGGTGATGAACTTCGGGGAGCCATCGGGCGGCAAGGTCTCGCCGCTCGCGCTTCCAGCGGCGGGGATAAACCGGTCCCTGCTCGCGGCGTGCCGGTATTTTGCAGCCGAACGCTGGGAATTCGCAGAGGCGGCGGAGCTCTATGCCAACTCGGAATCCTTCCAGATCATCGTCGTCCTGAACGGGAGCGGAAGATTTGACGGCATGGACGGGAGCGCAGACTATCAACGCGGGGAAACCTGGCTGGCGCCAGCAGCGATCGGGCCGACGCGATTCGTGCCGGGTGAACCCACAACTCTCCTGATTGCCTATATGCCTGACTTGGCGACTCTGCGAAAGGAATTACGGGGCGAGGGAATCCAGGAAGGCGCCGAGGCCGGGGTCGTGTTCGAATAGGACAATCGAACGGTGAAGAAAAACGAGCCATCTGTGCATGCCGTGATTCTCGCGGGGGGGCGAGGGACGCGGTTCTGGCCGCGGAGCCGAACGTGCATGCCGAAGCAATTGCTGAACATTGCCGGCAAGAAGACGATGCTCGAGCAAACGGTGGAGCGGCTGCTGCCGCTGATTCCGGCGGCGCGCATTTGGACGGTAACGAACGCGCAGCAAGCCGCCGCGGTGCGGAAGCAATTGCCGGCGGCAGCGCGCAAGCGCGTGCTGACGGAGCCGGTTGGGCGAAACACCGCTGCAGCGATCGCGCTGGCGGCGGTGCACGTTCGGCGTTCCGCGCTCAGGAGCGGAGAAGACCCCGTGATGGCGGTCCTGCCGGCGGACCACTACATCGCACAGCCAGCGCGTTACCGGAGAATCGTGCGCGCCGCACTGGGACTTGCGCATGAGCCGGGCCGCATGGTGGTTCTCGGCATCCCGCCAACCCGCGCTGAAACAGGATTCGGGTACATCGAACGCACGGAGCAAGTTCTCCGCTCTCATGGCTTGGCCGCGTTCGGCGTGAAACGCTTCACCGAAAAGCCGGCGCTCCCCCTCGCGAAGCAGTACATGAAGTCAGGACGTTATCACTGGAATGCGGGGATGTTCTTTTGGCGCGTCTCGACGTTTCTAGACAACTTGAAGCGCTTCTTGCCGAAGACGCACGCGGCCATGGAAAAATTGGGCGCAGCCATTGGCACGCGGCAGTACGAGCGCAATCTGCGCGCCATCTATCCGAAGCTCGAAAGTATTTCAGTGGACTACGCAATTCTCGAGCCCGCCACGCGCCGGGCCGGCTCGCCTCGCGTCTTGGTGATTCCCGCCGACGTCGGCTGGAGCGACATCGGCTCCTGGGCAGCGGTTTACGAAATGCTTGCGCGGCGGCCGGGCGACAACGTTTCCGCAAGCGCGTCTTACACGCTCGACGCCGCGGGCAATTTTCTGTGGAGCCCCGAGAAGTTCGTTGCAGCGATCGGCGTGAAAGACCTCGTCGTCGTGGAAACGAAGGATGCGCTTCTCATCTGCCCGCGGGACCGCGCGCAGGACGTGGCCAAAGTCGTGAAGTGGCTCGGAGAGATGCGGCGGAAAGACCTGCTGTAGGTACTGCGAGATTCCCTTCAGGGCCAGCCAATCCGGCTCTTGGCGGCATCTTCAATTCGCGTATACTCGCCAATCGTGACTGCAATTCGATTTGGGACGGATGGATGGCGCGGAGTTATCGCCGACGACTTCACGTTTGACAACGTGAAGAAGGTGGCCCATGCCATCGCTCGTTACGTGGTGCGCTGCGAGGATCCGCGGAAGGGCGTGCTGGTCGGCTACGATCACCGCTATGCCGCGGACCGCGCCGCGGCGCTGATCGCCGAGGTGATCAGCGCGTCTGGAACTCCCGTCTGGCTGGCGGACAAGCCGTGTCCGACGCCGGCGATATCGCTGCTTGTGAGGCAACGCGGCGCGGCGGGCGGAATCGTGGTCACGGCCAGCCACAATCCGTATCGCTGGAACGGGATCAAATACAAGGCGAGCTACGGAAGCTCGGCGCTGCCCGCCATCGTCGCGCAGATTGAGCAGGAACTCGAACGCACTCTGGCCGATGGCGTTCCGCCGCTTCCGCCCCGCAGAGAGCTGATTCAGACGATTGACCCGAAGGCGCCGTATCTCGCGACGATCGAAAAGCTGGTGGACTGGGATCGGCTGCGGGCGGCGAAATTCCGGTTTGTCGCCGATCCGATGCACGGGTCGGCGGCGGGCCTGCTGCGCGAGCTATTCACGCGCAACGGAATCGCGTGCGATGAAATTCGCGGGACGCGCGATCCGCTCTTCGGCGGAGTAAACCCCGAGCCGATTGAGCCGCACATCGAGGCGCTGCGGCAGGCGACGCGCGCGGGCGGTTATGACGCGGGCTTCTGCGCGGACGGCGACGGCGACCGCATCGGCGCGATGGACCGCGACGGAACCTTCGTCACGCCGCACCAGATCTTCGCGCTGCTCTTCCAGCACCTGGCCGGGACGCGGCAGCTTCCCGGCGACGTCGCGAAAACATTTTCCGTGACGAAGCTAATCGACAAGATCGCGGCGAAGCTCGGACGGAAGCTGCATGAGCTTCCGATCGGGTTCAAGTACATTTGCGAGCTGATGCTGGAACAGAGCATCCTGATCGGAGGCGAAGAAAGCGGCGGGATCGGAACGAGCCTCTACATCCCGGAACGCGATGCGACGGTCTCCGCGCTGCTGCTGGCCGAAGTCATGGCGTGGCACAAACAATCTCTGGGCGAACTGGTTCGCGCGCTGCACGCCGAGTTCGGCGAGCATCATTTTGGGCGTGTGGACCTGGAGCTAAAACGGGGACAGAAAGAAAAGGCCATCACGTTTTTCTCCGGCGAAAAACTAAAGAAGCTGCTCGAGTGGCCCATTGTGCGGCGCGAGGATCTGGACGGGATCAAGATTTATCTGGGCGAAGCGGGTTGGGCGATGGCGCGGGCGTCGGGGACAGAGAACATGCTGCGGATCTACTGCGAAACGACGAGGGCGGAGACGACACGGCGGGTGCTGGCGGAAGTGAGCCGGATCGTGCAGGCGTTGTAGCCGATTTGTGCGTGGTTGCATGAGCTCAAGATTGAGATCCTTCGTCCCGCTTCGCGGGACTCGGAATGACGGTCTGAGAAACCGTCGAAGCCGGAGAAAAAGGACGGATTATGGAAACAATCAATGTGCGCGAGAAGTTTGCCCGGTTTCAAGATCACTGGAGTCCCAAGATCATCGGCGAGGTGAACGAGAGTTACGTCAAAGCGGTGAAGCTAAAGGGCGAGTTTATCTGGCACCATCATGAGCACGAGGATGAACTCTTTCTGGTGGTGAAGGGCACGCTGCGGATGAAGTTCCGGGAGCGGGAAGCCATCGTGCGGGAAGGCGAATTCATAATCGTCCCGCGGGGGGTGGAGCATCTGCCGGTTGCGGACGATGAAGTGCATGTGCTGCTGCTCGAACCGAAATCCACGCTGAACACGGGGAATATCACAAACGAAAGGACGGTTGCCGATCTCGAACGAATCTAGCGAGGCGTTGACGTCGAAACCCTTGCCCTACGGCAGATTCTGTGCATCGAACGGCGGCGAGAGAAAACTCATGGAACGGCGCTTCTATACCCTCGATGTTTTCACAATGACGCGATTTGAAGGCAATCCGCTGGCGGTGGTGACCGACGGCGACGGCCTCTCGCAGGACCAGATGCTGGCGGTTGCGCGGGAGATGAATCTGTCCGAGACGGTCTTCGTCCAGAAGCCGACGGAGGATCGCGCGCTGGTGCGGCTGCGCATTTTTACGACCCGGCAGGAATTGAAACTGGCGGGGCATCCGGTGATCGGGACGTGGTTTCTGCTGGCGGAACTCGGCGTGGTCCCGGCGCAAGAAGGCGCGGTGCATGTGCTGCAGCAGACGGGCGCGGGGATTCTCCCCGTGGAGATTCAGTTTCACGAGGGGAGACCGCACCGCGTGACAATGACGCAAAAGGACGCTGCGTTTCGCCCCGCGAAGATCCGGAAACAAGCTCTCGCCGCGGCTCTCGGCCTTTCCCTGAAGAATCTTGCGGCGGACATGGAGCCGGAGTATGTCTCGACGGGCATCTTCAACTTAATGGTTCCGCTGCGGAACCGCGCGGCGCTCGGAAAGATCCAGATGAACATGACAGAGTTGGGAGGGGTTCTGGCGCGGAGCGGCACGATGGCCTACTGCTTCGCACTGGGCGGCAAAGAGAAAGTGTTTGCCCGGGGCATGCTGCCGTGGGAACTCTATGAAGACGCCGCAACCGGATCGGCGGCGGGCTCCCTGGGAGCCTACCTGGTGCGCCGCGGAAAGCTCGCGGCGGGGAAGACGCTCCACATCCTGCAAGGCGCGGAGATGGGGCGGCCCAGCCACATTCAAGTGGAAGTCGCCCAAAAAGGAAAAAAACTGGTGCCGCGGGTGAGCGGCGCTGCGGTGAAAATTTTCGAGGGAACCATTCAGATCTGACTGGCCCTCCTACAGCCTCAGAAATGAAACTGGGCCGCCCCGGATGTCCGGAGCGGCCCTGCTGTTTCTTGAGACGTGTTTCCCAGCTTACTTGTGACGGCGATCGTGCCGCAGGTCTTTCTTATCGTGGCGCAGGTCGCGCTTGTCCTTGTTGATGTCGCGCTGGTCCCGGTTGCGATCTTTCCGGTCTTGGCGCAGGTCCTTCTTGTCTGCGTGCAGATCGCGGGCATCTTTGTTGCGGTCGCGGAGATCGGCGTTCAGGTCCTTGCGGTCGTTGCGAAGCTCATTCTTGTCGCCTGCGCGGCGGTCCTGGCGGATCTCCTGCTTGTCCTCGCGAATATCGCGGTTATCCTTGCGAATATCGCGGCGGTCGCTGCGGATGTCGCGCTTGTCCTTGTTGATGTCGCGCTGGTCCTGATTGCGGTCGCGGCGGTCGTGTCTGAGATCGCGCCGATCCTGACGGATGTCTTTCTTGTCGTTCTTGATGTCTTGCGGCTTGGAATCAGCGTCCTGAGCCATGGCTCCGGCGGCCATCAGACCGGCGAAGGTGAGACCCAGCAGGCTTCGTCGAAGAAGTTTTTCGAATCGCATTTTTCTCTCCTGAAGAAATGGGTTTCCGTGACCTGACCGGATGCTACTCGTAAAACCCATCTGTGAGGAGAAAGTTTCTCTCAGGTTTGGCGTGTTTTCTAATGTCGAATAGGCGGCAGGCCGACTCAGTTAAAGGTCAGTGTTTCAGTGACTTACGAATGGCATCCAGAATGCCATTGACGAATGCGCCGGAATCTTCCGAAGAGAACTTCTTTGCCAGCTCGACCGCTTCATTCAATACCACTTTCGGCGGAGTCTCTCCCTTTCTGAGCTCGTGCGCGGCAAGGCGTAGGATGGCGCGGTCAATGGCGGAGAGGCGTTCCGTGCGCCAATTCTCCGTGTGCTCTGCCAGCAGAGCATCGAGGGTTGACACTTCTGCCTGCGCGCCTTCGAAAAGCTGATTGGCAAATTCACGCGTCCGCTTCGCGGCACGCGCGGCGCGCCAGAAGCGGGCTTCCAGCTTTGCGGGCTCCTCGGGGCTCATATCCCATTGGAAAAGCATCTGCAGAGCGAACTCGCGGGCTTTGCTGCGAAGCGACATTTTAGCGGCGCCGGGACTTCTTCGCGGAAGAAGCGGCTGACTTGGGCGGATTCCCGGCGAGTTTGCGCGAGAGATGTCCCATTTCGATGGCGGCGAGGCCGGCTTCGAAGCCCTTGTTGCCGCCTTTGAGCCCGGCGCGGTCAATGGCCTGCTCGAGCGTGTCGCAAGTGAGGACGCAGAAAATGACGGGCACTCCTGTGTCCATCTGCGCGAGCTGGATGCCACGCGCGGTTTCGGAGCAAACGTAGTCGTAGTGAGACGTCTCACCACGGATGACGCAGCCGATGGCGATCAGCGCGTCGTAACGGCCCGTGGCGGCGAGTTTCTTCGAAACAAGCGGGAGCTCGAAAGAACCGGGGACTTGGACGATCTCTACCTGTTTCTCCGTGGCGCCGGCGCGCACCAACGCATCGAGCGCAGCGGCCAGGAGACGCTCGGTGATGAAGCTGTTGAATCGGCTCGTGACAATGCCAAAGCGCAGGCCGGCCGCGGTGAGTTCACCGCGGATTTTGCCGGGTTGCGGTTTGCCGGACATTCGGAAGAATCTCACCGGCCCTTGAATTGCGCCGCGCGCTTCTCGAGGAATGCCCGCGTGCCTTCGCGCATGTCTTCGGTGGCGCAGCAGAGGCCGAAGAGCGTGGCTTCGAGGAAGAGTCCTTCTTCCTGAGGGATTTCGACGCCGCGCTCGATCGCTTCCATGCAGTACTTGATCGCCAGTGGGGCCTTCTCGATGATTTTCCTGGCCATTGCTTCGGCGGCGGGGAGCAACTCGGCGGGCTCGTAGATGTGGTTGACGAGGCCGATGCGCTGCGCTTCCTCGGCGGTGATCATCTCGCCGGTGAGGCAGATCTCGTGGGCAATTCCCTTGCCGCAGAGACGGGCGAGGCGCTGCGAGCCGCCGTATCCGGGAATGATGCCGAGCTTCACTTCCGGCTGGCCAAGCTTCGCGGTCTTGCTGGCGAGGCGGATGGAACACGCTAAGGCGAGCTCGCAGCCGCCGCCGAGGGCGTAGCCATTGACCGCACAGATGGAGGGCTTGCCTATGGTCTCGAGCAAGTGGAGCACCGCCTGGCCGAAGAGAGAAAACTCTTTGCCTTCCATCGGGGTGTGCCGCGCGAGCTCGTTGATGTCCGCGCCGGCGACGAATGCTTTTTCTCCGGAGCCGGTGAGGATGAGGACGCGGACGGCGCTATCGTCCCGGGCGTCGAGGAGCGCGTCGCGAAACTCTTCAACGGTCTTGCGGTTCAGCGCATTCAGAACCTTTGGCCGGTTGATGGTGATCCAGGCGATTCCGTCTTTTTTTTCGTAAAGCAGATTTTCAAAAGCCATCTCGTTTTCATCTCCAGAACTTCCGGGAAATCGTGCGGACGTAAGTCCGCCCCTGCAAAAAAATCAAAAGGACATGGGCTTGGGCTTCTGCGGGTCGGAGTAGTCGTAGAAGCCGCGGCCGGATTTTCGGCCGTTCCAGCCGGCCAGCACCATGCGTTTCAGCAGCGGCGGCGGGGCGAAGCGCCGTTCGCGGAATTCGTCGAACATGATGTTGGCGATGTAATAGGTCGTGTCGAGCCCGACGAAATCGAGAAGCGTGAGGGGTCCCATCGGATGACCGCAACCGAGCTTCATCGAATTATCGATGTCTTCAATGGAACCGACGCGCTCTTCGAGCGCGCGGATGGCGTCGAGAAGATAGGGCACGAGCAGGCGATTGACGATGAAGCCGGTGCTGTCCGTTGCGCGCACCGGAGTCTTGCCGAGCTTCGCGCCGAAGGCGACCATTTCCTCGTAAACGGCCGGTTCGGTCGCGATGGTCTTGACGACTTCGACGAGCTTCATGACCGGCACGGGATTGAAGAAGTGCAGCCCCACGAAACGTTGCGGGCGCTTGGTGGCGGTAGCCATCTCGGTGATCGTGAGAGAAGAAGTGTTGCTGGCGAAAATGGTGGAAGGCCGGCAGATGGCGTCGAGAGTGCTGAAGAGCTCGCGCTTGGCGGGCAACTGCTCGATGATCGCTTCGACGATGACGTCGCAATCTTTCAGGTCGTCGAGACTGGTGGTGCCTTTTAGACGGCCGCGAATCTCGTTCCTGGCTGCTTCGGTGATCGTGCCCTTTTCGACGAGGCGAGCGAGATTCTTCTCGATGCCCTTCAGGCCCTTGTCCACCAGCTCGGCGCTCACTTCGCGAAAGACCGTCGAATAGCCCGCTTGCGCGGCAACCTGTGCGATACCCGAACCCATCAAGCCGCAGCCAACCACTCCTACCTTCTGAATCGGCATGCCATCCCCCGTGCAGTCAGCGGCCGGACAGACCCGGCCCGAAACGCAAGAGTTTATCAGAAACGGGCGCGGTTCGTTCCCTCCGGTAAGAAACGAAATCAGGGATGGAGCGCCTCGACGATCATGGCGATGCCCTGGCCGCCGCCGATGCATGCGGTCGCCAGTCCGTAGCGCAGGTTGTTGCGGCGCAGTTCGTTGAGGATGGTGAGGACGAGCCGCGTGCCGGACGCCGCCAGCGGGTGTCCAAGAGCGATGGCTCCGCCATTGACGTTGGTCTTGTCGCGACGGAGACCGAGCACCTTCTCGACTGCGAGATATTGCGGCGCGAAGGCTTCGTTGACCTCGATGCGGTCCATCTGTTCGAGCTTCAGTCCCGCGGCTTTCAGCGCGGCCTGCGAGGACGGAACCGGGCCGATGCCCATGATGCTCGGATCCACGCCGGCTGCGGCCCATGCGATCACACGGCCGATGGGCTTGAGCCCGCGGTTTTTTGCGGTTTTCTCACGCGTCACGACAACCGCCGCGGCGCCGTCCACGATCCCGCTGGCGTTGCCCGCGGTGACAATGCCATCCTTGCGGAACGACGGCGGCAGCTTAGCGAGGGTTTCCATGGTGGTTTCGGGCCGCCGGTGATCATCTACGCTGACCAGGATGGACTTCTTCCCTTCCTTCACTTCCACCGGGACGATTTCCTCCTTCAACCGGCAAGCCTTATAGGCCGCATCGGCGGCCTGCTGGCTGCGAAGTGCGTAGGCGTCCGCGTCGTGACGGGTGATGCCGTATTGCTCGGCGAGTTTTTCGGCGGTCAATGCCATCGGGAGTCCGCAAAAGCTGTCGGTGAGGCCAACCATCAGCGAATCTTCGAGGGCGCCACCGCCGAGCCTCAGACCGCTGCGCGCGCCGCGGATGACGAACGGAGCCTGGGTCATGTTCTCCATCCCACCGGCTAGAACCATTTGCGATTCGCCGAGCAACAAGCGCTGCGCCGCCTGCGCGATGGCCTCGATGCCGGAGCCGCACAGACGATTGACGGTCACCGCCGGAGTTTCGATCTTCAGACCGGCTTTCAGTCCGACGTGGCGCGCGCCGTAAATGGCGTCGGCGCTCGTCTGCATGACATTGCCGAAGACGACGTGATCGAAGTCCGCCGGATCCGCGCCGGAGCGCCGGATCGCTTCCTTCGCGGCGTGAGCCCCGAGATCAATGGCCGAAACGTCTTTGAACGACCCGGTATAACGCGCCATCGGCGTGCGCGCCCCGGACACGATCACCACATCCGTCGGAAACATGACTCCTCACTTTTCTGCAGGTCAGATTTTTGGGGCTTCCGGGGCAACGATGGTGTCGCCCCCTCGCCGCCGCGCTTCGTCCAGAGATGTCTCGGCGCGGTTGATCAAATCCGTGACAACATCTTCGCTGTCGTAGTCCGGCCGCGCCACCGCTTCGACGATCGCGGCGCTGATCGTCGGGTGCGTGCCGCCCCAGGGCGCCCGGACCTGTGACGCCGCGCGGCGCAGCTTGTCGGCAAGATTGCGCGCGCCGGCCAGCGAGGTGTCCGGCAGGAGGAATGCCAGCGACCAGGCTGTGTATTTTATCGCGACATCATTCTGGCGCACCATCGGCTGGAGCGAGCGGGCGAGTTGCTCGACGTAGCGCTCGAGCGGCGATTCGCCCTGCTGGCGGAGAATTTCGGCGCCGCGATCAATCTGAAGAATCGTGAGCGAAAGGGCTGTCCCCTGCGCGCGGGCACGGTCGGCTTCGGTGAGCAGGCAGCCCTGATACGAACTGCGGCTCAGAAGGCCGCTGCGCTCGTCCGAGACGCCCATGCGGCGGACGAGAGAACGGAGCCGTGTGTGACTGACGCTCATGAGCATTTGGTCGCCGACAGCCTGGAGAAAATAGGTTTCGTTTGGCTTCCACTGGTGCGGCTCCGCATGAGCGGCGATGAGCATGCCGGCGGGCGCCTGTGTATCCTTGTCCGTGAGGGCGACGCCGAGGGCCGTCGCCAGCCCCAATTCGGCCAGGATGGGACCCTGCGTTGACTCGATGGTGAGACCTCCGAGTGAATCCGGGCCAGCCTTTTCCATTTGAGCTATCAAGAAAACGACCTGGGCACCGGGCGCAGGCTTGATGCCGGACGCGCAATACTCAGCGGCCATTTCGGGCGGACGGCCGGGCGTGCCGATGACGGCGAAGGTGCGCGCGGCGCGGAGATACCCGCCGGCCTCATTGACCGCGGTGCTCAGCATGGCGCGCGGAGTCTGCTGGCGGTAAATCTTCTGGGTGATTTCGGAGATCTTGGTGAGGTCGCGAAGAGTCTCCGCACTATAGACGCCGGTCTTGCCGGTGATGGAGACCGGCTGGACTTCCGCGACGGGAACGGCCGGAGAAGACGGTTCGGGCTTGGGCTTTGTCGATCCCGGAGGCCACCAATTGGCCATCTCGTATAAGCTTCGGAGCCGCATGTTGCGTTCTTCTTCGCCGGGAAACATTTCGGCGATCTTGTGCAGACGTTCCACGGCTTTGCTCTGCAACGAGTACTGGATGAAGATCTCGGTCTGAACGATCAAATCTTCGAGACCCTGCTGCGAGCGCACAGCATCCGGGGGGGGCTGGCTGGGCGGCGCCGCGGGCGACTTGCGATCGTGGGCCGGCGCGGGTGGGGAGCCCGACGAGGAGCGCGCGAGCCTCCCTGCCAGGCTTTTCAGGTACGAGTCATCCACTCGCCCGCGCAAGCGTTCGAGCCGTTCCTGGTTGCGATAGTCGTAGGCATCAATATCGACGAGACGCTCCAGGGCTTCGCGTGCGCTCTCTGCGTTTCCCGAATCGAGGTACAGATCGAAGAGGCGCAGGAGAATCTCGAAATACTGGGATTCGCGATTGAGTTCGTTGTAGAGGCCCGCCCAGAATTCCAGGAGAACGACGGAATCGAGGTGACGCTCGGCGACAGCATCCACCTGCGCCGCGTAATCGTTCTGGCGGCGATCGGCGGACATCCTCCGCTTCAACAGCAGAAGAATCTCCACCGCTTTGGCGTCCTCTTTCGCGGAAGCGTAGGCGTCCGCAAGATCGAACAGCCGCTGCGCACCGGCATTTTTCTCGCGCAGGAGTTTTTCCAGTATGCCGCGCGCGCGGTCCAGGTGACCCGCTTTCGTCAGGGCCTCGGCGAAAGTTTCCAGAAACGGCGCGTCACTCTCGGAAGTGGAGAACGGTTCGAGAAGCGCAGCCGCGTCCGCCGCGTTGCCAGCGCGCAATTTTGCTTCCGCGTAAAGAAGCGCCACACCGCGCTCCTGGGGCGCGAGTTGGTGCGCCCGGCCAAGGAGGTTTAGCGCGTCTTCATTTGTCTGGGAGGCGGAGGCGAGCTGCCCTGCGCGCAAGAAAGCGCGCGCGGCAAGCGCATTCTTGCCGATGTGCTCTGCGGCCTCCGCGAGACGAAGCTGGCGCGCCAGATTATCGGGATTGAGCTGGGCGGCGCGCTCCCAGCAGAAGAGCGCATCGTCGTCCCGGCCCACGTTGGTGAAAATCTCGGCCGCCCGGCTGAACTGTTCGACGGCCTCCTCGGGACGGTTCTGCCGCTGGAGGAGATAGGCGTAGCGCGCGACGCGCTCCGCGGGCTGCTGCACGGAAGCGGAGCGCAGGAAACGGCCATAGATGGCAAGAGCTTTGGATTCATCTTTCGGTTCCACGAGAAGATCGAAGAACATGCCGTAATAGATCGCGGCGCGGTCCGGCTGATCGAGCCGCGCGTAAAGATCGCCGAGTGCCTGCGTCGCTTCCTGATGATTGGGCGTGTCGTTGAGGACCGCCAGATAGGCTTCGATGGCGTCCTCGACGCGGTTCTTTTCGAGGAACTTCTTCGCCCGGTCCAGGTTCTTGCTGACGTCTGCGGCCATCAGAGCGGCTTGCCTTTTGTGGAGTGCGACCCGGGCAGCATTCGGTCCGCTGCGGGAACGTCTCCTCCTAACTATATACCGCGCCGCCAAAGCGGCAAAACGGCTGCTGTCTCTCCGATGCAGTATGCGGCACGGGAATCGGACGAGGCGCGGGCCGGGCTGACGCAAGCGGCGAAGTATGGCAGACTGAACGATTACACGGCACGGTTCAGCGCCGCGATTGGGTCCTCGCCCTCTGCGGAACGGCCCGCCGGTGACCGGCACAACATTTCCATGGATCCGAGATTCGTACGCAATTTCTGCATCATCGCGCACATTGACCACGGAAAGTCCACGCTCGCGGACCGCCTGCTGGAGATGACCGGCGCGCTCACGCATCGCGAAATGACCGAGCAGGTTTTGGATTCGATGGACCTGGAGCGCGAGCGCGGCATCACCATCAAGGCGAAAAGCATCCGGCTGCACTATGCGGCAAAGGATGGCAACACCTACCGCCTAAACCTGATCGATACGCCGGGGCACGTGGATTTTTCCTACGAAGTGTCGCGGGCGCTTTCCGCCTGCGAAGGCGCGCTGCTGGTGGTAGATGCGAGCCAGGGCGTCGAAGCGCAGACCGTTGCGAACGCCTTTCTCGCGGCCGGCCACAACCTCACGATTATCCCGGTCATCAACAAGATTGACCTGCCGGCAGCTCAGCCGGAATTCGTCAAGGAACAAATCGAAAACGTCCTGGCGATCCCCGCTGCGGATGCGCTGCTGATCAGCGCGAAGAGCGGGATCGGAGTAGAAGAAGTGCTGGAAGCGATCGTCAAGCGCGTACCGGCGCCGAAAGGCAGCGCGGAGAATCCGCTCCAGGCGCTGATTTTCGATTCCTGGTTCGACCTTTATCGCGGAGCGGTCGTCCTTGTGCGCGTGATGGAAGGACGCATCGCGATGCGCGAGAAGATAAAGCTGTGCGCCAGCGATGAAATTCACGAAGTGGAACAGTTGGGCGCGCTGACGCCGAAGCCCATCGCCCTCGAGGAACTGGAAGCCGGCGATGTGGGCTTTGTGGTGGCGAATATCAAGCGCGTGGCGGACGCGCGCATGGGGGATACGGTCACGGACGCGGAGAATCCTGCGCCGGCCCTGCCGGGGTTTGAAGCGATCAAGCCGATGGTGTTTGCGGGGCTGTATCCGGTGCTCGCGGACGACTACGAGCCGCTGCGCGACGCGCTCGGCAAATTGCAGCTCAACGACGCCTCGTTTTTTTACGAGCCGGAAAATTCCGTCGCGCTGGGTTTCGGATTCCGCTGCGGGTTCCTTGGCCTGTTGCACATGGAGATCGTTCAGGAGCGGCTCGAACGCGAATTCGGCCTGAACCTGATCACCACCGCGCCGAGCGTGCGCTACCGCATCACACGAGTGACGGGCGAAGTGATCGAAGTGGACAGCCCGGCGAAATTCCCGAACCCGGGCGACATCGACAAGATCGAAGAGCCGATCATCACGGCGATGATCATCACGAACGACGATTCGGTGGGCGGACTCCTGCAGCTCTGCCAGGACAAACGCGGCACGCAGAAAAATTTCGAATACCTTTCGCCCACGCGCGTGATGCTGACCTACGAGCTGCCGCTGAACGAAATCGTGCTGGATTTCTACGACCGGCTGAAGAGCGTTTCGCGGGGCTACGCGTCGTTGGATTATCACCTGGCGGGGTATAAGGAGTCAGACCTCGTCAAGCTCGACGTTCTCGTCGGCGGCGAGCCGGTGGACGCCCTGGCGTTGATCTGCCACCGCGAGCACGCCTACGAGCTGGGGCGCGAACTGGTTTCGCGGCTGCGCAAGCTGATCCCCCGGCAGATGTTCGAAGTGCCCATCCAGGCGGCGATCGGCAGCCGCGTGATCGCGCGCGAGACGGTCGCGGCGATGCGGAAAAACGTTTTGGCGAAATGCTACGGCGGCGACGTCTCGCGCAAACGGAAATTGCTGGAGAAACAGAAAGAAGGCAAGAAACGCATGAAGCGCGTCGGGCAAGTGGATATCCCGCAGGAAGCCTTCCTCGCCGTTCTCAAAGTCGCGTCCAGCAGCGACGAAGAGTAAACATTATTTTTCACTCCGCTACTCCTTCTTCTTCACTTCGGTGGTGAGGCGGCCGCGATGGAGCTGGATACCGACAGCGTCGCCGAGGGCGACCTGCTCCGCGGAGCGGAGGACGTTTCCCGCAGTATCGTAGGCGATGGAATAACCCCGCTCGAGGACGCGCAGCGGGCTGCGTTCTTCGAGCTGCAGGCGGAGTCGTTCGACACGTTCGCGTTTTGCGCGCAGGAACCGCTCGGCGCGAACACCGAGATCGGCCGAACGCCGTTCGAGACGGATGCGCAATCTGCCAATCTTTGCGCGGAAATCAAACGAGACGATGCGGACGTGGGCGGAGGTGAATCGCTTGCGCGCCTGCTCCAGGCGCGCGCGGAGGCCGAGCGCCAGCCGCGAAGTGTATTCGTCGGCGCGCTGGCGCTGCTGGCGGAGGAGATCGAGCGGGCGGCGGAAGCCGCGGCGGGCGGAAAGCTCGTGAACGCGGCGGCTGAGGGCAAGGATGCGGTAACGAATCTGCTGCGCGAGAGTTTCGCGTAGGTCGGCGATGTGCTTATCAAACTCGCGGCGGGTCTGGACGACAATCTCCGCTGCGGCGGACGGAGTGGATGCGCGGACATCGGCGACAAAATCGGCGATGGTGAAATCGGTTTCGTGGCCGACGCCGGAGATCACCGGAATCAGGGACGCAGCGATGGCTCGCGCGACAATCTCTTCGTTGAACGCCCACAGATCCTCGAGCGAGCCACCGCCCCGCGCGAGGATGACGACGTCGGCGAGCCTTTTGCGATTGAAATACTTCAAGGCTTCCACGATTTCCGCGGCGGCGCCTTCGCCCTGGACGCGGACGGGAAAGAGGATCAGGTGAACGTTCGGGAAGCGGCGGCGGAGAATGCGCACGACGTCGCGGACGGCGGCGCCGCGCGGCGAAGTGACGAGTCCGATGCGGCGCGGAAGGAGCGGCAGCGGTTTTTTCCGCGCGGGATCGAAAAGCCCCTCGGCTTCGAGGCGTTTCTTCAATTGCACGAAGGCGAGCTGCAGCGCGCCGAGGCCGACGGGCTCGATATTCTCGACATAGATCTGGTATTCACCGCGCGCATCGTAGACGCTGAGCGAGCCGCGGACAATCACGCGGAGACCGTCTTCGGGGCGGAATTTCAGCGTGCGGAGCTGCTGCTTGAAACAGACGCAGCGGACCTGCGCGCGTTCGTCCTTCAGCGTGAAATAAAGATGGCCGGACTGCGCCGCGTGCGCGTTGGAGATTTCGCCCTCGACCCAGATGTCCGTGAAGTTGCGAGAGAGCAGGTCGCGGATGCGCGCAGTCAGCTCGCTTACGGTCCAGACTTTGCGCTGGGGCTTGAGATTGAGTGGAAGCTGGCTCATGGCTGAGTACTCGGCTCTCTATTGTCAATCATAAAGGGCGAGGATCGCGGCACTGTTTGAAAGATTCCTCGCTTCGCTCAAAATGACGGCGGACGGCTGTTCGGCCTCAGCGGCGGACATGGGCAAAGAGCCAGAAGAGGAGCGAGAGGATGGCGCTGAGGACGAGGCAGGTGACGATGGGGAAATAAAACGTGGTGTGCTCGCCGTGATGGACGATGTCGCCGGGCAGGCGGCCAAGACGGAAGGGGAGTCGGCCGCCGAAGTAGAGAAGCGCGCCGACAGCAGTGAGGACAACGCCGAGGAGAAGCAAGTATCGGCCGAGATCTCGGAGAGGCTCCATAAGGAGATTGTACGCGAACCGACCCGAACTTTTCGGACAAGCAGAGAGAGATTCCTCCGCTCCGGACCGATGCAGGACATCGGTCCTCCGGTCGGAATGACAGCAAGAGCTAAATGAGTTCGTGGGCGGCGAAAAGGTAGCCGATTTCAAAGGCGGCGGTATCGGGAGCGTCGGAGCCGTGCGTGCAATTGTTGCCGATGCTGGTGCCGAGGTCGCGGCGAATCGTCCCCGGGGCAGCCTTTTTGGGATCGGTGGCGCCCATTGTGTCGCGCCACTTGGCGATGGCGCCTTCGGCTTCGAGGACCAGAGCGAAGATTTTGCCGGAGCTCATGAAATCGGTGAGCTCGGTGAAGAAGGGCCGGTCTTTATGGACAGCATAGAAGCCGCCGGCCTCGCTCTTCGTGAGGCGCAGTGTTTTGATGGCGACGATGCGGAAGCCAGCCTTGTGAATGCGCGAGAGGATCTCACTCTGCAAACCCCGGCCAACTGCATCTGGTTTGATCAGTGCCAATGTGCGTTCGATGGCCACGAAAGGATTCCTCCAGAAACTTGAACTTCCGATGCCGGGCTAAACCCGCGCGCTACAAAAGCAACTAAGACTTCAGCGCGGCGGCGAGAGTCGAACCGATTTCCGCGGGCGTCTCGACGCAGCGGATGCCCGCGGCGCTCATGGCGGCGTATTTGTCCTTCGCGGTGCCCTGGCCGCCGCTGATGATTGCGCCCGCATGGCCCATACGGCGGCCCGGCGGCGCAGTCTGTCCCGCGATGAATCCGACGACCGGTTTCTTCACGCTGGCCTGGATGTATTCCGCGGCTTTTTCTTCCGCGTTGCCGCCAATCTCGCCGATCATGACGATCGCGCGCGTGTCCGGATCCTCGTTGAAGAGGCGGATGACATCGAGAAACGTGGTACCGATGATCGGATCGCCGCCAATGCCGATACAGGTGGATTGCCCGATGCCGAGCTGCGTCAATTGATCCACGGCTTCATAGGTGAGCGTGCCGCTGCGGCTGACGACGCCGACGTTGCCTTGCTTATGGATGCGGCCGGGCATGATGCCGATTTTGCACTTCCCCGGCGAGATGATGCCGGGGCTATTTGGGCCGATCAGGCGAGTTCTGTTGAAGTCGACAGCCGCCTTCACCCGCACCATGTCCAGTACGGGAATGCCTTCGGTGATACAGATCACCAGAGGCAGGCCCGCATCCGCGGCTTCGAGGATGGCGTCGGCGGCGAACGGCGGCGGAACGAAAATCACGGAGGCATTCGCCCCGGTTTCTTTCGCGGCGCCGGCAACGGTATTGAAGACAGGACGCTCCAGGTGCTTCGTGCCGCCCTTCCCGGGCGTGACGCCGCCGACGACATTCGTGCCGTACTCGATCATCTGCTGCGCATGGAAGGTGCCTTCGCGTCCGGTGAAACCCTGGACGATGAGGCGCGTTTTTTCGTTCACGAGCACGCTCAACGCGCGCCTCCCGCGAGCGCGACGACTTTTTGCGCTCCGTCCCGCATGCCGTCGGCGATGGCAAAGTTCAGGCCGCTGTCGCGGAGAATCTGCTTGCCCAGCTCGACGTTGGTGCCTTCCATGCGGACGACAACCGGAACTTTCAATTGGAGATCCTTGGCCGCGGCGACGACGCCGGTGGCCAGCACATCGCAACGGAGAATGCCGCCGAAAATGTTGATGAAGACGGCGCGAACGCTGGGGTCGCTCATCAGAATGCGGAAGGCGTTTTTCACTTGCTCGGCGGAAGCGCCGCCGCCGACGTCGAGGAAGTTCGCGGGCGAGCCGCCGGAGTACTTGATGATATCCATCGTGGCCATGGCAAGGCCCGCGCCGTTGACCATGCAGCCGACCGAGCCGTCGAGCTTGATGTAGTTCAAGCCGTACTTCGAGGCTTCGACTTCGAGCGGGTCTTCTTCGTCGAGATCGCGCAGCTCGCGGAGATCTTTGTGGCGGAACAAGCCGTTGTCGTCGAAGGTCATCTTCGCATCGAGCGCCACCAGGCGGCCGTCGCCGGTCAGAACGCACGGGTTGATTTCGAGGAGCGAAGCGTCCGTATCGAGAAAGGCGCGATAAAGAGCCTGCAGGAACGGAATTGCGTTGTTGAAGACTTCCGCCGGAAGGTCGAGACCGAAGGCGATTTTCCGGACTTGATACGGCTGCAGGCCGACGGCCGGATGAATCGTCTCGCGCAGGATGGCGGTGGGATTTTCCTTTGCGACCTCCTCGATCTCCATGCCGCCCGCGGCGCTGGCCATGAAGACAGGCGCGCCGACCGCGCGGTCCACGAGAAGACCGAGATAGAGCTCGCGCTTGATGTCCAGCCCTTCCTCGATCAGCAGGCGGCGCGCGATGCGCCCAGCCGGGCCGGTCTGCGGCGTGACAAGCTTCATGCCCAGGATAGTGCTGGCGTGTTCCGCGGCCTCGTCTGCCGAGCGCGCCAGCTTCACGCCGCCGGCCTTGCCGCGACCGCCCGCGTGGATCTGCGCTTTTACGACGACGACCGGGGACTTTAATCGCTGAGCGGCTTCACGGGCCTCGTCCTTGCTGAAAGCCACCTCGCCGCGCGGAGTCGTCACGCCGTAGCGGGAAAGAATCGCTTTGGCCTGATACTCATGAATCTTCATCGGGCTTCCGTCAGTGTTAGAATATGGCGTCTCGCAAAACACAAGAGTGTACTTGGAAGCCTCGCGAGGGGCAAGGCAGCGGGAGTAATAGTTTTGCCCGTCTCCGATTCGCCGGGCACGAAGGTATCGAAGCGACGGGCGTTTCTTTCCCCCGGCAGACGATGCTGAGAAGAATCATCGAACAAGTTGAAGCGGGCGCTCATCTATCGCGCGCGGAGGCTGCGGCAGCGATGGAGGAACTGCTCGCCGGACGGGCGCAGCACGAAGAGATCGTGCGCCTGCTGAGTGCCCTCCGCGTGCGGCCCTATTCGGTGGAAGAGCTCACGGGATTTGCGACGGCCATGCGGCGGCACGCTGCGCCGGTGTTTGCGCCGGGCCAAGCGCGGCCTGCGCATCTGGTGGACACCTGTGGCACCGGCGGCGACGGCACCGGTACCTTCAACATTTCCACGGCGGCGGCCATTGTTGCGGCGGCGACGGGGGCGCGAGTCGCCAAGCACGGCAACCGATCCGTAAGCTCGCGCAGCGGGTCCGCCGACGTGCTGGAAGCGCTGGGTGTGAAGATAGATCTGCCACTCGAACGAACGGGAGCGGCGATTCGCGAGATCGGCATCGGATTTATCTTCGCGCAAGCCGCGCACACATCCATGAGGTACGTCAATCCGGCGCGGCGGCAGCTCGGCGGCAGGACGGTTTTCAATTTGCTTGGACCTCTGACGAACCCCGCGGGAGCGCAAGCGCAACTCCTCGGAGTCTTCTCCGCGGACATGCTGGATTCTATGGCAGCGACGCTTGTGGAAATCGGTGTGGAGCGGGCGTTCGTGGTACACGGCGCAGGCGGGCTCGATGAAATTTCGCTCGCGGGCGATACGTTGGTGGCGGAAGTGCGCGGCGGGAGCGTGCGGCGCTATACCGTCACGCCGGAGGAGTTCGGTGCGGCGCGCGCGCCCATGGAGACAGTCCAAGGAGGTGGTGCCGCGGAGAATGCGGCGCAGATCCGGCGCATCTTCGCAGGCGAGCCTGGCCCGCAGCGCGAAATTGTCGTGGTAAATGCCGCCGCCGCTCTTGTTGCGGCGGGCCTCGCCGAAGATTTCCGCGAAGCGGCGCAACGCACGTCCGTCGCGATTGATTCGGGGAGAGCGGCCGAGAAACTGGAGGAATTAGCCGGGTGGACGTAGGGAACTACGGCCGGTCGGGACTTTCGAGCGCTTCGTGGATGGCCCACTCGGTCAGCCAGCCAACCCCGCCGAAAATAATGAAGTAAAAGCCGATGTGGTAGCGCCCGGATTTTCTGGCTCGAACCGGCGGCTCCTGGCCCCTGGGCATGTTTCCCGGGGGATTGAGGACCACTCGATACGACGCGCCTTCGGGGATGATTTCGCTTTCGCCGTTAAAGGTGAATTCGAGGGCCCCGCGTCGCGCGATTACGTGGAGTTCTTTCGGCCCGAGGAGCCGAACCTGCGCGACCGTGGGTGCATTGGCCGCCGCGCGGAGGATGGCACCTTCTGCGGCAATGTGAATGGCACCGGCCAGGGACGTGGAAACGACGAGTGTACCGGTGTTCAAGATGGCCTGAGGACCGCCGGGAGTTTGCCGCAGCGTGACCCCGCTTTGAGGTGCGAGATAGAGCAGGGCAGAACCGGCGCGGATTCGCAGAGCGCCTTCTGAAACTGTCGTCAGCCGGTCGCCATCGAACACGCTCGTCCCGGGGGAAGCAGCGCCTGTCCCGAGTTGCGCCCGGGTGGCCTGAACGACCACACCCATCGCGGCGGGCTGCGCCTGAACGACCGGCGCGGCCGCCATCCAAAACGCCAGCAGCATGCACACCAAAGCCCGGCTCATAGTTCTTCGTGAGCCTCCTCGGGAAACCTCACCGAATAGGGTAGGTCAGAGGCACGAGCCGAGTCAACCTTTGGCGGTCCAACATGTCCAAAAAGGGTTACTGTACACTAGTCGAAATCGGCCCCCGAGCAGGCTATTCCTGCCGCTGCAAACAATGCACAGCATAGCTAAAGCAGGTCAGTGAAAACAGGATAAATGCGGCGCCTTCCAGTGCCACTCGATGAGACTGGCCCAGACCGATGGAGGTATAGCGCAGCCAGTCAATCTGCCAGGTAATCGGGTTCACGAGAGCCACCCGGCGGAACCACACCGGCAAGGGATCGAGTGGGTAGAACATCGAGCTGGCAAACAAGAACACGAAATAGAAAACCGACGTGACGCTGTTGAAGACGTCGTTGCGGCGCGTGCGGAGCGCAAAGATGGCGTAGAAGAAGAACCATCCGGCCGTGCCTACGGCCATGCCGAGA
>JBGQHF010000039.1:0-27634 GCA_041497835.1 Terriglobia bacterium
CGAAAAGTTTCGCATCTACGCCTACGAAGGGAAGCGGATCATTTGGAGCCGGAAGGAGTTTTTCAACGAACTGACCGGCGCGGTGGCTTTCATGGGACGCAAGCTCACGCAATCGTAGCCGGCGCACCTGGGCATCTCCTCGGTGCCCTCGCGCCGTTAGACCCCGCTGACATGGCTGGCAGCGATTCCATTCTCCCATACCCTTGTGTTCTCTCATCACCTGGGGTTCAGTCCGCCCGTGGGCGAAGCTGCGGGACCCCCTCACCCTAAGTTGTGGAAACTGTGAAGGGGACGTGAGGGAAGAAATCTGCATCACTTATCCACGGAGTTTCCCGGTCCCTCGGGCTGAAGGTCCCCCAATAGTCAAAAAGACATTGAAACTAAACGACTTACTGGATGGAAACGTTTGGTATCCGACCTGCTCCCTATCTCATCGTGAGAATGGCACTGATTTTCCTCGACACACTCCCTGAACCCGGCAGGCTCGCTCTAATTGGTCTGGCTCTAATCGTTTCGGCAGTCTTGCTCCGGAAATTTCTGATCCGCGTCCATCCCGCCTTGGAGTCTCCCAAGGCCGACGTACAAGTCAAGTAGGCCACGCGCTCAAATTACGTTTTCCGGCTGGGGGCCTTCATCCGCGTGCATTGAGCTTTTTCTTGTCATCCTGCCATCCTTGACCCGTTGATTCCGACTGCCTAGAATCCTCAATTCGATGTCCCCAGTTCGGAAAGTCTCTCGCCGCAGTTTCCTCGCGGCTGGTGCGGCCGGTGCGGCTGGCGGGGCAGGGCTTCTTCTTGCCCTTCATTTCGGTCGCCGATTGGATACCACCGCTCCCCCTCCCAAAGGTGCTTTTTCACCCAATGCTTGGTTGCAAATAGCTCCCGATGGAACAGTCACCATCTGGGTCGCCAAAACGGAATTCGGCCAAGGAGTGCACACCTCACTTCCCATGCTGGTCGGCGAGGAACTGGAAGCGGATTGGGAGAAAGTCCTTGTCAAGCAAGCTCCTACGGCGTTCCGGTACGGCGCTCAGGAGACCTATGGAAGCCTGAGTGTGCAAACCTCCTGGAAACCGTTGCGCATGGCTGGCGCAGCCGCCCGCGAAATGCTCCTGTCTGCCGCGGCCGCAGCCTGGGGAGTCGATCGCAAGTCCTGCCGCGCCGAGATCGGCGCTGTTATCCATGCGCCAACCGGCCGTCGCCTGACGTACGGCGAACTGGCAGGACCCGCTTCAAGGCTTCCGGTCCCCGCCAATGTGCCGCTAAAGGACCCCAAGGATTTTCGGCTGATCGGGCAGCGCGTGCCACGAGTGGATACGCGCAGCAAGGCCGATGGAAGCGCCACCTTCGGCATAGATGTCCGCGTTCCGGGGATGTTATTCGCCAGCGTGCTTAGGTGCCCGGTCGTGGGCGGCAAGCTTCACAGCTTCGATGCCTCGAAGGCAAAGCAAGTTTCCGGCGTCCGGGAAGTTGTCAAGATTGGATCGGGCATCGGCGTTGTCGCCGATTCCACGTGGGCCGCCTTCCAAGGGCGCCAGGCGCTCGAAGTGGTATGGGACGAAGGGCCCAACTCCGGGCTCAGCCTGGGGGACATCGAACGGCAACTCACACAACTCGAAAACCAGCCCGGAGCCGTTGCGCGACACAGCGGAGATCTCGAGACAACTCTGGCAAAGGCTGAAAAGCACCTGGAGCAGGTTTATCGGTTGCCCTATCTCGCGCACGTCACCATGGAGCCGATGAATTGCACCGCGGACGTGCATTGGGATCGTTGTGAAATTTGGGCGCCCACACAACACCCCGCGCTCCTCCGGCAGGAGGCGGCGCGCATGTGTCGGCTCCCGACCCGCCGAGTGGTGGTCCACACAACACTTACCGGGGGCGCCTTCGGTCGTCGCCTCGAACTGGACGTACTCGCGGATCCGCTCCAGCTCTCGCGAGCGGTGGCGCGGCCCGTTCAGGTCACCTGGACGCGAGAAGACGATATTCAGCACGACTATTACCGCCCCATTGCCCACATCCGAATGCGCGGCGGGCTGGATTCCGCCGGCCACCTGACGGCCTGGGCGCACCGCGTCATCGCCCCCTCCGTTCGCGCCAGGTTTGGACCTTTGCAGGGAGGTTACGACCACATGGTGGTGGAAGGGGCGGAAGATGTCCCTTATGCCATCCCCAATCTGCTCATCGATTACATCATGCCCCAATTTCCGGTTCGCATCGGCAACTGGCGCACCGTGTACGTTGCTCCAAACGCTTTTGCAAAGGAATGCTTTGTGGATGAATTGGCGGTCGCTGCCAATCGGGATCCGCTGGCGCTGCGGTTGGAGCTCTTACGCCACCTGCCCCGGCATACGGCCGTTCTGACCCTGGCCGCCGAAAAAGCTGGATGGGGCGCGAAGCTCCCGCGGGGGCGAGGGATGGGTATGGCGATCCAGCAATGCTATGGCAGCGTCCTGGCCCAGGTTGTCGAGGTGGCCGTGGAAAAGGACGGCACCCTTCGAATCCCCCGAATCGTGTGCGCCGCTGATTGCGGTTTAGTCGTGAACCCCGACACAGTTGAGGCGCAGATCGAGGGCGGCATTGCCCAAGCCCTAAGTGCTGCGCTCAAAGAGGAAGTCCTGATCGAACGGGGGCGCGCTGTCCCGGAAAACTTTCATAATTACGATGTGCTGCACATCGCCGGGATGCCAGTCGTGGAAACGCATCTTATCGCCAGTCGCGAGCCGCCCGGCGGCGCTGGCGAACTCAGCGTGCCGCAACTCGCGCCGGCTCTCCTCAACGCCGTTTTTGCAGCGACCGGCAAACGCATCCGCCGCCTTCCGGTTCGTCCCGCGGACCTCCGCGCGTCCTGAGCCACTGGTTGCAAAAGTTTTACCGCACGGCTTTCCGCCATCTCCGGGGCGTGTTCCATCGTTCCTTTCGTTCTCCACTGTTCTGTTCCTGTCCGGCCAGCCTGTGTTTCGGCCCTCCGGGCAGTTTGGCCACTGTCCCAGATTTGTACCTGACGCCAGTTGCCACACATCGGGAACCTTCCTAGATTGGACTCTACAGTATGCGAGCTATCCCGGCCGGCTTGATCTTTGGCACTGAAAGGCGGGCAGCGGAAGAAGTGGCACGCTGGAAAGAGCGAGAGCCGTAGGAAACGAAGTCGTAGTCTGCGAAAGCCATCGTTTGCTCCGAGGCTGATCCTCCAGCCCGGGCTCGGGCAGACCACACGGTCCTGATCGAGGCCCTTTTCCCCCTCTCGACGCGGATTCGCGAAAATCTTCAGTGCGGATGGTTGTCGCTTTCCTACGCGCATTCCGGATTGCCTCCCGCCCAGCTACTGCCAAGAGGGTAGGGCAGCTTCAAGAGAGCATGTATGGCCGGCTTCCAGTTGCGCGAATCTTTCTCGGATCGCGAAACCCGATGGGCCGCATTCGCTGGCGCAACACCAGCCGCCTTGTCCCTCGCGAAAGAATGGAAGAAGACATTCAGGAGGGGAGAATGGGCATGAAGATGTGGATGATTCGTATGGGCCTCGCCGTTTTGCTTACATCACAGGCGCTATCGAGCCGGGCGGCTGTGAGCTTCGTTCAAGAAGCGGACCAAATGACGCGTTCGGTTAGCTTCGTCACGCAAGGCTTCTCCGCAAACACAGCCCCAGGGAACTTGATTGTCGTAGGAATCTTGTACGACGCAAGCGTCGTGGTGCGTTCGGTTGCCGATGCTCAGGGAAGTAGTTTTGTGGCTGTTGGCAACCCTGTTCTCGGTTCTGTGGTCAGCGGCAATGTGCAAACCTACTATGCTCGCAATATTCACGGCGGTCCGGACACCGTCACCGTCGCGCTTTCCGGAGTCGCTGTCTTCGCCGATGTCTATATCCATGAATATTCGGGCGCGGACACAACAAACCCGCTCGACAACGCAACCGGCGCTGCCGGAACGGGGAGCATCGGCAGCAGCGGGCCCCTCGTGACCTCCTCGCCGAACGATCTCATCTTTGGTTTCTGTGCTGACGGCGGCGGCGTTCCCATGCCGGGAGCAGGCTTCACGCTGCGCAGCATGGCTGACAACAATATTTCCGAGGACAGGCAGGCTCTTGCCGCCGGTTCCTACGCAGTCACCATAGGCGTTGGTGGAACGTATGACTGGGCTTGTCAGCTCGCGGCCTTCCGCTCTGCCAACTCCACGTCTTTGACAGGGCCCGCGCCTGTCGCTTCGCCCGCCACGGAAAGTGTCACGCTCTCGGGCAAATTTAACTGGGACAACGGAACCCCCATCCAGGGGAGCGTCAGCCTCGTTCAGCAGACCGCTTCAGGCGACCTGAAGATCGGCCAGTGGCCGATCGGAGCAAAGGGCTACGTCTCGGCTTCGATTTTGCTCCACGTGTGGGGCTTCTATCGTTTCGAGATTCGCGACATCGCGGGAGCCTTGATCCGGGACGGCGCGATCGTGGCGTTTCCTTCTTTGCAATCCGGAAACGTTCACCTCGTCCTTTCGCTTGCCACCAGGCAGGTCATGTCCACCACCTTCACCGTCGCCATGGGCGATCTGGTTACCACTGCCCCCTGAATGGCTCGAACATTTTTTGTCAACGGCGGGGCTTCGAGCAAATCAGGCGCCCCGCCTTCCGTTGCCAGTCCTTGTCCTCCGCAACGTTCGGAACACCGCACCGGCCAGACCTGAGAAGCCTTATTGCAGAATCACCCTGGTTTCATTTCTCCAGAGATCCTTGCGAACTTGGCTATACTTTGGGTACGGATTCTCTGTCCCCAGAATGTTTTCTTGATTTCCTCAGCTTCGAAAAAACATGGGAGCGAGCCTGCGATGACCGAAGTTACCGGCCTATCTTCGCAATCGTATGGCCGGACTCTTCCTTTCCCCGCATCCTCCCCGCGGGCGCTGCTCCTCCTCTCCGCCGGCCTCCTCTTTTTTCTCTTCAATACGTTTCTTTATGGACGCGCAGGGGCTCCCTCGGGAGGGTATTTCAACGCGGACTTTGGGCCTTAGCGGGCGCTTTCTCGAATGGGGACAAGAATGGCAGGAGTCGATGAAACGAGTTTGTCCCGAGCTTGCCGGAGGAAGGCCGCGGATGTGCCGCAAACGAAGCGCCGCAGGAGAGCCAGGTTGGAAACAAAACGGCGGGAATATGGCGAGGACGATAGGACTCGAACCTACGACCTCCTGCTTGTAAGGCAGGCGCTCTAACCAACTGAGCTAACCGCCCGATCTCCAACATCGTGCAGGACGCCGCTCACAGCGTCAACGTGCCGCCCTGACCTAGTCCAAAAATCAACTCTTCAGGTGCGGTTCCCCGTCTGCCAATCGGACGATCTCCACAGCCCCGAATTGCGTTTGAGATTCCCGCTTCCCACAAGTCACACAGTTCTGCTACTATTCTGTTGGTATAGTACGCGGTGGAATTCCCCTCCCTTCCTTCCCACCCAGGATTGGATCTGAATTGCGTCCCGGAATGAACAGACACCGATTCTCCAACGCTCATAACATTCTGGGTTAGGGAAAGTAATCACTAGTTCGCCGTAAGTTGGAGGTTCGCCATGTGGCGGGCTGCGCCCGGCACTTTAGCCTTGTCCTGCTTCCGTTCTCCATCACGGTGGATGCCGCTACGGGAGAGCCCATTCATCTGTTCGCTCGTTACGCGCGAGTATCGCCGTTCCGATCGCTTTCTTCTGGGTGTCCCGAAATCAAGTACAGATCGTCCTGTCGTCTCCCTGAGTTGGCGGCTGGCCCTGCTTTTCCTCGTGTGCCTGTTGTTCGTTGGAGCTGGCGAGATTCAGGCCGCAACTCATGTCCAGCAAGCATCGAACAGTAATGTGAGCGGAAGTACTTTTTCCTCTTTCAGCGCTGCCTTTGGTTCCGCAACCACCGCCGGCAACGCCATCGTCATCGGCGTCACATTTGGCAATGTCAATCCCACTATCACCGCAATCGACACGCAGGGGAACACTTACACCCAGGCGATCAAGACCTACGATCCAGGCCACAATCAGGGCAGCGCGATCCTCTACGCTACGAACATCAAGGGCGGCGCCTCGGTCACCGTCACCATCAAATTCTCTTCCGCGGTGGCTTATCTGGCTCTCGGTATCCACGAATACAGCGGCATCGCTGCGACCGCCGCGCTGGACAAGACAGCCGGGGCCCGCGGGATGGTCGGCAGCCCGTCGAGCGGCGCTGCCACAACTACGGTGGCAGGAGATTTGATCTTCATCGTCGGCGTGGAGGACTCGACTGGCAGCGGCGACAGCTTTACCGCGGGCAGCGGTTTTACGAAACGAGTCGACTTGGGCATTGCCGGGGCCTATGCCGATGGAGACCAAACCCAGGCCGCGGCCGGTTCCATCGCTGCTACTTGGACGGTGTCGCCCTCTGGTCGGAGCTGGATTGCGGACTTGGCGGCGTTCAAGGCACCCGCCGGTGCAGGAGGTGTCACGCCGGGTGTCGCTAGCCTGTTGCCTTCCTCTGCCGCCGCCGGTGGGACAGCCTTCACCCTGACTGTCAATGGAACCGGGTTCGTTAGCGCCTCCGTTGTCAATTGGAACGGCTCGGCCCGTGCAACGACATTCGGTTCGGCCACGCAAATTATGGCGCAAATCCCTGCCAGCGACATTTCCGGTTCCACGACCGCTTCGATCACGGTTACGAATCTGGGTCCCGGTGGCGGAACCTCCCTGGCGCAGTCGTTTCCGGTGAACGCTCCACTGCCTTTCATCTCGGGTCTCTCGCCCCCCTTGGCAACGGCGGGAGGCGCCGCTTTCATGGTGACCGTCAACGGTTCCAATTTCATCGCCAACTCCGTGGTCAATTGGAACGGCTCTCCGCGCGCGACGACGTTTGTCACCTCCTCGCAGATTAGAGCGCAAATCACCGCGGCGAATATTGCCGCGTCCAGCACAGCTTCGGTCACGGTCACGAATCCCGCGCCGGGTGGCGGTATATCCGTGGCACTGCCTCTACCCGTCAACGCCTCGCTGCCTTCGATTTCCACTCTGTCTCCTCTCTCCGTGACTGCTGGCGGCGCAGCCTTCACTCTCGTCGTCAACGGTTCCAATTTCATCGCCAACTCTGGGGTCAGGTGGAACGGCTCTCCGCGCACAACCACGTTCGTTACACCCATTCAGATCACCGCGCAGATCCCCGCGACCGACATCGCGGGCACCGGTGCCGCTTCGGTTACGGCCGTCAATCCTGGTCCTGGCGGTGGAACGTCCTCGGCGCAGTCGTTTCCCGTGAACGCGTCGCCGCCCAGCCTGGCGAACTTATCGCCCGCGGCGGGACCGCTGGGCTCGCCCGTCACGGTCAGCGGCGCGAATTTCGGCGCGACGCAAAGCACGAGCACAGTGACCTTCGGCGGGATTGCAAACGCGCCGGTCACCAGTTGGAGCGCGACGACTATCGGTTTACTTGTGCCGGTGGGAGCTTCGACCGGCAACGTCTTCGTCTCTGTCAACAGCCAGGTCAGCAACGCGTTGCCCTTCACCGTCGTTCCCGGACCGCCGCCAATCATCGTTTCCGTCACGCCCTCTCCCGTCAACGTGCAGGCCGGCATCAGCGCCCAGCAGTTCACGGCGACAGTCACGAACACGACGAATACGGCGGTCACCTGGCAGGTCAACGGCCTCACCGGCGGCAACGCCACGGTAGGCACGATCTCCGCTTCCGGTCTGTACTCCGCTCCCGCTAGCGTCCCTAATCCCGCCACCGTCACGGTGTCCGCAATCTCTGTCGCGGACCCAGCTCGTTCCGGCAATGCTTCCGTCACCGTCACCGCTCCCATCTCCGTTTCCGTCGCGCCTTCTTCCGTCACCGTGTTGGCGGGTGCCACAGCGCAGTTCACGGCTACGGTCGCGAATGACCTGGGCAATAAGGGTGTCACCTGGAGTGTGTCGTGCTCGGTAGCACAATGCGGCTCGATGTCCCCCACGACTACGCCCAGCGGAACACCTACGACTTACACCGCGCCAGCCAACCCTCCAACAAGCAATCTAACGGTGACCATCACGGCGACGTCGGTAACCGATACGACCAAGTCGAACTCCGCAGCAATTACGGTCCCGGCGATTACCATTTCCGTTGCGCCGCCGACGGCCACGGTTGCAGCAGGGACTACACAACAATTCACCGCCACAGTGACCAACACTTCCAATACGGCAGTCACCTGGAAGCTGACACAAGGAGGAGCCGCATGCACGGCGGCCTGCGGCACATTAAGCGGTACGACTACCAACCCTGTAACCTACACGGCGCCAGGCCCTCCGGCCGGCAATCTCACCATAACAATCACCGCGACTTCGGTGGCCGATAGCACGAAATCGAGTTCGGGAACGATCACGGTTCGCGCCCTTGGAGTTGCGGTCGCCCCGACCAGCGCGAACGTACCCGCAAAAGGCACTCAACCATTCACGGCGACGGTCAGCAACGATGCGAGCAACAAGGGCGTCACCTGGACTCTGACGCAGGGTGGAACGGCGTGTTCGCCGGGCTGCGGCACGATCACCGCGGCTACGTTGAGCGGCAGCCCAGCCACTTACACTGCTCCCGCGTCCGTCCCGGCAGATCCCGCAGTGACCGTGACCGCAACGTCGGTCGCAGACGGAACCAAGTCGGCCATGGCAACAGCAACGGTCGTGGGAATAACAGTGTCGGTTTCCCCGCCCTCCGCCAGCGTCGTCGTCAGCGCGACGAAGCAGTTCATCGCCACGGTAACGAACGATGTCAGCAGCAGCGGCGTTACCTGGACACTGACACAAGGTGGAGTGGCGTGCTCACCCACCTGTGGCGTTATCGCCCCTGCGAGCACTGCGAGCGGCACACCCACGACCTATACCGCACCGGGGACGGTCCCGGCCAACGCAACCGTGACGCTGACGGCGACCTCGGTCGCAGATCCGACGAAGTCAGCTCTAGCGACGATCACGGTTGTTGATGCTCCTCCAGTGCCGACGCTTGTCCAATGGGCAAGCTGTTCAAGCACAATCAACTCAAACGCCGTCAACGTCACCTACAACTGCCGTCTGCCAAACCTCACGCTCGCGGGCAACCTTGTTGTCGCGGATTTCACCTGGGGCGTCACGGCGGGGCTGACGGCGACGGTGACTGACGATAAAGCTCAGTCCTACACGTTGGGTAAGGACCAAGCGGACGCGAACCAGCATCTCGCCAAGTTCTTTTTCCCGAATACCGCAGCCGGGGCGCAAGTCATCACCATCAAATTTGACGGTGGCACGGCAACCTTCGTCTCCGCCATCGTGAAGGAGTATCGCAACGTCGCCACGACCAGCCCGCTCGACGGTACTTGTAGCGGAAATAACGGCATGAACACAGTGATGACGGCGGGAACGATGACGACCGTCACGAACGGGGATCTGATCGACCAGTTCGCGGTGAACACGACCTCCGGGACGTTCTCCTCGATTACCCAGGGAGCCAGTCCATGGAAACTCCTTGCAACCGATCTTCTGGACGGGCAGGCCAGCCAGTATCAGGTGCAGGCGACAGCCGGGGCAATCAACCCTACGTTCGCACAAGGGAATAGTGAACTCTTTGTCACCCAGGCGTGCGCCTTCAAGGCGGCAGCAGCAGGAACAGCGCCAGCGGCTGGCATCCGAATTATCGGTGTCCAGGGCAACAGCGTGAAGTTCACGACATCGCCCATCACATTGCAGTTTCCTTGCAGCGGAAACCTAGTCCTCGTCGCCCTCATCACCGTTCCCGGCTATGTTAGCAACGCCAACCCGACAGACGGGAACAGCAACTCCTACGTGCAGACCGCTGCGCGGGTGGACGACACGACGGCGGGAGACACGCAGGGGTACTACGCCAAAAACGCGAATTGTACGACGACCATGACGGGTCCGACGATCACGACGACTTGCACGGCCTGTTCTGGTTCTTCGACGGTCAAGCTGTATGACATCACCGGAGCCGACCCGACCGAGCCGTTGAGCGCGACGGCTGCGCTGAAAGGCGTCCAGTCCGTTGCCGGAGACTTGGTGACTAGCGGTCTAACGACACTGACCGCGAACGAACTGGTCGTCGCAGACCTTGGCATCAATGCTTTCACCGTCACCGGCTGCAATGGCCCCGCCGGGTGCTTATTCGACTCGACCAACTATGCTGGTGAGGGGAATCCATCGCCCACCGATCAGAACAACGGCTGGGCGCATTTCTATAAAGCCACGGCGGGCGCAACGGGGAACTTCACCTGGCAGAACAACGCGCCCTCGGGCGTGCAGCAGTGGAACTGGCAGGCGTGGTCCTTCAAGGCGCCGCCTTAGCCTCCCGCGCTCGGCTGCTGCGCGATGATGCGGCACTAGCCGATTCGTGCCGCTGCAAAGAAAGTACTCGAGGATCCCAACGCTTCCCGGCCAGTAGTCCACCACCTGACCGCGTGATGATCCAGTTTTGGAAAAATAGCTCTACGGGAATTAGAGAAGAAGGACGACGGCGCGGCCGACTGGATCAATGCTCGACCCGAGATGAGCGTGACCACGGATGTCGCGGTCCAGCAGAAGGTCTCTGAAATCCTTACAATACACTAGGTAACTTTATTGCAGAATTACCCTGGCTTCATTTCTCCAGAAATCCCCGCGAACTAGGCTATACTTTGGGTACAGATTCTCTGTCCCCAGAATGTTTTCTTGATTTCCTTAGTCTCGAAGAGACATGGGAGCGAGCTTGCGATGACCGAAGTTACCGACCTTTCTTCTCTTGCGAATGGCCGGAGTCGTCCTCTCTCCACATCCTCCCCTCGGGCGCTACTCCTCCTCTCCGCCGGCCTCCTCTTTTTTTCTCTTCAATTCGTTTCCTGCGGTGGCGGCAATAACTCCGCGCCGCCTCCTCCCTCTATCTCCGTTTCCATCGCGCCTTCTCCCGTCAACGTGCAGGCTGGCATCGGCGCCCAGCAGTTCTCGGCGACAGTCACGAACACGACGAATACGGCGGTCACCTGGCAGGTCAACGGCGTCACCGGCGGCAACGCCACGGTAGGCACGATCTCCGCTTCCGGTCTGTTCACCGCTCCCGGTAGCGTCCCTAATCCCGCCACTGTCACGGTGTCCGCAATCTCCGTCGCGGACCCGGCTCGTTCCGGCAATGCTTCCGTCACCGTTACCGCTCCCATCTCCGTTTCCGTCGCCCCGACTTCAAAGACTCTCAACGTAGGCAAAAGCCAACAATTCACCGCTACAGTCACCAATGATCCCAGCGTCCAGGGCGTCACCTGGCGCGTCAACGGCGTCACCGGCGGCAATGCCACCGTGGGCACGATCTCCGCTTCCGGTCTGTACACCGCGCCTGCTGCCGTGCCAAACCCGGCAAACGTGAGCGTCACGGCCCTCTCCGTCCGCGATCCTTCGCGATCGGCCGCGGCCAGCGTCACCATCCTCCCGGCTATCTCCGTTTCCGTTGCTCCGAATGCCGCAGGAGTTCCCGTTAGCACTCAAAAGCAATTCACCGCTACCGTGCAGAACGATTTCTCCACTCTTGGCGTTAGCTGGACGCTCTCCGGTGCCGGCTGCCTCGGCAGCGCCTGCGGTACACTCACCAGCGTCACCACCGCGTCGGCCACCTACAACGCCCCTGGAGCGGTGCCGAATCCCGCGACGGTGTCGCTCACCGCTACCTCCTTAGCGGACAACACGAAAACGGGCACGGCCACGATTACCGTGGTTACAAGTCCGACGAATATTAGTGTGGTTCTTACTCCTAACCGTGGCGGTCTGACGGTCTCACAGTCCCTGGCCTTCACGGCCGTTGTCACGGGCGACACGCTGAACCAGGGTGTGGTCTGGAGCTCGACCGGTGGAACACTGAGCAGCCAAACCGCTTTCACCGCTTCTTTCTCATCCGCCACAGCGGGTGCATTCGCCATCACTGCGACGAGCGTAATCGACAGTACGAAGAGTGCCTCTGCGACCATCGGCGTCACCGATCTTCAGGGAATCCTCAGTTGGCGTGGCATGGAAGGCGACAACACTCGCCAGGGCGTCAACTCGAAGGAATATGCGCTCACTCTGTCCAATGTCAGCGGCACGACCTTCGGCAAGTTGTTCTCCTGCCCGGTGGACGGATTCGTTTTTGCCCAGCCGCTCTACATCGCCAACCTGGCCATCCCCGGCAAGGGCACCCACAACGTCGTTTTTGTTGCTACAGAGAACGACAGCCTCTACGCCTTCGACGCCGACAGTGCCGCTTGTTCGGCGGTATGGCTGACGGTCAAGATCACTCTGGCCGGAGCGGGGGAGGGGCCCGCACCGAGCGGGGACGTCAGTTCCTCGAATATCGGCCCCACCGTCGGGATTACCGGGACACCGGTGATCGACCCCGTCGCCAAGACTCTCTTTTTAGTTGCCACTTCGAAGAACAACAGCACCGGCGCAATTATTCAGCGCTTGCACGCGATTGACATCACAACGGGACAGCAAAAACCGAACAGTCCGGCAACCATCTCTGCCCAGGTCACGGGCAACGGCTCCGGCACCTCGGCAGGCAAGATTTCTTTCGACCCGAGGAGAAATAATCAGAGGCCCGGACTCTTGCTGCTGAACGGCGTCGTTTACATCGCTTGGGCTTCCCATGACGATGTTCCGATCTACCACGGCTGGGTCATCGGCTATAACGCTACAACTCTGCAGCAGGCCGCTGCCTTCAGCCCCACACCGAATGGCGCAACGAATGGCGGTTTGGAGGGAGGCATCTGGATGAGCGGCGCACCGCCTTCCGCTGACGCCGGCGGAAACATCTATCTCTCCGTGGGCAACGGAACGTTTGACGACATCAACAGCATCGTACCCCCACCCGCTACCAATAACGATTTCGGTGACAGTGTCCTGAGGCTGACTCCAGCAGGCACTACCCTTGCGGTAGCCGACTTCTTCACGCCTGCCAACCAGGACTTTCTCAATCAATTTGATTTCGACCTCGGCAGTTCTGGTGTGGTTCTTTTTTCTTCCGGGGCCTCTTCCTTCGCGTTGACCGCAGGAAAGGATGGAGACATCTACCTGCTCGATCAAGCCAGTCTGGGACGCTTTAAGCCGGGTGGTCCTGACGCCGTGCTCCAAAGAACCAACTTGGTTAATCCCGAGGGCTTTCGATGCACTCCCGCGTTTTTCAACAATAAGGTCTATATTGCTGGGGAGAACGGTCCTCTCCTCGCTCTCCCATTCGATGCCGTGCAGAAAAAAATCAGCACTCCGCCCTGTGCTCCTTGTCAGCAGACCGTGGAGACTTACGGAGGTTATGGTGCCTCCCCCGTCATTTCCGCGCAGGGAATTGCGAACGGCGTCGTCTGGGTCCTCGACATCGGGCCTGTCGCCAATACGCCTGCCGGCGCCGCGATCTTGCGCGCCTATGACGCCTCGGATCTCACGAAGCTCCTTTACCGCAGCGACGCCAAGCCCGCCGACGCCGCCGGCCTCGCCGTGAAGTTCACTGTGCCTGCCGTCGCCAACGGCAAGGTCTACGTCGGCACACAGACCAAGCTCGACGTCTACGGACTGCTCCCGTAGCCGCCTCGCTCGCCTTTACTGCACTGGTTCGGTTGATTCCCCCACGGAGAAGTACGTGCAATCCGAGTGGTGAAAGACCAGCGCGCTGACGCTCGCCTCGGGGTCCATCATCATTCCTTCGGTAAGCTGCACGCCAATCTCTTCCGGCCGCAGGAGCTTCCAGAGTCCGGCCTGGTCATCGAGGTCGGGGCACGCCGGATAGCCAAAGCTGTACCGTTTCCCGCGGTAGCGCGACGTGAAACGCTCCTGCATGGTCATCTCCGGCGCATCGGGGAATCCCCAATCCTCCCGAACGCGCCGGTGCAGCCACTCCGCGCACGCTTCCGCGGTCTCGATCGCCAGCGCCTGCAAGCCGTGCGACTTGAAGTAGTACCCCGCGTTCTTCGCCTGTTCCGCACGCTCGCGCACGCCTGCTCCCGCCGTCACTACGAACAGCGCGATATGGTCCCGCTGGCCGTTTCTTGCCGGCAGAACATAATCCGCCAGGCACAGCCGGTCTCCCGCGCTCTGCCGTTTGAACCGGAACCTGTGCACCGGCTCCTTTGCTCCCGGCGCGAACAGGCGGATTGCGTTTCCTTCGGGTTCGGCTTCAAAGAACTGCCACACGGCGCGAATTTTCATGTACTCCGCCGCTTCGCGCTTGATCTCTTCCATTCCTTCGAAAAGCTCAATCGCCTTCGGTTCGCGCGCCGCCAGCTTCTTCTCGAAATCCCCGCGATACCCGAGGTGCCTTCCGTACAGCATGTACGGATTGATGTAGCTCCAGACCTCGCGCAGGTCCGGCACGGCGCGCACCTTGCGTTCAAGGCTCGCCACGCGCGGGATCGGCAAGTCGCTGCGCACGCGCGCCGACCGCGTCGATTCGTCGCTTTCTGCGGCGGCCACCGCAATTCCGCCGCCCTCGGCGGCTTCCGCCGCCGCGTGCTCCCGCAACACGGAGTCGCGCTTCCCCGGGTCCATCAATTCGTTCATCAATCGCAGCCCGGTCATTGCATCCTTGGCGTAGCACACCGCCCGCCCGTAGCTCGGCGCGATTTTCGTCCGCGTGAATTTCCCGGAAAGCGCCGCCCCGCCGACCAGCAGCGGAATCTCGATTCCCGCATCCTTCAAATCGCCCGCCGTGATCACCATCTGCTGCGCGCTCTTCACCAGCAGCCCCGAGAGCCCGATCGCGTCCGGTCTGTGCTCCTGGTACGCACGGATCAAGGCATCCGGCGGCACCTTGATCCCCAGATTGATCACGTTGTAGCCGTTGTTCTTCAGGATGATCTCGACCAGGTTCTTGCCGATGTCGTGGACGTCGCCCTTCACCGTCGCCAGGATTACTTTTCCTCGCGCGGCCGTGTCCGCTTTCTCCATGTACTGCTCGAGATGGTTTACCGCCGCCTTCATCGCCTCCGCGGACTGCAGCACTTCCGCCACGATCAGCTCGTTGTTGTTGAAGAGCCGCCCCACCTCCGCCATTCCCGCCATCAGCGGGCCGTTGATGATGTCCAGCGGCGTCGTGCCTTCGCCGCGCTTGCACTCCAGGTCTCCGATCAATCCGTCGCGTGTCCCTTCGATGATGTAGTTCGCCAGCCGCTGGTCGAGCGGCAGATCCGCCGCCCTCGCCTTCTCTTTCTTTTTCGTCGTTCGGAAATGTTCCGTGATCGCCGCGATGTGGTGCTGATTCACCGCCGCCCTTTGCTCCCGCGGCTGGGCGCGCCAATCGTCCGCGACGTTTCGCAGCAGCGCCGCGTTCCGGTAATCCGCCGGAACTTCCCGCGGGGGGTGCTGGAAGAGCAAGTCCTCCGCGAGTCTCCGTTCCTGCTCCGCAATGGACGCGAACCGCTCGATCCGTTCCGTATTGACGATCGCCAGATCCAGTCCGGCCTTCGTGCAGTAGTACAGGAAGACCGAGTTCACCACCTCGCGCGCGCCCGCCGGCAGACCGAACGACACGTTGGAAATCCCCAGAATCGTTCGCGCATCCGGCAGCTCTTTCTTGATCAGCCGGATGCCTTCCATCGTCTCCACCGCTCCGCCGATGTAGTTCTCATCGCCCGTCGCGCACGGAAACACCAGCGGGTCGAAGACGATGTCTTCCGGCGCGAGCCCATATTTCTCCGTGAGCAGCTTGTACGACCGCACGGCGATCTCGAGCTTGCGCTCGCGCGTGAACGCCTGCGCCTGCGCCGGATCTTCGTCGATGCACCCGACGACCACCGCCGCGCCGAATTCATGCGCCACCGGTACAACGCGCTCGAATTTTTCCTCGCCGTCCTCCAGGTTTATCGAATTGATGATCGCTTTCCCCTGGCAGTAGGTCAGCGCCTGCGCCACCGCCGTGGGGTCCGTCGTGTCGATCATCACCGGCACTTTCACCTTGCGGATCAGCTTTTCGTAGAACAGCGGGATATCCTTCTTTTCTTCCCGCTCCGTGCTCTGCAGGCACACGTCCACGATCTGTGCGCCGCCACGCACCTGCCGCCGCGCGATCTCGCTCGCCTCTTCCCACTTTTCTTCCGCAATCAGTTGCTTGAACAGCCGCGACCCGATCACGTTTGTCCGCTCGCCCACCAGCAGCGGCCGCGCGCTGTCTTCCGCCTCGATCATTTCGATCCCGGAATAGACAGCGCGATGCGCATCTGCCGGCCGCACCCGCGGTTTTTTCCCCTCGGCCATCTGCGCGATGGCGCGAATATGCTTCTCGGTCGTGCCGCAACAGCCGCCCACCATGTTCAGCCAGCCGTGGTCCACGAATTTCTCGAGCTGCGCCGCAAGCGACGTCGGCGTCTCCAGGTATTTGCCCTCTTCGTCCGGCAGGCCCGCGTTTGGGTAGCAAGAGATGAATTCGCTCGTGACCTGGCTCAGCGTCCGGATGTGGTCGGTCATGAACTCCGGCCCGGTCGCGCAATTCAATCCAAACGCGAGCGGATGTGCGTGGCGCAGCGACGCCCACATCGCCTCGACGTTCTGCCCCGCCAGCATCGATCCCATCGGTTCGATCGTCACCGACACCACAAACGGCACTTCCGCGCCGATCTCGCGCGACACCCTCTGAATCGCCAGAATGGCCGCTTTGATATTCCGTGTGTCCTGGCAGGTTTCGATGAACAGCAGGTCCGCTCCACCTTCGATCAGCCCGCGCGCCTGTTCGAAATACGACTCGCGCAGCTCCTCGAAGGTGACCCCGCCGGTGACCGTAATCGTCTTCGTCGTAGGTCCCATCGAGCCGGCGACAAATCGCGGTTTCGCGGGCGTGGACGCCGCATCCGCCGCCCCCCGCGCCAGTTGCGCCGCCGTACGGTTCATCGCGCGCGCATCGCTCGCCAGCCCGTACTCCGCCAGGACCAGCGGCATCGCCCCAAACGTATTCGTCTCGATGATGTCCGATCCGGAGTCGAGATACGCTCGGTGGATGTCCAGGACGACGTCAGGCCGCGTGCGCACCAGGTTCTCGTTGCAGCCCTCCAGCGCCGGCCCGCCAAAATCCGCCGCTGTCAGGCTGCGCTGCTGGATCATCGTGCCCATGGCTCCATCGAGCACGAGGATCCGCTGCGAAAGCAGCTCTCGCAGTGCCTGGGTCTTTTCTGTCAGGTTTTGCATCCGCGCGAAGGCGATAGCTCCTTGAGGGTACGGTTTCAAATTGCCGGAAGCGCCGCGCGGGGCCTCCGGATGTCGCATCCAGTTCTCCTATTGTACGCGGTCTGCTTCCCGGAATCGAACGCGGCTTTCCGGTGCGCCCCTCCGCACGTATTTCTTTGGTGTCCGCCGTTTCCCCCTGCCCGGGAAGCCCTCAGACGCGATGCTATACTTCAGCGCGGTACGATTCAGGCCGCCCATCTCATGCGCCAGCGATTGAAGATCATCAACATCGTCGGAGCCCGCCCCAATCTCCCCAAAATTGCGCCGCTCATGCGCGTAATGAAGCAACACGCGGAAATCGAGCCCATTCTCGTTCACACCGGCCAGCACTACGACGAAAAGCTTTCCGATATTTTCTTTCGCCAGATGGGGATTCCCGCCCCGGACGTCAACCTCGAGGTCGGCTCCGGCTCCCACGCGGCCCAGACCGCCGAAATCCTGAAGCGCATTGAGCCCGTCCTGCTGGACCATCGCCCGGACCTGGTTCTCGTCGTCGGCGACGTCAATTCCACCATCGCCGTTTCCCTTGCCGCGGTGAAGCTCGGCATGCACGTCGCCCACGTCGAGGCCGGCCTGCGCAGCTTTGACCGCAGCATGCCGGAAGAGATCAACCGCATCCTGACCGATGCTCTCGCGGACTTTCTTTTCGTTACCGAAGAGGACGCCATCGGAAACCTGCTCAAGGAAGGCCGCCCCCGCGAGTGCATTCATCTCGTCGGCAACGTCATGATTGATTCCTTGCGGTACTTTCTCCCCGTCGCGCAGAAATCCCGCATCGGCGAAGAACTAGGCCTGCAGAACGCGTCCGGCTGGCGCCGCTTCGCCGTTCTGACTCTCCATCGGCCTTCCAACGTTGATTCCATCGAATCGCTCGGCCGCCTCCTCGGCGCCATTGACGCGGTCGCTGCCGAGGTTCCCGTGATTTTCCCGGTGCATCCACGCACCCAGCAGCGGCTCGCCGCCGCCGGCAAAAGCCATCATCCGCAACTGCGCATCGTGCCGCCGGTCGGCTATCTCGATTTTCTCAGTCTTTTGAGCCGCGCAACGCTTGTCCTCACGGACTCCGGTGGCATCCAGGAAGAGACTACCGCGCTCGGCGTGCCCTGTCTTACACTGCGGGAGAATACCGAGCGCCCCGTGACCGTCTCCGAGGGCACCAATCAGGTTGTTGGCACGCAGCCGGAGAAGATTATTGCTGCCGCTCGCGAAGTCTTGGCCGGAAAAGGTAAGCAGGGCCGCGTCCCGCCCTTGTGGGACGGCCATGCCGCCGAGCGCATTGTGGAGATTCTGTTGCGCGAGGTGTCTCCCCGGGCACAGAGCGTCTCGGTGACGTAACAGTTCGTGAACATGCCGTCGGAAGTCTCTTGCCCGTTGCCCGGGAATTGACTACGCTGGCCGCTTGTGAGAGTTGCGTGACGACGAAGAAAGAACAATCCCGGCTGACCGTTTGCCTCCTCTCGCCGCACCCCCTGGTGCTGACCGAGTTCGAGCGCGTGTTATCGAAGCCGCAATTCAAGGTGATCTGCAAACAGCTCGAGTCCACGCTGGCCCCCGATATGCGCCAGCTCGAGCCGCCCAAGGCCCAGGTCTATGTTGTGGACGCGCACGCTGCGCGCCAGGCTACCGGGGCGCTCCTTGCCAACATTCTGGAGCGTTACCCCGCTGCGCGCCTCATCGTCGTCGGCGAAAAGCACAACGAAGCCAACAGCTTCGCTCTCCTGCGCTCCGGCGTGAAAGGCCTCCTTACCTATGTCGAGGCGCGCGAACAGCTCGCTCGGGCGCTCCCCCTGGTTGCCACCGGCGGCTTTTGGGTGCCTCGCCAATTGCTTTCCGGCTTTGTGGATTCCGTTCTCGCGGGCCAGGGCCGGCGGCTGAAGGCGGACTCCGTCGCCAATCTGAGCCGCCGCGAGCAGGAAGTCCTGGATTCGCTCCTTGAAAATCTCGCGAACAAGGAAATCGCGAGCAAGCTGAATATCGCCGAGCGCACCGTCAAGTTCCACGTCTCTAATCTTCTGAGCAAGTTCGGCGTCCGCCGCCGCGCGGATCTCATCCTTCTTTGCTTCCAGCGGCGCTTGACGCAGGCCTAGTTACCCTCCCTCCGCTCCACGAGCTAAATCGGCAGCATAGCGAGCGCGGCGACTCGCCGACGTTAAGTTTGTTGTCGTCTCTGCTCACGGATGGCGGCACCGGGTGCCGGTTTCCACGCTCCCGGTACACCTTCGGATACTTCTCCGCCGTCTTACTCGCTGACAACCTGCCCGCTTCCTGTTAGTTTGTCTCTTGTGATCCACCTCGTTGCTTCCCGGAGGGAGGTCCTCCCCGCGTGAATATCCTTGTGACCGGAGCGGCAGGCTATATCGGAAGCGTTTGCACGAAAGCGCTCCTCGTGCGCGGGATGCGCGTCGTGGCCCTCGATAACCTCCAGGAAGGGCATCGCGCCGCTGTTCCCGCGGCGGCCGTTTTCGTGGAAGCCGATCTCTCCGCCCGCCCGCAGCTTGAGCAGGTTTTTTCGCAGCACCGCATTGATGCCGTCATGCATTTTGCCGGCGAAGCCCTCGTCGAGAAGTCCATGCGCGAGCCGAGCACCTTTTATGCGGCAAACGTCGCCTGCGGCGTAAACCTTCTCGATGCCATGATTCGTCACCGCGTGAACCGGATAATTTTCTCTTCCACGGCTGCGACGTATGGTGAGCCGGAAGTCGTGCCCATCCCGGAAGCGCATCCCAAAAACCCCATCAATCCCTACGGGAAATCCAAGTGGGTCTTCGAACAGATCCTCGCCGATTACGAAAAATACGCCGGCCTGCGGTACGTCACCCTCCGCTACTTCAACGCAGCCGGCGCTTCTCCGGAACGCGGCGAAGCCCACCGGGTCGAGACGCACCTCGTCCCGCGCGTGCTCGCCACTGCGGCTGGCGCTCTGCCCTTCGTGGAAGTTTTCGGCACGGACTATCCCACTCCCGATGGCACCTGCATCCGCGACTATGTGCACGTCCTGGACATCGCCGACGCTCACGTTCGCGCTCTCGAAGCAGTGGATCGCGTCGCCGGCAATGCCTTCAATGTCGGCGGCAGCCGTGGCTACTCGATCTTCGAGGTCCTGGAAGTCGCCCGCCGCGTCACCCGCTGCGAGATTCCGCACAAGCTCTCCCCGCGCCGCCCCGGCGACCCCGCCGTGCTCGTCGCCAGCGCGGAAAAGCTCCGCCGCGAGCTCTCCTGGGAGCCGCGTCATTCCTCGCTCGAAACGATCGTGGAGACCGCCTGGCGCTGGAAACAGGCAAACCCTCGCGGCTATCAGCGCCGGCACGTCGCCGAAGGAGCTCGTTAATCGAAAAACCGGTACCGGAAAATACACCACAGCGCCTGCACGCCGTCTTTCCAGGTAATCTTCTTTCCTTCCTCGTACGTCCGCCCCGCGTAGCTGATCGGCACTTCATACACGCGCCACTTGCCCTTCGCGACCTTTGCCGTGATCTCCGGTTCAAAGCCGAACCGGTCGGATTTGAGTTGGATTCCGTTGAGCACTTCTTTCCGGAAGACTTTGTAGCAGGTCTCCATGTCCGATATCTTGAGGTTCGTCAGGATGTCCGAAAGCAGTGTCAGAACCTTGTTCGCCACGTAATGCCGGAAATAGTGCACCCGTTGCGGGCCGCCTAGAAATCGCGAGCCGAACACCACGTCCGCGCGCCCGTCCAGAATCGGCTCCAGCAGCTTCGCATAATCGCGCGGGTCGTATTCCAGGTCCGCGTCCTGCACCAGCACGATTTCGCCCTTGGCCACTGCGAACCCGCGTCGCAGCGCCGCCCCCTTGCCCTGGTTCTTGCCTTGAAAATAGAATTGCAGACCCGCCAGGGGAATCGCGTCTCCGCCATCCGTTGCGCGAGCCTCCTGCGCGCCCGCCCCCTGTTGCCGCTGCATCTCTTCCAGGATCTGCCGCGTCCCGTCGGTCGAGCCATCGTCCACGACGATCACTTGCTTGCGCAGCCGTGTCTCCAGCACGCGCCGGAGAATTTCTTCGACCGTATTTCTCTCGTTGTAAACGGGAATGACGACGGAAACCGTCGGATCGTCCAGCGCATTCGGGTTGCGTCGGGCCGCTGCCATAAGGAAGCCCAATTGTAGGCGTCCGTCCTCCGTCGAGTAAAGAAACTCCGTGTCCCTCCGTTTCGCGGGCGCGCACGCCGCCGCGCTTTGCCCGGCGCCTCCGCGCGGGTATTCTATGGCCCCGGAGAACTATCCGGCCACCTGCGATGGCGACCTTCCATATCGAACAATTCGGCTGCCGGGCTACCCAGGCCGACGCCGCGGCCATCGAGCGCCAATTGCTCGACCGGGGCTGTGCCCCAGCGAGCCATGCGGCGGCCGCCGACTTTGTCATCGTCAACACCTGCACTGTCACCGCCGCGGCCGATGCCCAGGCCCGCGACGCCATCCGCATGATTCGCCGCCGCAATCCCGCTGCGCGCATCATCGTCACCGGCTGCTACGCCCAGCGTGCTCCCGAAGAACTGGCCGTGCTGCCCGGCGTCCAATGGGTCGTCGGCAATTCCCACAAGCCGGAGATTCCGCGCTTGATTGCTGGTGGCCCCGAAAATCACGGAAATATCCTCCCCCTCGATGTTCTGGTCGATGGACCGATGTCCCTATCCCGCGCCCCCGCCAAAATCCTCACCGGCGACATCTTCGAACAGACCGCCGTGCTCGTCGCTCCCGTTCTCGGCGGAGAAGCGGGCCACACACGGCCCGTGCTGAAAATTCAGGACGGCTGCAACAGCCGCTGCGCCTATTGCGTGATTCCGTTTGTGCGCGGCCGCAGCCGCAGCCTTCCCCCAGAAACCGTCCTCGTTGAAATCCAAAAGCTAGTCGCGGCGGGCTTCCGCGAGGTCGTCCTCAGCGGCATCAATCTCGGCGCCTATGGCCGCGATCTTTCCCCGCGCGTTGAATTTACCGGGCTGCTGCGGAGAATCCTCGAGGAAACGCGCATCGAGCGCCTCCGCGTCAGCTCCATCGAGCCTCTCGACGTCACCGAGGAGCTGATCGCTCTATTCGCCTCCAGCGAACGCATCGCGCAACATTTCCATATTCCTTTGCAGTCCGGTTCGGACGCCATCCTCGCGGCCATGCACCGCTGGTACCGCGCCGAGCACTATGCTCGCCGCATCGAGCTCATCCGCGAACGCCTGCCCTGCGCCGCCATCGGCGCCGATGTCATCGCTGGCTTTCCCGGCGAGACCGAAGACGACCACGCCGCGACGCTCGGCTTCATCCGCCGCCTGCCGTTCACCTATCTCCACGTCTTCTCGTATTCGAAGCGCCCCGGCACCCTAGCTGCCCGCCTCTCCGGCGAAGTGCCCGCCGCCGTGATCAAGCGCCGCGCCCGCGAATTGCGCGCCCTCGGAGAAGAAAAGGCCGCGGCGTTCCGCCGCTGCCAGGTGGGCAGGGAATTGCTCGTGCTGACCTTGAATCCCGCGCAAGAAGGCGCCCCGCGCGATGCGAGCCCCGCGCTCTCCAGCAACTACCTGCGCGTGCGGGTTCGCGGCGCCTGGTCTTCCAATCAATGGCTCGATGTTCGTGTCTTGGGAGAAGAAGGGAACTGCCTCCGGGCAGAACCTGCCGGGAACCCATTCTGAGTACAACCAATTCTCAAGGGCGTCGCAAATTGAACGTAACTGTCATTCCGAGCGGAGTCCCTGTCCAAGATCGGGACGAAGTCGAGGAATCCTGGCTTGTTTTCGGTTATGCCTCGTACGAAGTGGGCAGTGTTGACTGCGTCGCATCAGCGGTTCCTACGCTTCGAAAATTACCTGCGCGAACGCTTGATTCGCCGTGTGCGTGATGCTCACCGCGATGTGTTTCACGCCGAGTTCCTCCGCGATCTGGCGCGCCGCCCCGCGCAGTTCCAGCGACGGCCGCCCGCCTTTTTGCCTCGTCACTTCGATATCCGTCCAGCGAATCCCGCGCCGCCACCCCGTGCCGAGCGCTTTCATCGCCGCTTCTTTCACCGCAAAACGCCCCGCGTATCGCTCATACTTGTTGCGAAATTTCTCGCAATAGGCGCGTTCTTCCGGCGTGTAAATGCGCCGCAGAAACGTCTCTCCGTGGCGCTCGATCGCCCCGCGCACCCGCTCCACTTCCGCAATGTCCACGCCCATGCCGATGATCACCGCGCCTCCCCCGAAGGCTGTTCGCGGCGCCGCCTAGGGCGCCCCGCGCGACTGCGATTATACTGATACAGCCATGCCGGCCATGAAAATACAATCCGTGAAACGCCCGCCCGCGCGCCGTGGCAAAGGCCTGCCGCCCTCATCGCTTTGGAGAGAGCGAGCCAAAGGCGGCGTGCGGGTTCTTCAGGCCACGCCGCTCGAAAAAATACCTGGGCTCGTCCACGGCTTCAGCACGCGGCCCGGCGGCGTAAGCGATCTGGATGGAGGGCGTGTCCTGAATCTCGGCTTCACCGATTGGGATTCCCGTGGCAGCGTCATCGAAAATCGCGAGCGCTTGCTTCGTGCGCTCGCCGCGGAAGAGATGTCGCTCGTCGCGCTGCGGCAGTTTCATTCGGATGTGGTCTGCCCGTTCGAGAAGGCTCCGTCCGAGCCCTGTCGCGGCGACGCCTCCATGACGAATCGTCCCGGCCTACTCCTCGGCATCCAGACGGCCGATTGCGTGCCGATTCTTCTTGCCGATACGCGCCGCTGCGCCGTTGCCGCCGTTCACGCCGGCTGGCGCGGCACTCTGCGGCGCATTGTCCAGAAGACCCTCGGCCGCATGCACATGCAGTACGGCACGCGCCCCGAGGACCTCGTGGCCGCCATGGGCCCAGCCATCGGCGGTTGCTGTTATGAAGTGGGCGCGGAAGTCTCCCGCGCGTTCCAGTCGCAATTTCCGAATGCCGCCGATTGGTTCGATGAGCTTCGCACCGGCGATGAGCCCAATCCCCTCCAGTGGCTGAACATGCTGCCGCCCGGCCACCAGCCGCCTCCGAAAAACGTCCGCCTCGATCTTCGCGCCGCCAATCGCTCGCAGCTTCTCGAAGCAGGCGTCTCCGGAAAGAACATCTATGCGAGTGATCTCTGCACCGCCTGCCGCACGGATCTTCTCTTCAGCTATCGCAAGGAAGGCCCGCGCAGCGGCCGCCTGATGGCCGTCATCGGTCTCCGCGCTCCGCACGCTAATCCGCGTTGAAGGATCTCCACGTGCCGTCGCCATGGGCTGAAAATCATCGCGCCTCTGCGCTCGCATTTCCAATCTCCAGCAGCGCCAGTTGCCCGCACGCCGCCATCACGTCCCGCCCGCGCGAATACCGTACAAACACCGGCACGCCTTTGTCCGCCAGGATGCGCCGGAATTCCTCGAGCCGCTCCGCCGTTGGCTCGCGGTAAGGAAGCTCTCCCGGATTCCACGGGATCAAATTCACTTTGCTCTTCAAGTGTGCGAGAAGCCGCACCACCCGCCGGGCATCTTCCGGCGCGTCATTCACCCCGCCGAGCAGCACGTATTCAAACGTAAGCCTCTCCCACGGCCGCAGCGGATATGTGCGGCACGTCTCGATCAACATCGCCAGTGGATACTTGCGGTTGATCGGCATCACCGCGTCGCGCTGTTCGTCATTCGACGCATTCAGCGAAATCGCCAGCTTCGGCCGCACCGGCTCCTGCGCCAGCCGCTCGATTTCCGGCACGATTCCGCTCGTTGAGAGCGTCACATGCTTCGGTGAAATTCCCACGCCTTCCGGATCGAGCAGGATCCGCACCGCCTCCATCACCGCGTCATAATTCAGTAGTGGCTCGCCCTGCCCCATCAGCACCACGTTTGTCTGCGGCGCGAGTTGCGCTTTCTGTTCTTCCAGCGGCGCCAGGACCTGCGCGATAATTTCGCCCGCCGTCACATTCCGGATAAGCCCGAGCTGTGCCGTCAGGCAGAAGTGGCAATCCACGGCGCAGCCTGCCTGCGTCGAGATGCATATCGTCTGCCGGCCCTCGCTCGGCATGAACACCGCTTCCACGGACGCCGGCCGCGCATCTTCACTCGGCAAAGCAAAGAGATAGCGCACCGAGCCATCCTGCGAGAGAAACCGCCGCGTGATCTGCGGCACCGTGACCCGCGCCGCGGCCGAAAGCCGCGTTCGCAGCGCCGCCGGCAGGTTCGTCATCGCGGCGAACGCAAACCTCCGCTCCGCGTACAGCGCGTGATAGATCTGCCCGCCCCGGTATGCCGGCTCGCCCATCTCCGCGCAGAACGCGCGCAGCTCTTCCCGCGATTTTCCCAGAAGCTCCGTCGCCATTTCTTCGCCGATCGGCCTCGACGGTCATCTTAGCCCACATTTCCTTTTTGAACTCTGTGTAAGTGGTCGTATGATCGAGCCAACGCCAGCATTCATGCGGTTGTGAGGGTAAAGCGAACTCTTCGGAGGCCTCGACCCGGTCGGTGAGAAACAAAATCAGCCCTTTCAGCTCTCGTTTAACCCGTCTTTGAAAGTTGATTTCCCAGGTTCTAGCGTCACCTCCGACAGTGGTCTGCTATTGGTGCGCGAGCTGGACGAACGTTCGGGATGGAGTACGCTCATCCTCGAAAACATCATGGACGGCCGGCGGGGAAGGAACATGCAGTTGCCGCTCCCGGATCTGCTGCGAGAGTCCCTCTACGGTCGCTTGGCAGGATACGAAGATGTGAACGATGCGGAGCGGTTGTCGCAAGATCCGACCTTCCGCTTGATCGGCTCCGAGAAGATCGGGGAGCGTGGGCAGCCTTGCGGACATTGAGAAACTGCCAGATCTTCCAGCGACCGCACGCAAGCAGCGAGCTAGGTGCCGCCGCAGTCCTCGCCAAGATATCGCGATCATCCAAGTCTGAGACCGTGCAGGGCACAATTTCTTCTGGCATCGCGGCGTTTTGCAAGTAATTGATTCTGCAAGTGATAGCGAATGGCGGTGGGAACGGGGGAAAAGAGAATCAAAAAACGCTTGACACGTGAGCTAGTGTTATAGTTAACTACATCACCTTATACCGATCAAAGGTGATCGCTCGCACCGGAGTACGCGAGGGAAAACCCTGACCCAGGAGTAAAGAAGCTTAAGGAGAATGAAACATGAGATCCCTTCGTTTTATGCTGCTGTCCGTTGTGCTGATGTCGCTGTGCACCGTGGCTCTTGCCCAGTCTCAGGCGCAAAAATCTGAAGCGCCGAAGGCTGACCCGCAAAAGTCCTCCGTGGCTCCTGTGCCGTCCGAGGCGCAGAAGTCCTTCGACAAACTGAAAACTCTTGCGGGTTCGTGGGAAGGCCGCCTGACAACCGTCCCGCAGGCAGCCGAGGTGGAAGGCAAGCTCGCGCAGGTTTCGCTGCGCGTGACTTCCCGGGGGAACGCGCTCATGCATGACTTGACCGTCGCGGGAATCCCCGACAATCCCATCACTATGTTTTACCTGGATAGCGATCGCATGCTGCTGACGCACTATTGCGACGCCGGAAACCGCCCTCGCATGACGGGCAAGATGTCGCCCGACGAGAAGACGGTGGAGTTCGAGTTCGTCGACATCACCGGCAAAAACCAGCACCTGCACATGCACCACGCACTGTTCACCATCATCGACGCCGACCATCACACCGAGGACTGGACGTTCATGATGGGCGACCAGCCGATCCACGCGCACTTCGACCTGCACCGGAAGAGTTGAGGCGCGTCGCCTCTCTGGTAAGGTTGGGTTTCCTGGAAAACCTGATGGACCGTGAGTGGAACGATAGTCAGCCGATTTACCGCCAGCTGCGGGACCGTGTCGTCGCGATGATACTCGATGGGGTTCTCAAGGAAGGCGATGCGCTGCCATCGGTGCGCACTGTGGCGGCCGAGTATCGGGTCAATCCGCTCACGGTTCTGAAGGGCTATCAGCAACTGGTGGAAGAGGGGCTGGTCGAGAGCAGACGTGGGCTCGGCATGTTCATCAATGCCGGCGCACGCAGTTTGTTGCTGCAGGGCGAGCGGCAGAAGTTCCTTGGCGATGAGTGGCCCAGGATCCAGGCCACCATCCAGCGGCTCGGCCTGAAGGCGGAGGAGCTCTTGAATGGCTCGTGGCCGTCGTCGAAGGCCGCGACGTCGAAGCCCGCGGAGCCGGGTCCCCCGGAGAAGGAGAGCTGAAGCCATGGCATGCATAGAAGCACGCGGTCTGCGGAAGGCATTCGGAACAACGGTCGCGGTGGACGGTATCGATTTGCGTGTCGAAGAGGGCCGCATCCTCGGACTTATCGGGCCCAACGGGGCGGGCAAGACCACAGCGCTCAATGCGATTTTAGGCCTCACCTCATATCAGGGTGAGCTGAGGGTGCTCGGACGAGACCCCTGGACGGAGCGCGAAAAGCTCATGCGCGATGCCTGTTTCATTGCCGATGTCGCCGTGCTGCCGCGCTGGATGAGGGTTTGGCAGGCTCTCGACTACTTCGCGGGCGTGCATCCGCGATTCGACCGCGCGAAGGCGGAAGGCTTTCTTGCGAAGACCACCATCGGGCG
>JBGQHF010000040.1:0-27409 GCA_041497835.1 Terriglobia bacterium
GCTGGTCATTCATGAAATATTCGGCATGACGGATTGGGTGCAGGACTTGGCCGATCAGGTCGCCGAAGCCGGTTACATCGCGATCGCCCCCGATCTTCTTTCGGGCATGGGCCCGAACGGCGGCCGCAGCCCTGATTTTCCGCCGGGCAAGGCCGGTGAGGCCATCAGCCATCTCGATCCGGACCAAATCACCGCGGACCTCAACGCCGTCGCGGAGTACGCACTGAAGCTTCCGGCCTCCAATGGCAAGCTGTTCGTTGCGGGCTTCTGCTGGGGAGGCGGGCAGACTTTCCGTTTTGCCACCAATCGCGCCGGGCTGACGTCCGCTTTCGTGTTCTATGGTCCGCCGCCGGCGAAGGATGCCATGGCCCGCATCAAGGCTCCGGTGTACGGGTTCTATGCCGGCAATGACGCCCGCATCAACGCCACCCTGGATGACACGCGAGAGCAGATGAAGGCGGCCCGCAAGACCTACGAGCCAGTGGTGTACGAAGGCGCGGGCCACGGCTTCCTGCGCGCCGGCGAAGCGCCCGACGCGAACGATGCCAACAAGAAAGCCCGCACCGACGCCTGGGCGCGCTGGAAGACTCTGCTCAAATAAGATCGAACCGCTTTCGTTTTCAGGAAATGAATTGAGGATGGGTCCAGGGCCTGCCGCAGCCGGGGCGGTTTAGAACAGTCCGGGAATCTTCAGTCCCGCCATGCCGGGAATTCCCCCGGCGAGCGTCTTCATCTGGCTGGCGAGTTCTTCGTCGACGCGCCGCGTAGCTTCGTTCACGGCGGCGCGGATCAAATCCTGCAGCATCTCCTGATCTTTGCTCGAGAAGACGTCTTTCTCGATGCGCACTTCCAGCACCTGCTTCTGTCCGTTCATCCTCACGGTGACCATGCCGCCGCCCGCTGAAGCCTCGACGGTCACGGAGTCCACCTGGCGCTGCAGGTCCTCCTGCAGTTGCCGGAATCGCGAGAGCATCTGTTGGAGTGCGCCGACTTCCATCGTTAGTCCTCTTGCCGCCGCTTCACTTCGGAAATTTTTCCGCCAAAGCGTTGCAGCACCGCGCGTACCTTCGGATCACGCTCGAATTGCGCCCGCAATTCCTGCGTGCCGGGCAGCGCGTGCGGCGATGAGGCTGCACCCGCTCCGGTTTCGAGTTTAACACAGACGCGAACGGGCCTGCCGAGCACTTTGCTCGAAACAGCACGGACCTTCTCGATGGACTCGCGTCCTTCCAGGAGATCGGCGAACGAGCGGCTCTCCGGCGGAAAATAGAGGCGCAGTTCCGCGCCATCGAGCTCCCACCGCCGGGCATGTTCGAGCAGCTCGCCGAGAAATTTCTTCTCCGTCAGGATCGCCGCTTTGATTTCCGAGACCATTCCGTACGCAATGCCCTCGGCAATGACGCTTCCATTCGCGCGGGATGCGGGTGCCGGCGCGGCCGCTCCTGTTTGCGCCGGTGCAGGCGCCGCCGCGGAGAAAGGCGCGCCCGTCGACGCAGCCGCCGAAGCGGCCATTTTCGCGAGCGCCGGCGGCGCGATTGCTTCGCGCGCTCTCGATGCGCTACCCGCGGGCCGCGGAGTCGCGGGGCCTCCTTCTCGCAGGTCCGCAAGCAATTCCTCGAGCGGCGCGAGCCGCGATGCGTTTACGAGCCGCAGCAAACCCATTTCCAGATGCACGCGCGGGTCGGGCTTGCGCCGGATATCATCGTCCGTCTGGAGAAGAATCTGGAAATACCGCGTCAGATCTTCTTCGGAGAAACGCGCAGCCGCTTCGGCCAGCCGCGGCCGCTGTTCCGGCGTCGCGGCGATCAGCTCGGAATCGCCGCCGGAAACACGCGCGATCAGCAGATTGCGCATGTGGCGGATTGCTTCGCGGCAGAAATGCTGCAGGTTGCGGCCTTCCTTCTGGAAGCGGTGGACCAGGGCGAGCGCGCGATCCGCGGAACCCTCGGCAATCGCCCCGACCAGTTCCTCGAGCGCATCTTCGGGCACAATCCCGAGCAGCTCGCGCACCTGTTTGTCTGGAATTGCATCGCCGCAGAAAGCCCGCGCCTGCTCCAGCAGCGAAAGCGCGTCGCGCAGGCTGCCCTCCGCGACTCGCGCAATCACCGCGAGCGCTCCCGCCTCGATCTGCAAGCCCTCTTTGCCCGCGATTTCCTGCAGGCGGCCGGTGATTTCGCTGAACGACAGCGCGCGGAAATGAAAATGCTGCGCACGCGAGCGAATCGTGTCCGATAGATTTTCGGGCTCGGTCGTCGCCATCACGAAGATCACGCGGTCGGGCGGCTCCTCCAGCGTTTTCAGGAGCGCGTTCGACGCCTCTTCGGTGAGCATGTGCGCTTCATCGAGGATCACGATCTTCGTCCGCGCGGCCGCCGGCGCGTAGCGCACCATGTCGCGCAGCTCGCGGATCTGGTCGATGCCGCGGTTGGAAGCGGCGTCAATTTCGATCACGTCCAGTGAACTGCCGGCGGCGATCTCCGTACAGGACGAGCATTCTCCACACGGGTTTGCGGTGGGTCCTTTTTCGCAGTTCAGCGCTTTCGCCAGAATGCGCGCGGCCGTCGTCTTCCCTACGCCGCGCGCTCCCGAAAAAATGTACGCATGCGCGACGCGGTTCAGCTGGATGGCGTTGGCGAGTGTTTCCGTGACGTGCTTCTGGCCCACGAGTTCCCCGAACGTCTGCGGGCGGTACTTGCGAGCGATGACCTGATAACTCATCTTCCCCCGTCATTCCGAGCGAGTCCCGCAATCGGGGACGTGTCGTGGAATCTAGCTGCAGAACTGATTTCGGCCTGTGACTCTTTCCTTCAATGCGAGGAACTTCGGGTGATCCGCGGCACCCGAGGCGTTCCCGATACCGTTGCTCCCTTCCGGGCCTGGCGGGGTTCGCGGGACCTCGTTGCACAGAGCCCGAAGTTCCACGCTTCGGCAGTCCCGCAACAGGAGACTGCGACGACGAGTTTAGCACGGCAGTCCCTCGCCGGCGCAAACCGGCGGACGCGCTCCGCCGCGGAATTTTACGATTTCGGCTTCGCCTGCGCCGCCGGCGGCTCCACTTCGCTCGGGTTCACCCAGTTCACCTTGAACGGCCCCATCCCGTGCACCTGCACGATTGTCTCGCCCTTGTTCAGCGCGAAGTGCCTCATCTCTTTCGCTACCATCGTGAAGTTTCCGAAGTTCATCGTCGTGAGCTTTGCCTCGTCGAACTTTTCGCCCATTCCCACGAGGAATGTCCCCTTGAGTACCGTCAGGTATTCATCCGTCGGATGCCAGTGGGCCGGGATCTTGGTCCCGTCTGCGCACCGGATTCGCAGGACAAACGGCGCCCCTTCCGCGCTGGGGTCCCCGGACACCGCCGCGAGATCGCACCCCTTCATGATCGGTGTCCATTTCAAGTCGCCGTAATGAATGACCTTTTGTTCCGGGGCGGCTGAATCCTTTTTCGCCTGCCCTGCTACGGAAAGCGCAACAACAGGAATCGCAAAAATCAGCGTTGTGTAGAGTGACGCGGCTCGCAGCTTCATCTGTTTCCTCCCTCAATAGAATTCGTGAAACTCACGACGAGGCACCACATGCTCTTCTGGGGTAAATGATGCATCCTCGCCCGGCGGGAACGCCTCTCACAATTTCCATCGCGGCGGGGCGTCTGCCGGACTGCCCGGGATGATAAACGAATCTTCAGGAGAGCGCGAGTACTGATCTTCGCGGCACAGCCCCTAAAATGCGTGGTGCATCTCAGCCGGCTGAGGTAAGATTTTCGTGGCTGGTTTCCTCCCCAGCCGCCCGGTGTTCTGCCGCAGCAGAATGCGGGGTCCGCGGCGCCAGCGGAACGTCCCGGAGAGATCTCCGGGCAGCCCCACGTTACGGGGCCGGCCTGCACGGACCGTGCAGCCAGGAGGATTTCCATGAAAGCAGTCTTGTCTCTTTTCGTTTCCGCGTGCCTTCTTTTGGCCTCGGCGCCCGCATCGCTGGCCGCTCCGCGCCAGGTGATGCAGGGTACCCAGCTTCATCTCACGCTGTTGAACAGAATCAATACCTCCGACGCGAGAGACGGCGATCCCTTCGTCGCCGTTGTCGCCGACCCAGTCTATCTTGGGGGCCAGTTGCTGATTCCGGCGGGGGCGCGCGTCAACGGCGTCATCGGCACGGTGAACAAAGCGCGGCGGTTTTCGATCTTCCGCGGGCAGGCCTATCTGAACCTCACCTTCCGCTCGCTCGAAATCGACAGCCGCATCATCCCCGTGCAGATGAGCCTGCTCACCATCGAGCAGCCACACGGCCAGTCCAACGGCAAGCGGCGCAGAGATGTGCGCATCGAAGAGGGACAGGTCGTCCAAGCGAAGCACGACGTGAAGGGCGACATTACCGCGGGAGCGGTCGGAACGGGCGGCGGCACCCTCATTGGCGCGGTGTTCAGCCACGCTCTTCGCGGGTTCGGTTTGGGTCTTGCCGGTAGCGCTGTCTACATCGTTGCCCGCAAAGGCAAGGAAGTGGAGTTGCCGGCTCAGACCGGGATGCTCGTCCGCATGGACAACACCATCACGGTACCCGCCACGGTGGCGAGCAACACCAGTTATGCGCCGAGTCAGCCGTAGGTTCACGAGGCGTCTCAACAAGATGTCCACGGAGTCAGATGGGTTCCAGCGAGTAGGGGGCAGGTAATTCCCGTGGAGATGACCTGCCGCTTTTCTATGCGGCATGGATTTGTGCGAATGGTTCTGCGCGGAGGAGGAGCGCCGCGCAGTTGTCAGGGTATCGCTGCGCGGCGCCTTGAGGATTCTGGCGAGTGGATTGAAGCTTACGGGGCGTGTTCTAAGCAGCTCTCTTGTCAGGCCCTTTCCTTCGCCTACGACTGAATTCTTCGCTCTTGGCTTTTTTCCGCGAGCGATCCGCCGGGGCGTCCTTTCATGTAACGGAGAGATCTGCACTCACAGTTCCACTCCTACGCGTAGTAACTCATCACCTGACAGTTGGTTAGAAAGGATTTCCTGCGAGGCCCTGGCACAACTTGGGAAACTGTTCCGTGCCGGCACAGCGCCGGCGGCACGTCCGCGGCAGCTTTCAATGACACCTGAACATGGATTTCTGGCCGTGCGCAAGTTCGCTCCTGCGGGGCGCGGCCGATCCCGGCTTCCTCGCTCTGCTCGATATCAACGCAGCGATGCGCACGAGCCCCTTCGATGTCGGCGCATACGAGGCACAAGGCTTGGCTGTGAATCCCGGCGGGCACATTGCGTCGGATTTCAAACTGCTCACCAAACCCTGAGATGGCGCGCCTCTAGGCTACGGCACCGCCGGCCTTGCCCTGGCTGGAGTTCCCGTGGGCGTCTCGCTTGAGGTATCGATACAAACTCGTGCGCCCGATGCCGAGAATCTGTGCCGCGCGCAGGCGGTTTCCCTGGCACATTTCCAATACTTTTTGAATGTGCACTCGGCGGACTTCGTTCAGGGAAAGTGGCCGCCAGGTCTCGCGGTCCGCGGTACGCGCGTCGGGTTTCTGCAGTTGTTCGGGGAGGTCGGCCACGTCAATGAAATCCCCCGTGGTCGTAATGCTGGCGCTGGAGATTACGTTCTCGAGTTCGCGCACGTTTCCCGGCCAGGCATGTTGCAGCAAAAGCGTCTGCGCGCGGCGCGTCAGACCGGCGATCTGTTTGCCGTACGCCTCGTTGTATTTCTTGAGGAAAAACTGAACCAGGAGCGGAATGTCCTCGAGCCGTTCGTTGAGTGGGGGGATGCGCATCTGGATGGAACTCAGCCGGTAGTACAGGTCTTCGCGAAAGCGCCCGGCGAGGACTTCCGCGCGCAGATCGCGATTGGTTGCCGCAATGAGCCGCACATTCACCTGGCGCACCTCGGGTGAGCCCACGCGTTGGATCTCGCGGTTCTGGATCACGCGCAGGAGCTTCGCCTGCATGGCCAGAGACGTCTCGCTCACCTCGTCGAGAAACACCGTGCCCCCGTTGGCATACTCGAACAGGCCGGGGCGTGTGTCGGTTGCTCCCGTGAATGCCCCTCGCACGTGGCCGAAAAGCTGGCTTTCCAGAAGCGTGTCCACCATCGCCGAGCAATTGCAAATCGCCAGCCGCTGCTGGCCCACGGGGCTCAATTGATGGATGGCCCCGGCGACCAGCTCCTTGCCCGTTCCGGTCGCGCCGATCAGCAACACATTCGTGTAGTGCCGCGCGACCTTTCTTGCCAGATCAAAGACTTCGAGCATCACGGGGCTCTTCCCCACGATGCCGTGGAACTCATGGTCCTTTAGCAGTTGTTCCTCGAGCTCACGGACGCGGCGCCGCTGGTCGTACAAACTCGCCACTTCCTCCAGCGTGCGCCGCAATCGCGCTCGATCGATGGGTTTTGGGAGAAAGTCGTACGCTCCGCGGCGAATCGCATCCACAGCCGATTCGATCGTATATTCGCCCGTGGTCAGAATGACGTGTACCCCGGGGTCTGTCCGCAGTGCTTGATCCAGGAAGCCGAATCCATCCATCCCGGGCGTCTGGATATCCGCCAGGACGAAGCGGCAGCGCCCGTGCCGCACTAACTCCAGCGCCTCCTGCGGATCCGATGTCGGTATCGGTTCATACCCCATATCGGCGACAAGAGCGGCGAGAGCATCGAGTTCCACCGGATCGTCAACAAGGATACAAGGAATGAGAACCGTAGCTGTCGCAGCGCGTGTGGCAACCTTCTGGACAGCGTGCCCCATTCGAGTTTCACAGGCAAGGGCGGTGCCAACCTGCGAACGGCGCCGAGAAAAATGTTCCGATTCAGCCGTAGTCCAACATCCGCGGACCAATTCACTAAAGACTTCGAAACAGGCGAGTTACAGGTAGGCATTACAAGAGGGATTCTTTCCCTGGCGCGCGACACAAACGATCAAGGCCTCGTTTGCTGCTCAAAATGAATTCAAAACGGTCCGATGTTCCGTTTTGGCCCGAACGGGCATTTCGTGGAGGCTACTACGCACCCCGCCGCACGGCATCAAGGCCGGCCATCCTATTCTCAGTGAATAGTAGGCGATGGCGTTTTCGACCTGCGGCGCACCGGCGTGAGCCGGTATTCGCAATACCCATTGTCCTCGGCTGCGATGGGCTCCACTTCGTAAGCCAGGGGATAGACCCGCTTGGGCGTTGACGATTGAAGCTGGCGCACGAAGATGATGGTCCCCTTGCGGAGGGGCCGGCGGAGTTTGATTCGCTTTTCGGCATCTTCCTGCCATTCGACGTCGATATTCTCGACAAAAAACAGCTCATCCATGTCCCAACCGGAGATCTCGACGCGGTGGAAGCCCACCGCCGGATACTTTTCCGCGACAACCATCCTGGACATCCTCTGCATGTCGAGGATGCAGTCCAGGGGCCACCCGGGCGGGTTTTAAGCCACTGACAGGAAACTGGTTAGCGTGCGCCCAAGGGAGGGAGAGTGTGCATGAGCGAGACATCTGCACCGCTCTGGTGCACCCCTTCTGCATGGAGCGCACGACGGCTTGTGCGCAGTCTCAGGCGAGGAACCTGCTCCCTTCTTCAAAGGCCGTAAAAAAAGACGTATCGGGCAAACGCGTAGATATAGCCGAAGATGCGACCGAACAGCAGAACCGCGATGACCAAACCCATCATTCGGAAGCTGCTCTCTGGCAGCCAGTCGAGATAGCGCAGGGCCGTGCCTTCGGGCATCAGCAGGGTGATGGCGGTGCTGCCGTCGAGCGGCGGGACAGGCAGGAGGTTAAACGTTCCGAGGAAAAGATTGAGCGTGAAGAAAATCTGCAGCGTGGCAAAGAGCAGGCCTGCTCCGCCGGCGGAGTTCGCTTCGCTGGGAAACCAGTCGTGTACCAAACCGAGCCGCAGCGTGATTCCGGCGATGGTCATCAGCGTGAAATTGGCCGCGGGGCCGGCCAGGGCCATCCACGCGGCGCGGCGCGGGTAGCGCCGCTGCCAGCCGGGATCGTAAGGCGCGCTGGCCCAGCCGATCATCGAGCGCGAGAAGATAAACGAGAGAATGGGGATAACCACCATGCCGAACGGCTCGCGACGGATGTGCGGGATGGGATTGAGCGTGACCTGTCCGCCGAGAGCGGCGGTCTCGTCTCCGCCTATCTTTGCAACGAGGGCGTGCGCAGCTTCATGGCACGTGGTGGAGAAGAGAAACGCCACGTACCACAGAAAGCCCAGCATGAGGAGTTCGGGCGTGAAATCAGACATGCGTGATCGGTGCCGCGTGCTCCACGTTGTGGTGATACAAGTTTGGCTCCGGGGCCTGGACTCGAACCAGGATAGCCAGATCCAAAGTCTGGAGTGCTGCCAATTGCACCACCCCGGAGCAGCGACAGAAAGTCTAGCAGAGGCTTGGCGGGCACGCATCCCTTCCGCGAGGCCCCCTCGGGCGGCCACCTAGGAAAGAAACCAAACTTGCTATGCAGGGAGCATCGGCGAACAACGAAGTCAGAACACTCTTCAGGGCAAGCCCATTGAAAATACGAGAGCGTCTTATTGTCCCGCGCCTACTTGGATCACCTGTCCGGGTTTGATGGAGAGCAGGGCAGAGAGGCAGGCCGGTACGTAGGGAAGAATATCCACAAGACGGTTCGTTTTGGTTCGGATGATCAGGATCGCGATCTTGCTCCCGGTCAGATTCTGTTGATAGCGCATGCCTTTATCCAGCGTGATGAATACTTCATAGCTGCGCTCGGCAACCTCTAATAGCTCGCCATTCGTTTTGCCTGTGAGGCCAGCTTCCGGAACTGTGGTGCACACATGCCCGTCCACCGAAAAACTGGGTTTAAGCGTTCTGGGAACACACTCGTCCAGAAGAATTTTCATTCAAGTTGTGCGACAACCAGCGCCTTTGCCTCTTGGAGTGCGGCAATCGCGGCTTCCCGGCTCACCGTAGGGAAATCGTTGAGAAAGTCATCGAGCGTCTGCCCACCCTCCAGATAGTCGAGCAACGCTTGGAAGGGCACGCGGGTGCGTCTGAATACCGGTACGCCGCCGAGGATATTCTGGTCTTTGGTCAGGACTGTGCAAGCCATTGAGACGTGCTCCAGCCTGAGTTTAACAACGAACAGAAAGAGCGTAAAGCCGATTCGATGTGCTTCTCCGTATTCTTCGATTCTGTAAGCGAGCGGCCAGCTATACGTTGGACCTGGCTGCGCGAAGAGTCTCCCTCGGGGAGCAGCGCTACAATTTACTTCGCTGTTCGAATAATTGGGCCGTCGAGGCGATTTGTCTCTCGATCTCGTGGGCCATGGCGCGGGCCCGGCGGGCGGCGCCTGCCTTTTGCTCGTTCGCACGCGGCTTGAATGTCAAACCGATGGCCCCAATTGTCTTGCCCGCCGCATCATGGAGTGGTAGCGTCACGTCAAAATTCTCACCTTCGTTCAATACCACGGGCTGGCCGGATTTCATCGCCCGCAAGTCTTCCGGGTCGGATTTTTGGCCGATTCTCTCCGGCACATTGCAGGCAATGATCAAGTTTTCCCATTTGTTCGGCGGCGTGATGTGGATGCCGATTCGCACAAGGTCCCCATGCGCGGCCGCCAGCTCATCCACCAGCCGCTGCGCGTAGATCTTTCCTGGCGCGGGCGCAGTGGCTGAGCCGCTCAGATCTTTCACCGTCAGATCATCGAAGTAAATCACGGAATCGGCTTTGGTCCACAGTCCGATCTTTCCCGCATCCTTGAACGTTGTATCCTTCGCGCTGATTTTGAGCTGCCCGTCGTAGCTGCACTTGAATTCGTCGCCCCGCGCTTCCACTTTGATTTCGTGCCATTCCCGCGAAGTCACCTTGAAATTCGCGCCCGCAAACTGAACCCGCCGCCCGTTCACCACATGATAGAGACGAAAGTTGCCTTCCAGTGCGTTGGCGCGCACGACGTAGTAATTGTCTTTGTCCTTGAGCCGCCACACCAGCCCCGCGCCCTGGTCCACCTTCCCCGAAATGGCCTTGAATCTCACGCTGAGCGCAAGGTCTTTGTAGCTGGTGCCATCGGCGATGGCCATCGGAAAGCGGTAGTCGGTGTTGTCCTGGGAAGTTTGGGCCAGGACGTTGGGCTGGGACGCCGCAGTTGCGTCTTTCATCACCACCCACTCTCCCATCGTGCCTTTCCCCGTCAGTGCGGACGTGAATCCCTTGGGAGGTTTGCCGGCCTCGTCGCTGTCGAAGTTCCAAACACGATCGCCCGATTGCGCGAAGAGCGAAAAGGGAAGCGCGAAGAAAGCCGCCGCAACCCCGGCCATCACAATGGAGCGGAAACAAGTCAATTGCTTCATGGCGCAGCCTCCTTTGAAAGTATCTGGAGATACAGAATCCTACTCCCAAAGGCGGGCGAGCGCATCCTGCGGTCTGATGGTGAGGTACGCCCCGATCTTCGAAACTATTCTAGGGGCGGCTTTCGGATTTCGCGTCTACTTCTGTCCTTGTTTCTCATGCCAAATAGCTTGCCCAGGTTGCCAACCATAGCTACGAGGTTTTCGATTTCTGCCTGGGCTGCTACCGGACGCATTACCACATCGAGTCTAGATTTCCTCTGGCGCGGCCAGACTATTCACGACTCTGCGAACGCCTTCAACGGATTTCGCTGTCTTTTCCGCCAGCAGTTTTTCCGCACGGGACAATACCGTGCCGGTCAGAGTTACGGTGCCGTTATCGGCGTGGATTTGCACCGTCTTCAGAGGAATTGCTTTTGTGGAGTAGAGTTCAAACTCCACGCGGCGGGCCAGTTTATCGTCAGCGCTCTCCGGCATGGCCTGGGCATCGGAGACGCTTAGATTGTCCGTAAGTCCCTGGACGCCCGGAACCTGCCAGGCGATATGGTCGGCGGTGTATTTCTGACTGACTGTCTGGACCGTTCCGCCTAGAGTCACCGTTCGGCCCTTTACTTCAGTGGTGATGTGTTTTTCCGCCAATTCCGCATTTTTCGAAAGAGCCTCGCTGACTAAAGTCTTGATTTCCAGATCCGCCACCCGTTCGCTGAGGTGCTCCATCTCCGGGTTGCGCTCTATCGAAGGGTTGACGCCCAGATTGTTGTGCACCTGTTTGACGCTCGACGTGTCCTGGGCGATAGCGCCCGCCACGGTTTTGACTTGCTCCGAAGGCACCTGACCTTCCAAGGTGACTTCGCCCCGGATGGTTTGCACTTTGATGTCGAAGGGGGATACGTGTTTCGACAGGAGCAGGGCCGTGCGCACCCTGGATGTCGTCGTCGCATCTTGCGTTGATTCCTGAATGGAGTGGAAGGCGTTCTGAATAGACGAGTTTCGCGTAAATATAAAGTAGACCGCTCCCGCGACAAGCAGCAGAAGAACGAGCACGAGAATCCCTTTGCCGGAACCTCTTTCATCCTTTCCAGAAGATTTCAATTCTTCCTCCTCGGGCACTTCTTTGCCACGCCCTCTGATGACTGTGGGAACCACAAGCTCTTAGGGTAGAAGAGGCGAGGACGCGTGTCTGTGCGTTCTAGAACACATTTGTATTCTTTGGCCTATTCGCGGCCAAGCTTGAGGATGCGAAAGGCTGAGCGCGGCCCCGAGAGAGCAAATAGAACGCGAACGTGTCCCCATTTGAGCAGATGTCCGTCTTCGGCTCGTTGGGCAGTTCCGCTGACTGGCCTGGTCTGCTTCCCACTTCCCACCAGCCTCTCCACGAACACTTCTCCCCGCTGGATGACTCTTGAGCGCTCGATTCGCTGTCTCTCCTGGTTAGCTACCCGTTCGGCAGTGGCAGCCCCGCGATCATTCTCAGCATGCTGCCAAAACGCTCCCGCATGATCTGCCCTTCGGCCAGCAGCAGCCAGCAATAGCCCGCATGTTCCACCGGCCGTCCGCCACGTAGCGTATTTTGAAACTAGGGTTGCGAGGCTACTGCCCCCGGAGGACGACAAACCGGGCGGTCGCATATCCCAGCGCGGCTCCCAAGAACACATCCGACGGGAAGTGTGCCTGCAGCGTGACCCGTGAAAAGGCAATGGCTCCCGCCATGCCGTAGGCGACCCACGGGACCCAGCGATGCTTTCGGTAGCGTCGCGCCACCACGGTTGCCACCGAAAACGCCGCCACGGTGTGCCCGGAAGGGAAGGCGCTCCCCTTGCCGACGATGGACGGGTGAGTGCGAAAAAAGGTGTCGGAGAAATCTGCTTGTGGAGGGATATCCGACGGCCGCAGTCTGCGGCTCAACGCCTTGATGGGAACCGCGAGGACCATTCCATCGGCGCCGGCTTCAGCGGCCAGCAGCGCCGTCTTCTGCGCGTAGGTGTCTTTGGTTGCAAGCCCGATGAGATAAAACGCTGCGGGAACGGCAGCAATCTCCGCCGCAGTGATCGACCCGCTGAATCCGCGATTGAATCCGGAGAAGTTGTTTGTCTGCCGGAAAGTGGGTGTGTCGTGCGCATCAGCGGCGATTAGTACCGCCGTTACGCCAATCACTCCGGCGGTTGGAAGCCAGTGTTTTCCGTGCGCCAACTGCACCGGAAAAAGCCAGATGTCCTTTTGGTCGTGAAGGAAGTTACTGGGCAGCTTGCGCCAGGAGACGTCGCGGTCTGCCGGCTGGATCGGCGCAGTTTGCGTCGGACCGGACGCCACGGGCGAAACCTCGGAAGAAGTGGCTGGAACTTGCTGAGCAGGGGCGGGATGCGCCGTGGCAAGAGCAGCCAGACAGAAAAAACCCATGGGAAGGAAACACGACCAAAAGCGCCCGCGGATCATTGCTTGATTCAGTCCCCCGTCTTGGAAACGATCTGGACCGGAATTTCCGATTTCAGAATTTCTGCTGGTCAGGTTACACCGCGCCCCCATTGCCCGCAATAGTTTTTCGTCGTTCTGTCGCGTGCCCAACTGAATTTTCTTCGCGTTTGTTCTCGACGACGCGGCACGGCAGGAGAATACCACTCCCATAGTTCACCGCAGCGCAATGCAGCGAGGGTGCCTCACCCTTTCTAAATAAGGGTGAGCGGTCTTTCTTCTGATGCCGGGCTGACTTCCTGCCGAATTTTCTTGGCCACCCAAAGCGTCTTGGCGCATCAAGGGTCGGCCACACGCCCGAAAAAGAACAAGAGGGTTCAATACGCCATTTCTGGTAGCGCCGTGCGCATCAGTATAGGGACTGGCGCGAGGTCCTGACTGCGAGCTCCATGAGCATCGTGCCTGCGGAGAGCCGGTAACAGCCCTCCAAATCACAGCACGCCAAACACCGCTGCCAGGCATCGTAGTCCACTTTTGCCATCCGCTTGTGAGCCACTTGCCCTTCATAATCCACCTCATAACCAAACACCTTCCCAGCGACCGGAGTGTTGTGAGCCATCTCTACAACCGAAGGAAACATCTTCCCATAGCATTCTGGTTCTCCATTCATGGCACTACCTCCCCATCAATCCAGTTCTATCCTCTAGCTTCCGCTGATGGGAACCACGCTCGCGTGCGGTTGCAGACGCTACATACGGACAGCATCACTGGCACTTCCACGAGGACACCAACCACGGTAGCCAGCGCGGCGCCCGAGCCCGGCCCGAAGAGGGCTATAGCCGTCGCCACAGCAAGCTCAAAGAAGTTGCTTGCCCCAATCAATGCTCCGGGTGCGGCGACGGAATGCTGGACTCGAAACATCTTCATCAGACCGTAGGTCAGGCCTGAATTGAAATACACCTGCAAGAGAATTGGTACCGCAATAAGAAAAACGTGGAAGTAACGGCTCGTGATATTGTCGGCCTGGAACCCAAAGATCAGGACCAGGGTTACCAGCAGGGCGATGATGGTGACCGGCGCAAACCTGGGTAAGAGACTTCGCTCGAACCATTCCGCTCCGTGCCGATGTATGAACCAAAAACGAAGACAAGAACCGACTACCAGCGGAATCACTATGAAGACCAGCACGGAGTAGAGCAGCACATTAAATGGAACTTGCAGAGAAGACGCTCCGCTGACCAGAAAACGCACAATCGGCGCAAAAAGAAAGAGCATGATCAGATCGTTCACCGATACCTGCACGAGGGTGTAGGCCGGGTCGCCATCTGTTAGGTAACTCCACACAAAAACCATTGCCGTGCAGGGTGCCGCCGCCAGGATAATTGTTCCGGCGATGTATTGGTCTGCCAATGCAACTGGAATCCACGCGCTGAAAAGGTGCCGAAAGAACACCCAGGAAATCAGCGCCATTGAAAATGGCTTCACCAGCCAGTTCACAAACAGGGTGATGAGGAGCCCGCGCGGCCTCTGACGAATGCTCAGGATGGAAGCGAAATTCACCTTCATCATCATCGGAACGATCATCAGCCAGATCAGGATGGAGATGGGGATGTTGACGTGGCTGCCGCGGCCGAATTCCAATGAACGCAGACTGTGGATGAACCCGGGCATGGTTTTTCCGAGTACAACCCCGACGATCATACAGAGCGCCACCCAGAGCGTGAGATAGCGCTCGAATAGGTTCAATCGCTTGGCCGATGTAAGAGCGGGCACTGTATCAACGGTGGTTTCCACGAGGAAATGGCCTTTCTCACTCCGAAACTGCGGCTACAGGGTCTGAATCCGTACCAGGCAACGCTGCCGGCGGAGGAGCTTTGCTCAATCTCACGAGTTTCTGCCGCATGCAGCAAGCCCTAACCAGACGGGCGCGCTCCTGCTGCATTGCCCCGTCCTCGGCAAGCCGCCTCTGGACTTCCTCAAGAATCCGGGCCGCTGCTGAGTCGCTGGGAAGTACGATACGGTAGTGCATCCACCGGCCCTCGCGGCGCGCGGCTACGATTCCCGAATTCCGCAAGTACGCAAGATGCCGGGAGATTTTGGGCTGGCTGGTCTTCAGCACCTCGACAAGATAGCAAACGCAGATCTCCTGGCCGTTCACGAGGTTCAACAGGCGCAGCCGCGTGCGGTCCGCCAGCACCCGGAACAGCTTTTCGAGCGTCAGAGACTTGGGATTCTTCGCCATCGGCTTACTCAACAAGAGAAAACATATGCCTTGACATATGTATTTGTCAAGGGTATCTTTAACTCATGCGGATAGGCAAATATATCCAAACGCCAAGAGGCCTGGTTAACCTGGCAGGCTGGCGTCTGTGAGGGGGACAGAAGAGACCAATATGAAGAACTGCTATGGAAGTATCTTTCCGGAAATGTCGCAATTCCGATTTGGCAAGGAGCTAGATGGGAAAGTATTCCGGCTGAAAATCAACACGCTCGGACCAGGGCACCGGGACCGGAGTTTTGACGCCGACTTGCCGCAGTGGCAGGCGTGTCAGCAATGCGAGGAATTTCGGAGCTGTTACGACTTCTCCAACGCCAAGCTTGCGATCCACCAAGCTGTCTCTGCAATCTGAAGTTTGCTCGCCAAAGTCTGGGCGGGCGGCAGATCGTCAATACTTCGGTAACCCCTTGGTGCGCAACCTTTGTGGAATGAAGGTTGTGGCGTTTGCCTCTACGCCTCTGAACTGACTCTTTCTTCTCCTTGCGCCTCCAATCATTCGAAAGTACTACCACAATTCGTTCGAATCTAGTATCATACAGTTATCTATTGACAGAGGTACTGTTCCGTGCTACCCTGGGCCGTGACACTCAGCCCTCACCCCCGGCAAGCTCTCTCCTCCCACCGCGATCTTTCCCCGCATCCCCCCTCTTGGCCTCTTCCAACTCCTTCCTTTGTCTCCCGCGCGCCCTCCCAGAGCGCACAAAATGCGCGTTTTTGCGCATTAACTCCTTTGTTTGCCACTCTTACGCGTTTCATGGGGGGAGGGGGGAGTATCGCTACTTTCCATCCAAGGATCGAGGACCAAAGTGAAACTCGACTCCGCTAGCCACACCCTTGACCAGGAAATCTCCCGCGCCCCATCCGTCCCGCTCGCCCCCGCTGAACAGCCACATCTAATCCGGCGTTCGGCTGGCGTTCAAAAAAATCCAACCGGAGCGCGGACCATCCTCTGCGGCATGATTGCGGAGGGTGGCTGTTCCCTTTCACCCCTTGGTGAGAAGGCAGACGCCGCACCAGGGACGAGAGGCCGGAGGCCGTTCGGGTTGTGGGAGAAGGGCGAGGAGGCTCAGAAGAAACGGGAGGCGCTTGAGGCGGGCTGCGTTCTTGAAAAGGGAGCGGACATCGGCTGGTTTCCACCCGTGGGGGATGAAGAACTCCGGACCTTCGGGGGGAGCGAATTGGAGCGGGGCGCCGGCGTCGCTGAGCTGCGAACCCATCTTTTTCCGGAGCATGCGGAGCAGGCCGGGAGAGGCGAGATCGAAAATCCAGGATTGAAAGCTGGGCGCGGCAGCGAGATCGCGGGCCAGCGTGGCGACTTCTTCCGGGGTGAGATAGATGAGCAGGCCCTCGGTGATGATGAGGGCTTTTTTTGCATGGCGGCCGAGGAGCGCGAAGAGATTTCGGCGCGCAGCGCCGTCGGCCAGGTCGAGGCGAACGCGCTCCAGGGAGCAGGCGGGCTTTTCGCCCCGCAGGATCTCTTCTTTGTAGGTGAGGATTTCGGGGAGATCGATCTCGATCCAATCGAGCGAGGAAGGGAGTTGCATGCGATAGGGGCGGGCGTCGAGGCCTGCGGCGAGGTTGATCACCGTGTCCACGCCCTGTTGAATCTGGGCGGTGAGGATTTGATCCACCAGATAGGTGCGCGTGATCATGGACCAGGAGTTGGCCGAGCTGAACTTCATGGACTGGGCGATCTGTTGGCCGCGTTCGCCGGCCAAGCGCCGGGCGAAAGGGTCGTGGAAAAGCGCGTCGGGGCGATCGCTCTCTCGCGCGCGGTACACGGCGACCCAGCGCGCGGTATCCGAAATGTTGCGGAGGAGAGGTTCGGCCTGTGGTTGTGCCGGGGTCAAGGGATCACCTCGTCGCCGAGAGGGAGCAATTCGCGGGGGAATCATAGCATTGCCGAGGGGGAAAAGTGCGTTGCGGCGTTCGCATCGCGCGGCCCGCTATTCGATGCCCAGGCGATGTTGCATCTGCTCGAGTGTGACGCCCTTGGTCTCCGGGTAGAAGAGCAGCACGACAAAGAATTGCACCACCATCATCGCCGCGAAGAAGACAAACGGATACGCTCCCGAGGATTTTGCGAGCAGCGGAAACGTCCCCGAGATCAGCGCATTCATGATCCAGTGCGTGGAGCTTCCCAGGCTTTGGCCCTTGGCACGGACGCGGTTGGGAAAGACTTCGCTGATGAACACCCAAATCACCGCGCCCTGGGAGATGGCGAAAAACGCGATGTAGGCAACCAGCAGCCAGACAAGCGAGCTCTGGTGCCGGTTAGTGAAGAAGACGGCCGCGACGCCGGAGAGACATGCGACCATCCCGACCGATCCGATGAGCAGGAGAGTCTTGCGGCCGAGCTTGTCAATGACCGTCATGGCAAGGAGCGTGGCGAGAAGGTTCATCGCGCCGACGGCGACGGCCTGGAGATCACCCGACACCTTGCTGAAACCGGCCGCGGAAAAGATGTCATTCAAGTAGTAGAGAATGGCGTTGATGCCGGACAGCTGATTGAACATGCCGATAGTGATCGCAAGAAAAATGGGCAGGCGGTATTTGCGGGAAAAGAGCGGCTCGGTGGTTTGCGAGCGCTCGAAATGGATGGAAGCGACGATCTCGCCGAGCTCGGTCTCCGGGTCTTCCGCGCCCATCCTCTGGAGGACCGCGCGTGCTTCCTCCACGCGGTTCCGGGTGGCCAGCCAGCGCGAGCTGGGCGGAATGCCGAAGAGAAGCACGAGAAAAACCACGGCCGGGACAGCGGCGATGCCGAGCTGCCAGCGCCACTCGGCTGCGCCGAGACCCAGCCGGGCAATACAGTAGTTGGAGAAATAGGCGAGCAGGATGCCGACGACGATGTTGATCTGGAAGAGGCCGACAAGCCGGCCGCGCCATTTCGCGGGCGCGAGCTCGGCGATGTACACGGGGCCAAGAACCGAAGAGCCTCCGATGGCAAGTCCTCCGATGAAGCGGGATACAACAAGAGAGTGCCAATTCCAGGCGAAGGCGCAGCCGAGAGCCGAGACAACATAAAAGACAGCCAGGATGCGCAGGGTTTCGCGGCCCCCCAGCCGCTGGCCGGGTATGCCGGCGAACATGGAACCGATGACCGTGCCCCACAGAGCGATGGAAACCGTAAAGCCGAGGGCCGCCGGAGAGAGTCCATAGACGAGAGTGAGCGAATGCGTAGTGCCGGCGATGACAGCGGTGTCGAAACCGAACAGAAGTCCGCCAAGCGCACCGACGGCCGTGCTCTTGAGGAGATCAGAATTGAGTTTCATGAAGCTCAATGGGAGATGCCAGCTTCTCCCTTGTTATTTTGCGCGGCGCGGGGCGATTGTTCAGGCCGCTTGCCGGCGAAACGGACCCGAACGGTTTTGATCTCGAAGGGCTTTGTGTGCACGGTAGCCGAGCCGCTCTGAAGCGGGAGATCGGCGAGGGGTCTCTCCATCAAATCGGTCTCGGCGGCGGAATCGGCGCCCGGGGGAAGCTGGAGTTTTACGTCCGCCTCTTTTCCCGCCCATTCGTAGAAGCGCAGGATGAGCGCATCATCGTCCTCGGCTTTTTTCAGCGCGGTCAGAACAACGTTTTCGGGCTGCAACTGCAAGAAGGAATGATCGCCGGAGAGAGCTCCCTGGTGCTTCTCCGTCTGCGTCGCGAGGAGTTTGTAGTTCAGCTCGTAGCCGCGGCGAACGGTCTGCGCCTCTCGCCACGTTGCTGCGTGCGGGTAGAGGGAGTAGGTGAACTCGTGGTGGCCTTCATCGGCATGGGGGTCGGGCCATTCGGGCGAGCGAAGCAGAGACAGACGCAGGACGTTGCCCTTGGCGTCGTAGCCGTACTTGCAGTCGTTGAGCAGGCTGAAACCGTGCCTGGCGTCGGAGAGGTCCGCCCAGTGCAGAGCGGGCACTTCAAATTTGGCCTGCTCCGCGAGAGTGTCGCGCGTGGTGGGGCGCTCGATGGAGCCGTAGGGAATTTCAAACGTCGCCTTCTGGTTGTGAGCGCTGAGCGGGAAGGCTACCTTCAGAAGAATGTGCTTTTCATTCCAATCGGCGGCCATCTGGACGTCAACGCGCGGACTGCCGGCGGTCATGGTGATGTCTTGGACGAACGTGGAATTCTGGAAGTGTTTTTTGACGCGGATGACGGCGCGCAGCGGCCCGCTTTCGAGGAGCGTGACCTCATCGGCTTTGTCGAGGTCCCAATGTTCCTTCTCGAAATCGGCGTCAATGTTCCAGGCATCCCAGCGCTTCGGCTTGTCCGTGAAAGTCTGGAGGAGGTTTCCGCAGATGGAGTTTTTCGGGCCGCCGGTGTCGGTTTCCGCGGGGGCCAGGGCTTCGGTTTGGGCGCGCTTGTCGAAAAGGCTGGTCATGCAGCCGGATTGCGGATCGATCTTCAGGCGAACAAATTCATTTTCGAGGGAATCGCGAGTGCTCTTCACGGTTCCGCCGGGAGCGGCGGGTTTCGCCGCCGCGCGCACATAGTAGGCCGCGTAGCCGAGGGACGGCACGCTGGCCTGGATTAGGAGGCGCGCGCGATGCGTCTCGGAATCGAGTGAGAGCAACTGCGAGGGAACGAGTTTTGCGGCCGAGTCCACGACCTCCATTTGGCGCGCCGCGGCGGGGAGTTGCGCCTGGACCTCGACGACTTCCTTCCGTGGCCAGGAAAGCGAGTTGTAGATAATCACGGGGACGCCCGGGCCCTGCGTGTTGACGCGGGAAGAGAGTTCGGCGAGGGAGCCGGCGAAGATTGCGCTGCCAACGCGGCCCACGTCTTCGAGGTTGCGCCTCGCGTCGAGATAGTTTACGGCGATGCCGGAGCCGGGGAAGATGTCGTGGAAATCGTCGAAGAGGAGATTCTTCCAGGCGCCGTCGAAGTCCTCGGCGGGATAGCTGCGTCCGTAGAGGGTGGAGAGGGCGGAGAATTTTTCCGCGTTGAGGAGGAGTTGTTCCGTGGCGCGAATGCGGCGCTTGGTCTCCGCCTGCGTGGTCATGACGCCGCGATGGTATTCAAAGTAGAGCTCGTCCCGCCAGACAGGGACGCTCATGTCCGGAAGTTTTTTCTCGAGCTTGTCGAAGAAGCCCGCGGCGGTGCCGAACTCGAGTTTCGGAAAGACGACATCCGGCGCCATCCAGCGGGTGGCGGTATCGAGCATCGTGCGAGTGGGCCCGCCGCCGTGATCGCCGACGCCGTAGAGATGCATCATCCCTGGATTGCCAGCCGTGCGGGCGCCGTACATGGCCGGCGACCAGACGGAGAGATCCTGCGCCATGCGGCTGGGTTCAATGCCGGCGGCATAATCGTGCGGGAAGTAGGTGAGCAAGCGGCTGCCGTCCGGCGCTTCCCACCAAAAAAGCTTGTAGGGAAACTTGGTGAAATCCTGCGCCCAGAGAAGCTTCTGCGTGACAAAATAATCCATTCCGGATTTCTTGTAGATCTGCGGGAGCTGCCAGTTGTAGCCGAAGGAATCCGGATTCCAGCCGATTTTCACGTCCACGCCGAATTTTTGGCGGAAATAACGCTTGCCGACAAGAATCTGCCGCACCAGAGATTCGCCGCCGGGCATGTTGAGGTCCGGCTCAACCCACATCCCGCCGACGACCTCCCAGCGGCCTTCTTTGACGCGCTGCTGAATCTCGCGGAAGAGCGAGGGATATTTTTCTTCCATCCAGGTATAGGCGCGCGCCGAAGACATGGTGAAGGTGAAATCGGGATACTCGCGCATGAGATCGAGCGCGCTGCGAAAGGTGTTGCGAACGACTTCGACGGTTTCGGTCCAGGGCCAAAGCCAGGCCATGTCAATGTGCGAATTTCCGGCCGCGCGAATCGTGAATTGTTTCATCCAGGGGTTCAAGGCCAGGAGTTTCGATTGCGCCTGGCGGAGGGATTCATCGAAGGCAGCCTGGTCGCCGCGGTCGAGCGCCGAGAAATCGATCGCCTTCACTCCCGCGTCGAGCGCGCTTTCGCGCGCGGCTTGGCCTTCGGCGAACGCGGCGATTAGCGGCTGCGCGGAGAGGATTTCTTCGCGCAAGAAGCCGGGGTCCGGCCGGCCGGCCGCTGGCTCAATCCGGAGCTGGCTGCGGGCGAGCGAGGTGTCCACTTCCGCAGCTTCCAGGCGGACAGCAACGAGAAACTTCTGGCCCGGCTGCGCGTTCTCCGTGAGGGGGATGGGCTGCTGCATGTCTTCGTCAACGCGGGCCACGACGGAGCCGTTGGAGAATACGGTAATCTGCATCGCTTCCGAGCTGCGGAAGACAAGATCGAGTTTTACGCGCGCACCCTGCGTGGCGTAGCCGTTGATTTTCTCGGGAACCTCGAGCCAGCGGCGCAGCACGCGCGGGCCCGTCTTCCACGGCTCCCGTACTTTTATCACCTGCCAATCGGAGTCGTTCAGGGAAGGATCTTCCGGGTGCGGGAGATCGCTGTGATAGCGCCACTCCGGGAGAGGCACGAGGGTGAGGGACTCCAGCCGATCGAGGGCTGGCTTGTACGGGCCGGGCGTCTGCGGCGTTTGCGCAGAACACACGGCCGCGCAAAGAAGAAGGGCGAGTGTGAGGGGTGTGACGGAGCGTTTCATGGCGTCTTCACCTCTTCCGCTGCGTGAAGAGTGCAATCGGACGATTCTCCGCCGCGTAGAGCGCAGGTGATACCGAGGAACGGCACGGCGGCGAGGGGGAGAGTCTACATCAGGGCGGAGGGGGGTGAAATTGAATTTGGGAGCGACGGGGATGGGGGCCGTGGAAGGAACATAGGCAAGCAGACGGCGGTGAATTTGCATGAGGCGGCGAATCTGCTAGTCTCGTAGAGATTGCCGCGCACGTGGAGAGGTGTCCGAGCGGTTTAAGGAGCACGCTTGGAAAGCGTGTGTAGGAGAAATCCTACCGTGGGTTCAAATCCCACCCTCTCCGCCAAAATATCCGCTTCGTTTTCATTTTACTGCAACCATTTGACTTTGGTGCGTACCTCGGATGTACTTCGCGCCTCGGCGTCCAACATCTTGAGCAATGGATCATTCGCCCAGGTCTCGCGCAGGGCCGCGGCCGTCACACTGGGACTCTTCTTTCAGTGTCGCGCGGCGATAACCTCCAACGGTTGCACGTCCCGCTCGACCCTCGCGGCGATCTCATCCTCGGCAGTTTCCAGGTCATAGCGCGTCTGCAGGTGCATCCAGAAAGTAGGACTGTTCTTAAAATAACGCGCAAAGCGGAGCGCGGTATCCGCAGTGATGCCGCGGCGCTTATTGACGATATCGGCGATCCGCGTCACCGGGACGCGCAAGTCCATCGCCATTTTGTTCATGCTCAGGCCGAGAGGGACCATGAACTCCTCGCGAAGAATCTCTCCCGGATGTACCGGCTTGAGTCTCTTTGCCACCTTGTCCTCCTAGTGGTAATCCACAATCTCAACTTCATAGGCGTGTCCGTCGCGCCACTCAAAACAAATTCGCCACTGATCGTTGATGCGGATGCTGTACCGGCCCTTACGGTCTCCTTTCAACCGCTCCAAGCGATTTCCTGGCAGGGTCGAAAGCGTTCGGATATCCGGTGCCGCATCGAGCATGTCCAGCTTGCGAAGAGCCGAACGCCCGATGGCCTTGAACCTGCGCACGGAATTTCGGCAGAAAAGGCGCTGGGTTTCGGCGCAGCGGAAGGACCGGATCACAGTCGAAAAGTATACTGGTATCCGTTAAATGTCAATAGGTATGGTTTTGCTTGACAGGGAAACGACCTGGTGTCAATGCGCAAGGCAGCACGAACTGGTCCTCCTCGCATGTGTATGCTGTGGGAGGATTTCGATGTGGCTGAAGTGTTGGTGTCTTTGGTGTCTGTTTGGGGCGGAAGTAGGGCCCAAACGGCTGAAAGCGTTGAAGAAGTTGAAAGCGGAAAGATTGGAGAATCGTCAATGTTTATGCGGGTTTTCTGCAAGTTGCTGAAGACATGCTAAGATAGCTCCGGGACCGGAGTGGGTATCCCACCCTCGCCGCCAGAAACTCCAGGGATCTCGCCTAGATGAAACTCCGAACGATTGAACAGGTTCGCCGGGTCTTCCGAATTACGGCAGGATTCACTCTACTGGCTGTCGGAGCGCTGATGCTGGTGACGCCGGGACCCGGCTGGCTGACGATTTTTCTCGGGCTGGGATTGCTGGCGGCGGAGTTTGTTTGGGCGCGGCGGCTGATGGAGCGAATCAAGCGCGAGGGCGAGCGCGTCCGGGACGCGGTCTTGCGGCCATCGGGTCAGCCGCGCGACAAGAACACACCCAGCGATACGGAGGGGGTCTAGTGTCTTGTTCCATGTTTCGCGCGAAACCAATCCGGAAGTAATATTCAACACAGAGGCCGCAGAGGCACAGAGGACGCGGAGGAGAGAGACAGACATGAACGAGTGGAAAGGGAAATGGGCGCTGGTGACGGGGGCCAGCGCGGGAATCGGGAAAGCGCTGGCGGAGGAGTTGGCGGCGGGCGGAACGAACCTGGTGCTGACGGCGCGGCGGCGCGAGCGGCTGGAGGAGCTTGCAGGTAAGTTGTCGGCCGCGGGAGTGAAGGTGGAGGTCTGCGCGGCGGATCTTGCGGACGCCGCGGCGCCAGAGGCGATCCACGCCTTCACAGAGCAGCGGGGAATTCAGGTGGAGTTGCTGATCAACAACGCGGGCTTCGGCGCGTACGGGGAATTGCATACGATGGCGCGGCCGCGCTTGCTGGAGATGGTGCAGGTGAATTGCAGCGCGGTGGTGCACCTGACACGGCTCTTCCTGCCGCCAATGGCCGCGCGGAAGCACGGGGACATCCTGATCGTGGCGTCCACGGCGGCGTTCCAGGCGGTGCCGTACATTTCGACGTACGCGGCGACAAAGGCATTTGATCTGTTGTTTGCGGAGGGGATTGCGGAAGAAGCGAGACCCTACGGCGTGCGCGTTTGTTGCTTGTGTCCGGGCTCGACGGCGACGGAATTTCACGACGTGGCCCGGCAGCCCGACAAGACGAAAAGGAAGCAGGAGACCCCGGAAAAAGTGGCGCGGACGGGATTGCGGGCGCTAGCGGCGGGGAAGAGCTACGTGATTTCGGGGATGGGGAATTACCTGGCCACGCATGGACAGAGGCTGGCCCCGCGGCGGTTTGTTACGCGGATTGCGGCGGGGATGTTTCGGCCGTAGAAGAGGCAAGGAGACAAGGAAGCAAGAAGGTGCGCAGCAGGGGCGGGGCGGTCGAGCCGGAGAATGGGGCGAAGGATCGGCAGCGGTTGGGGAACTATTTGACTCGATCCGGGGAAGTACCGAATGGAGTCCCACGGATCGTCTAACCAGGAGAGATGCCAACGGAGCAGAATCCGCGAGAAGGCGATCTGTTGCGGCGAGCGACCCGGGGAGACGAGGAGGCGTTCCTCCAGATCTACCGGGCGCACCAGGCGATGATCTACCGGTATGCCCTGCGGATGACGGGGCGCACCTGGGCCGCGGAAGAGATTGCGCAGGAGGTTTTTCTGACATTGCTACGAGAGGCCGGCCGCTATGACGCTTCGCGCGGGGCGCTGGGCGCATTCTTGTTTGGGATAACCCGGAACCACGTGCGCAAGTATCTGGATCGAGCGCCGGACGAATTGCCGCTGGAGAAAGAGGAACAGATTTCTGCGGAGAAGGTCAGCGTGACCCAAGGGAACGGAAATGGGGCGTCGAATCCAGCGGCGTGGGCTGAACAACGTGAGCGATGCGAACACTTGCGCCAGGCCGTCGCTGAGCTGCCGGCGGAATTTCGCGAAGCGGTGGTGCTGTGCGACCTGGGCGAGACGAGCTACGAAGAGGCGGCGCATTTGCTCGGATGCCCCATCGGGACGGTGCGGTCGCGGCTGCATCGCGGACGAGCATTGCTGATGGCGCGCATGGAAATCCTTCACGAGCAGCGGCGGAAGGCGGCGGCGCGATGACGCACGAAGAGCGACGGATGAACTGTGAGGAAATGGCGGCGCTGGGGTTCGATTTTGACCGCGAGGCCGCGAACGTGAACGGGGCGGAGCGGGCGGCCGCGGAAGAGCATGTACGCGCGTGCAGTGCGTGCGCGGCACAGATGGAATCCTGGCGGGAACTGCGTGGGCGGTTGAGCGAGCTGGCCCGCGAAACGCAGGCGGCGCAGGCTTCCCCGCGCGTCGAGATCGAATTGCGGCGAAAAGTGATGCGGCTGGGGTACGAACACCGACGGAAACGGATGAGGACCGCGGTTGCGGTGCTGGGCCTGGCGGCAGCGGCGGTCGCGGCGGCAGCGGTGATTCGTAGCCGGATGCAGCCGGCACAGCCCCTTGCGAAGGTTCCGGCGGTGGAAGTGTCTGGAACCGGCAACACAGGAAACGACGTAACCAAGCAGGATCCTGCCGCGATCGCAGCGATGAGTCCGAGCGACGATTCCGCGCAGGAGAAACGCGATAGAGGGTCTGGAGCGGCGGCTGTCGGGGAAGCAGCAACGACGCAAGGGGAGTTCACTTTGTTGCCGGGCAGCTTGTCGTTTCCGAGCGACGACGCGGCGATCGTGCACGTAAGGATGCAGCGCGGCGCGCTAGGCGCACTGGGACTGCCGGTGAACGAAGAGAAATCAAGCGAGTGGATCCTGGTGGATCTGCTGGTCAGTACGGATGGACAGCCGCAAGCCATACGCCTGTCCCGGTAGAGCACGGCGCAAAGGATTGCTGGGGAAGTTCACCCAGCGGTATGGGAGAGAAGAGGAGGTCAGTGGATGAGACGTACGAATTGGATTCTGTGGTCCTTGAGCGCAGCAATCTTCACCTGCGCCGCTGGGGCGTCTGCGCAGGCGCCGCCCCCTCCCCCCGCAGGGAAGCATGTTCCGAATGCGCCGATGGCGCGTGACGGAGGCCCCGGCCCAATGTTTCAGAATCTCGAGCTGCTGGGATTCGACAGCCTGGCGGGGCATGAAGTTGTAAAGGGAGCGCCGTTTTCGGCAACCGCGGTGAGCGAGACGACGCAGGTTTTGGCGGACGGCAATCGGATTCACCGGTCGAGCAAAACACAGGTCTTTCGCGACGCGGAAGGGCGCGTGCGGCGGGAGATCAGCTTCCAGAATATCGGCCCGCTGGTGGCGGATGGACGGACGCACACGTTTATCATGATCAGCGACCCCGTAGCCGGCACAGGATTCAGGCTGCATCCGGACGATAAGTCAGCGTGGAAGTTTTTCATGCCACCGGCACGCGGAGAGGGAAGAATGAGGGAACGGTTCGGTAACCGCGCCGCGACACTGGAAACTTCGGGCAACTTGAAAACAGAAACACTCGGGACGCAGTTGATCGAAGGCGTGTCCGCCGAAGGCACTCGCTACACGTTTACGCTTGGCGCGGGACAGGTTGGAAATGACAAGCCGATTCAGATGGTTACCGAACGGTGGTACTCGAACGAGCTGCAGGTGATGGTGATGGTCAAGCGGACGGACCCGCGATTTGGAGAGTCCAGTTATCGCCTGACGAACATTCAGCAGCAGGCGCAGGATCCCACGCTGTTTCAGGTTCCGGCAGACTATTCGTTGAAAGACGAAGGCCGCCGGATGCGCCGGCCGGGCGGGGACAAAGTTCCGCTGTCCCCACCGCCTCCGCCGCCGGGATTCTAGGTCTAACAAATGCGGGTTGAAGACGGGGCCCGATTTATCTAGCTTCTCTCCTGAAGACACAGCGCCCTTTTCGCGGTGCCGCACTCACCGTGGAAAGGGCGCTGGCGTTTTCGGCAAGGCCGGAATCCCCCATCGGCGAGCCTCATCGGTGCGCCTCCGGATGACAGACTGAGGATTAGGCGATGGCGCGGGCGAGGAGTTCGACGACGTGGAGGACTTCCTGGCCGGTGCCGTGGATTTCGGCCCCGGCACGTAGTTGAAGCAGGCAGCCGGGATTTGCCGTGCTGATGATCTCCGCCCTGGTGGCCGCCGCGTGTTTCATCTTTTCCGCGAGAAGATCGAGGGAAGCCTGCGTCTCGGTGACGTTGTAAACGCCGGCGGAGCCGCAGCAGATGTCCGAGTAGGGCAATTCGACAAATTCAAGGCCGGGAATGGCTCGCAGCAATTGACGCGGGGCTTCGCGAATTTTTTGCCCGTGGAGAAGATGACAGGAATCCTGATAGGTGACGCGCAGGGGAAGATGATTCAGCGGCGCGGAGAGGCCGAGCGCGGCGAGGAATTCCGTGACGTCGCGCATCTTGGCGCGGAATGCCCGGGCCGGGGCGTGCTCGGGCTCGCCGGGGGAAAACAAGTGCTCGTATTCCTTGAGCGTGGAGCCGCAGCCGGCGGCGTTGGTGACAACGGCGTCGAAATCTTCGTTTAGAAAAACGGCGAGGTTGTTGCGGGCGAGGCCGCGGGCGGAATCGCGCACGCCCGCGTGGGAAGCGAGAGCGCCACAGCAGAGCTGGCCGGCTGGGACGACGACTTCGCAGCCATTGGCCGTGAGAACGCGAATGGTGGCTTCGTTGAGGCGGGCAAAGC
>JBGQHF010000041.1:0-27305 GCA_041497835.1 Terriglobia bacterium
ATCCATTGGAAAAATCCCAATCACATTCTCTCCTGAAGGAATGGAACGGGTTTTGTGGCACGCCGGGGAAGGTCACGCGGTCGTCCTAGTGAGCGGCACGCTCGAACCGCTAGCAAACCTTGCGGCTCGCGCCATCGAAGCGGAGTTGCGAGAGCGCGGCCGCGAGGTGGAGGTGTACGCCTGCGCAACGCAGCTTGAGGAATTCGACGGGCGGTGGACGGGGCGCATCCTCGGCGAACCGATGAGCGGCCCGGCGAAGGCCGACGCCGCGCGGCGAATCGCAAGGCGCGAGGGTATCGACATGGCCCGCAGCTACGCCTATGGAAACAGCGAAGACGATCGCTGGCTGCTGGCGGCAGTGAGGCGTCCCGCCGCCGTGAATCCTTCGCGGCGGCTGGCCTCCATCGCGCGCAACGAGGATTGGCCGGTTCTGCGGTGGGACGCGGCGGAGCGTTTTGCGAAGCCTCGGTCCCTCCGCGGCAACGGAGAAAGAAGTCCAGCAAAGCGGACGGAACAAAAATGGGAGCCCAACCAGTGAATCGGACGAGTTTCAGCAAGTGCGAGCAGGAGGCTATTGCGATTCCGTGGCCGCCGGAAGGACGGCGTATCCAAGGAACGGCGGATCTAGAAGGGTTGGCAGCGCGGCTCCGGCATGAACTGGCCGCGGCGTGGACGGCATGTGGCGCATTTGAATGGATCGCCTTGAGCTATCTGGCGGTTTCTTCGGTGCTGATTGCGATTTTCGCGCGTAACCTCGCGCACCCCGTCCGGCTGGTGAGCGTGCAGGCGTTTGTCGCGGCGTTGATCCTGGCTTTATCCCGCATGGGAGAACGCAGCGGGACAGACAAGAATGTCTGTCCCACCGCGTCGCAGAGGTTCTGGCATTTCTGGCGGCACTGGTATCCGCATCTTTTCTTTCTGTTTTGTTTCGAGGAATTGGGCAATCTGGTGCATCTCGTCCATCCGGGTTGGTATGACGCGAAACTCATTGCGTTTGATTACCGGCTGACGGGCGTGCATCCGGCGATTTGGATCGAGCGGTTCGCGACGCCTGTGCTGACCGACTTCATGCAGTTCACCTACATCACGTATTTCACCTACTTGCTGATTCTCGGCGGGGTTCTTTACTACCGGCGCGACTGGGAAGCGTACTGGGCGGTGATGACGTATTCGGCGGCCGGATATGCGATCGGCTACGTGATTTCCGTTTTTTTTCCGATCGAAAGCCCGTGGTTTGCGATGGCGGGTTCGTGGCAGGGCGAGCTGCGCGGAGGACCGGTCACCGCGCTGATCAATTTCATCGAGCACTACGGGCGAGTGCGCGGTGCAGCGTTTCCATCGGAACACGTCGCGGGGTCGTTCGCGGCGCTGTGGGGCGCATGGCGGCACCGGCGATGGCTGTTCTGGGTCTTTCTGCCGCTCGTATTGTGCATGAGCGTTTCCACGGTGTACGGGCGATACCACTACGTGGCGGATATTTTCGGGGGAATAATCACGGGGACGCTGGGATACTGGCTGGGCGTGAAAGTGATGCGCGTGAGGGGAGCGGTGGCAGGCGATCAGTGAGGGGTGACGAATACGTTGAGATTCTTTCCGGCAAGGCCGGAATCTTCTACTGACCGCGCATCCCCGCCGGATGGGCTCGGGATGACAGGCGATGCGAAAGCCGGCGCTAGATGGGCGGACGGCGAAGGTGCCAATCGGTTGCCCGCTGGTAGGAGTGGGCGATTTGCAGGAGCGTCTGCTCGGCGAGATCCCGGCCGATGAACTGCAAACCGACCGGCAACCCCGTTCGCGTGAAGCCACACGGAAGGGAAATTGCCGGGGAACCGGATAGATTTGCGGGCCGATTGAGGCGCAGGAGAAGCGCGCGGGTGGCGCAATCTTTCGAGCCGATGCGCGTTTTTTCCTCTCCAATGAGCGGCGCAGCGATGGAAGTAGCCGGCACGACGACGGCATCGATAGCTTTTTCCTGCATGACAGCAGCAAGTTCAGCAATGAATCTCCGGCGCAATGCGTGGGCTCGCAAATAGCCAGTCGCGGCAACCTTCGTACCCATTTCGAGGCGGGTGCGGACATCTTCGGAGTACTCCGTCGAGCGGGCCGGGTAATAGCCTTCTTGCTGGTGATAGTGCGTGGCCTCGGCCCAAGCGATCTGGTTGCCGGCGTCCTCCGTTTCTGCGAGCAGCGGGATGGAAACGCCTGTCGTTTCCGCGCCGATTTTTTCAAGATCACGAATCGCCTCATCAAATATTTCGCGGACTTCCTCCTGTAAGACGTCGAAGAAGAATTCGTTGGGCAGGCCGAGGCGGAATTTCTTTTTTCTCACGGCGAGCTTCCGGACGTAATCAGGATGGGGTTCCTTTTGCCTGCGATCGCAAATCACGCCGAGAACGATGGCCGCGTCCAATGCCGACCGCGCCAGGGGTCCCGCACAATCGAGTAGCGGCGAGAGGGGAACCACGCCTTCGCAACTCACCCTGCCCAATGTCGGCTTGAGGCCGGCGATGCCGCACAGCGCCGCGGGGATGCGGATGGAGCCACCCGTATCCGTGCCGACGCTGGCGTAGCAGAGGCCCGCGGCGACGGCCGCGGCGGAGCCGCCGCTGGAGCCGCCGGGAATGCGCTCGAGATCCCAGGGATTGCGCACGGGGCCATAGTGGGGATTGTTCGAGGTGACGCCGTAGGCGAATTCGTGCATGTTGGTCTTGCCGAGGAGAACAGCGCCTGCCTTCCACAGCAAAGAAACAACCCGGGCATCGTGCAATGGAAAAAACTTCCCGAGGATTTTCGAGCCGGCGGTCGTGCGGATGCCGGCGGTGTAGATGTTGTCCTTGAGGGAGATGGGAATACCGTGGAGCGGGCCGCGGTCGCGATGGCTTTTTCGGCCGCGCGGGGCAAAGAGCTCGGCCTCGGCTTTTTTCGCCTGGGCGAGGGCAAGATCGGCGGTGACGGTGAGGTAGGCGTTCAGCTTCGGATTGAGGCGCTCGATGCGGCCGAGGATGAGGTTGGTCAGCTCGACGGGAGAGACTTGTCGTCTGCGGATCAGCGCGGCAACCTGCTCAATCGAAGCGAAGGCGAGATCGGTGTCGTTCATGCTTTCAGCACAACGTTGCGGCGAAAGATGCCCGCGTAAAGGCGGGCGTTACAGCCAACCGCGAAGATTTCGATTCCAGCACTAGAAAATCTTCTCCTGGCGGCGCAGATTGCCGAAGGTGCCGATGTTGGCGATGATGAACGCGACGCGAAACTGATTTTCCGTGCGCACCTGGCCCAGGGCGATGCGCCGGTATTCAAACGCCAGGCCGCAGCAGCCGCCGTTGTAGCTCACCTGCACAAGCTGGTTCTGGAGGAAGCCGCGTGTGATGTCGTAGCTGAAACCGCCGGCGGCGTTGAGTCCCTTGCGGTTGATCTCCCCGTAGCCGAGGATGGCGCGAATCTGGTTGGAAAACGGCTGCAGCGCCGGGTCGGCCTGGATGCGAAAATGCGCCACGGTCGCAAAAAACTCCCGGTACGGCTTGAGCTTGGCAAGCGTGCCGATGGCCGTCAGCTTGTGGCGTTGCGTATCGTATTCGAGGATCTGCTCGGCGTCGTAGCGGCCGCCCGGGGTCATTTTCAGGTCGCTCATCAACGGCGAGGCGTTCCGGGGGCCGTCGGCAAAGGCGAAGGGCGTGAACGAATTGAGCGCCTGGAAAACATTGCGCTCCCCGGGAACGACCGCGCCGCCGAATGTCGGATCGAAGTAGCGCTTCTGCAAGACACGCCAGGAGAGAAACTCCTCCGGCTGGGCATCGCCCTCTTTGCGAAAGAGCCGCTGCGTGACGCTGTACTCCACCTCGTTGGTATTCGTCAGCGTGGAGTCCTGATCGAAGCGGATGAACCGGCTGAAGTTGTGGACGCCGGTGATGTAGCGGTAGGTGATCCCCGGCTCGACGGTGTGCTTCCATTTTGTCTTGGAGCCGTGCGGCGAAAAGATTTTCTCGAACGCGGGCAGGCGCACGTCCACCGTCAGTTCGCCGGTGTTGCGGACGACGGCTTGCTCGGAAAGCGCGCCCGTCGTATCCATCGAAGCGCCAAAACGCGTCGTGCGGAACGCGGCCGTGGTGGTTAGGCCAAGCCACGGCCCGAAATGCAGCGGGAGGGTCACGCGAGGAGCAAACTCCGAGCGCTGAACAGCGGCCGCAGTGTCCAGATTCTGATCATCGCGGTGGAAGACCCCCGCAAACGCGGAGAAGCCGAAATAAACAGGAAGCCGCTTCCAGGGAGACTGCTCGACCGAACTGAGCCGCGCCTCCGGGGCGGTGCGCAGCACAACGCTCGTTTCCGGCTGAAGGGTAAGGAAATTCTTGTCGTTGAGCGCGGCGAAATTCAAGCTGAAGCCGTGAGAATTGTTGGTCAGAAAGACGCCGCTGCGGACTTCGGAGTTTACGGCCTCGCCGAAGGTGTCTGCAAAAGCCAGGCGGAAGGTAAGCGACGAGAGTTGATTGATGTCCGCCACGGCGCGCCAGCCGTTGGGGAGAAGTGCGACCGCCTCGAACTGCTGCTGGTGGCCGCCCTGCGGGTGCCGCACGCCGCTGGCGTCGCGGAGGCCGCGGTCAATCACGCCATAGTAGGTGTAGAAAAAGGAGGTGTTTTCCCAGGGCTTGGCACGGACTTCGGTTCGCTGGCTCGAGCCGCGGCGGCTGAGGAGCTGTGCGCCGAGCGTCGCATCCATCCACTGGGTGGGCGCCCAGTAAAATGCATCACCCAGGACAAATCCCTTGCGCGAGCTGCTGCCGATGTCGGGAAGCAGAATGCCGGATTGGCGGACTTTGCGTCCTGCGGGGGCGGTGGCGTAAGGCAGCCAGAGCAGTGGCACCCGGAAGAGGCGGAAATTGGCGTTCACCAGCGCGACGTTTTTTCCGAGCCGGATGCGCGCGTAGGGCGCATAGAACCGCCACTTCGGCCGGGATGGATCGCAGACGGTCAGGCTGGCGTGGCGGATGATGTACTCGTCGTCGCTGAGCCGCTCGACTTCCTGCGCCTCGAAAGAGAGGGGGTTTTCGGTGACGAGGATGGCGGGGTTGGGGCGCCGCTCGATCTTGACCGCGCCGCGCACCTTGCGGAAGACGCCGCGGCCGCTGCGAACGTTGTACTGCGCTTCCTCGCCGTCGAGGTGCTGGTTCCGATAGTCAAACTGGACATGGCCGCGCGCGGCGGCATCCGCGGTCTTGGCGTTGTATTCGACGTGGTCGGCGCGGAGCCTGAGATCGCCGTAACGGATATCCACTTCGCCATCGGCAACGAACAGGTCGCCCTGGCGGCGCTGCTGTTTCGCTTCGAGTTCGACGATGCCACCCTTACCCGAGGGCAGCCGCACCAACTGTGCTTCGGCCGCGCAGGGAACGAGCCAAAGAACGCAGAACATCGCGCCACACACCCAACGCAAGACCGCAAGCGGGGCCGCAGGATTCGGTGCATCGGGATAAAGGTTTACGCGCAACATGCGCCCAGTCAAAACAGTCCGTTAGCCTAGCATGCAGAGTAGGGGATGTGTAGCGGCGGGGTTTGCATTGCGGCGGATTGCGCAGAAAGCGTGACGGGCGGGCGCGCACATTGCGCGTAACCCCCTCTTTCTGCCGCACGTCTCTCCTTCAGCGGGTGCAAAATACCCTTCCAAAAACAAATGATGCGGCGCGGTGCCCGGCGGCGGTATCATGCCGCCCTTCGTGCACAGCGCAGCACCTCAACAAGAACGACAGGGGGAAAAATGGAGCGTACTTCGCGCGGCCCAATCGCAGTGCTCGTCCTGGTGACTTGCCTGGTGTGGATGGCCACGGCCAGTGGAGCTCCCGCCACGGGAGCCGATCAGCAGAATCCGACCGACAAACTGAAAACTCTTGAATTCCGTGAGCTCGGACCCGCGGTGATGGGCGGCCGCGTGGACGACTTCGCGGTCGTGGAGAGCAATCCGAACATCGTGTTCGTGGGAATGGCCTCGGGCGGCGTCTGGAAGACGACGAACAACGGCACGACATGGGAGCCGGTCTTCGACAAAGAGGGAGTCTCGACAATCGGCGACCTGGCGATTGCGCCCTCCGATCCTTCGATCGTCTGGATGGGTTCCGGCGAGCCGAACAACCGGCAGAGCTCGTCGTGGGGCAACGGGATTTACAAATCGCTCGACGGCGGGAAGACGTGGCAGAAGATGGGCCTCGAAGCGACGCATCACATCGGCCGCGTGGTCATCCATCCGAGGAGTCCCGACGTGGTGTACGCAGCGGCGCTTGGGCACCTGTGGGGTCCGAATGCGGAGCGCGGCGTTTACAAGACGACCGACGGCGGCAAGACGTGGTCGCAGGTCCTGAAGATCAACGAGGACACGGGCGTTTCCGACATCGCCATGGATCCGGAGAGCCCGGACACGCTCTATGCCGCGGCATATCAGCGCCGGCGGACGCCATTCGGTTTCAACGGCGGCGGGCCGGGCGGCGCAATTTACAAGACGAACGACGGCGGAGCTACGTGGAAGAAACTGGCGAAGGGTCTGCCGTATGAAAACGGCGGAGATGTGGGCCGCATCGGGCTCGATATCTATCGCAGAAATTCAAATATCGTGTATGCGGTCGTGCAGCACGAGAAGGGCGGCATCTACCGCAGCGAAGACAAAGGCGAGACCTGGAAGAAGATGGGCGACACGAACCCGCGGCCGTCCTATTACAGCCAGGTGCGGATTGATCCGAACAATGACCTGCGCATCTGGGCGCTCGGCGCAAACATGTTCTACTCCGAGGACGGCGGAAAAACGTTTGTGACGGATCGCGTAAGGTCCATTCACGGCGATTTTCACGCCATGTGGATTGATCCCTCCGACTCAAACCACATGATCACGGGCAGTGACGGCGGCATCCACTGGAGCTACGACGCGGGAAAGACCTGGGATTTCGTCAACACCATCGCCGTCGGCCAGTTTTATGAAGTCGGGTTTGACCTGCTGAAGCCGTATCACGTCTGCGGCGGGTTGCAGGACAACGGAAGCTGGTGCGGGCCGAGCCATTCGCTCACGCGCGAGGGCATCGTGAACGAAGACTGGACGGTCATTCACGGCGGCGACGGGTTCTACTCGCAGGTGGATCTCGTCGAGCCGTGGATCGTCTATTCCGAATCGCAGGATGGGCACCTCTCGAGGCGCGACATGCGCACGACGCAGTCGCGTTCCATCATGCCGCAGGCGAAAGAAGGGGAGCCGCACTACCGCTTCCAGTGGAATTCGCCGGTCGCGGTTTCCTCGCACGAGCACACCACGATCTATTACGGCGGCAATTTCCTCTTCAAGTCCACCGACCGCGGCGACAGTTGGACGCGCCTCGGGGGCGACATGACCACCGGAGTGGAGCGGGGCAAGCTGCCGATCTTCGGGAAGGTGCCGGACAAAAACACGCTTTCGCGAAACGACGGCGTGCAGGAATACCCGACGATTACCACGATCAGCGAATCGCCGGTAACACCGAACGTCCTGTGGGCCGGGACCGACGACGGCAACCTGCAGGTCACGCGCGACACCGGCAAAACCTGGAAAAACGTTATTTCCCGATTGCCGGGCGTGCCCAAGGGAACCTACGTCAGCCGGGTTGCGGCCTCCAAATACGCGGAAGGTACCGCCTACGCCGCATTGGATGGCCATCGCAGCGACGACTACGGCATATATCTCTTCATGACCACCGACTACGGCGATAACTGGAAGGCCATCCGCAACGGCATTCCGAACTCCGCGGGCTCGGTGCACGTGGTGCGCGAGCACCCGCGCAATCAGAATCTTCTCTTTGCCGGGACAGAATTCGGCCTGTGGGTCTCCTGGGACCGCGGGGCCAACTGGTCCGCGCTGAAGAACAATTTTCCGACGGTGCCCGTGGACGACATCGCCATCCACCCGCGCGAAAACGATCTGATCCTGGGGACGCACGGGCGCTCCATCTGGGTCCTTGACGACGTGACGCCGATCGAGAAACTGAACGCCGAAGTGATGGCGTCGGACCTCACCCTGTTCGAACTGCGCGCGGCAATCACCTATCACATCGCCCAGCGCCGGTGGAGCGCCGGGCAGAAGATGTTCGCCGCGAAGAATCCGCCTTACGGCGCGCTGGTGAACTATTACCTGAAAGAGGCGATACCCCCCGAGCCGCCGAGGGCGGACACGGAGGAGCGGGAGAGGCCGGCCGGTGGTCCGAGGAGAGCGGGCGCGGACGAGAGAGCCGCCGCACAAAAGAAAGAGGGCAAAGTCAAGATCACCATTCTTGACAAAGACGGCACGCTCGTCCGGGAGATGGATGGACCGGGCGCGGCTGGCGTAAACCGCGTCAATTGGGACCTGCGGTGGAATCCACCGGCGGAGCCGACGCCGGAACAGCTCGAAGCGGCAGCCGCCGGCTTCGGCTTCGGACCGCGCGGGCCGCTAGTCGAGCCGGGCGAGTACACCGTGAAGATCAAGTCCGGCGGAAAGGAAGCGACGCAGAAGGTCGTGGTCGAAGACGATCCGCGAGTGCAAGTTTCCGCGGAAGACCGCGCCGCCCGCCGCGACGCCGTTCTAAAGCTGTACGAACTGGCGAAGACGGCCGACAAGGACCGCAGAACGATAAACGGGGTGAAGGAGGCGCTCACCGCCGCCCGCGAGCAATGGAAGCGGGATGCCGCGAAACCTAATCGCGTGCAGATTCCGGAGGAGATCCAGAAGGCCGCCGAGGAGCTGCAGAAAAAGGCGGATGCTCTGGCCGACAAGTACACGCGGCCGCAGCAAGGCCTGGGAAACGCCGGGCCGCCGCTGGAATGGATTCCGGACCCGCTTCCGAACCGCGTGCAAGAATTGCTGCAGGACCTCGACGGCTTCGATGCGGCGCCGGGCGGGCAGCAGAGAGAAAAGATTGCAGAGGTCGCTCCCCTAGTGGCCGAAGCATCAGCCCAGGTGAAAAAGCTGGTGGAGGAAGACCTCGCCGCGCTGAACAAGAAGATGAACGAAGCCGGGATTCCGCACATCGTTCCTGCCGGTGGGGGACAGAGACCTCCCCGGGGCGGTGAGGACGACCGCTGAGCGCTGGCGCGAGACGCAAGCAGGGCGACTGCGTCTAAGCGGCAAATAGGGTGTGTCCGGCGCAGCCAAACCATGCAGCAAGCGGCCGGGGTTTCTTTTCACAATTTGGCTACTTCAGACGGAGGGGGAGAAGAATGAACGCAATGCACTCGAACCGGCGAGCACTTTTCGCAGGGCTTCTCGGCCTGGGGCTCGTCTGCGGCCTGTTTGCAAAGAGCGCCGCGGCCCAGCAAAAGGAAGAGAAGAAAGAGGAGAAAAAAGACGAAAAGAAGGGCCTGCCGCTGAAATCCGAGCGGAAGATTGAGTTTACGACGGACGAAGGCACGTGGCTCTCGTTGGATGTCTCTCCCGACGGCAAGACCATCGTCTTTGAACTCCTCGGGGACATTTACACGCTTTCGATCGAGGGTGGCCAGGCGAAACTGATAGCGGGCGGCATGGCTTTTGAAAGCCAGCCGAAATTCTCTCCCGACGGCAAATGGATTGCGTTTCTCTCCGACCGCGAGGGCTCGGAGAACATATGGATCATGAAGCCGGACGGTAGCGACGCGAAACAGGTTTCAAAAGACCCGAACGTGGAATTTGCCTCGCCGAACTGGACGCCGGACGGCCAGTATGTACTGGTCTCGAAGGCGTCGTTCGGCATCAACACGTTTGAAATCTGGATGTATCACATCCAAGGCGGCTCAGGCGTACAGGTCACAAAGGCCAAGCCGTTGCCCACGACCCGGCGGCAGGATCGGCACAACGCAATTGGCGTGGTCGCTTCGCCGGATGGGCGCTATCTCTATTACGCCGCGCGTCAAGGCGGTTTCGCTTACAACGCGCAGTTTCCGCTCTGGCAGGTGGCCCGGCGCGACCGCAGGACCGGCGACGAGGACGTTCTCCTGCAGCAGTTGAGGAGCAGCTTCCGGCCCGTGCTCTCGCCGGACGGCACGCAGATTCTCTACATCACGCGCTACGAAACGGAAAGCGGCTTGCGCATGCGCAACCTGCAGACGGGCGAAGATCGCTGGGTGAAATATCCGATCACGCGGGACGATCAGGAATCCCGTTTCACGCGCGACCTTTTTCCGGGCTACGCGTTTCTGCCGGGCGGCAAGGAGATCGTATACAACCAGGACGGCAAGATCCGCCGCCTGGAGCTGGCCTCCGGTAAGGACACGGCGATTCCGTTCACGGCCCAGGTTTCACAGGAACTCGGGCCGAAGCTCGACTTCCCGCAGCGTGTCGAAGAGGGACCGGTAAAAGTGCGGCTGATCCAGGACCCGGCGCAATCACCGGATGGCAAAAAGCTTGCGTTTTCGGCGATGACGCATCTCTACGTGATGGACATTCCTGGGGGCAAACCGCAGCGGCTGACCAGCGGCAACGCGCGCGAGTTCCAGCCGGTGTGGTCGCCCGATGCGAAGTCGATCGCGTTTGTGACGTGGTCCAACGAGGGCGGGCAGATCTGGAAAGTCTCTTCATCAGGAGGAATGCCGCGGCAGCTCACGAAGACGGCAGCGTTCTACAGCGATATCGCGTGGTCGCCCGATGGCTCGCGTATCGTTGCGATTCGCGGAGGGGCGTACGACCGGGAGGTCAGCACTTTCGATTTCGGCCAGGTCGTCGCGTCCGAGCTCATCTGGATTCCCGCGGAAGGCGGCGCGGCGAACTTGATCATTCCCGCGCGCGGCGCGGGAAGGCCGCACTTTACCCATGAGAAGGACCGCATCTACGTGTACACGGCGCTGGGGCTGACCTCGCTGCGCTACGACGGCACGGACCGCCGCACGCACATCCAGGTGAAGGGTCAGGGCCTGTATTTCTTCGAGGAGCCCATTCCCGCCGATGACGCTCGCGTGAGCCCGGACGGGAACTGGGCGCTGGCGCACGTGATGAATCAACTGTACGTGCTGGCGATGCCGGTGGTGGGCGGCGAAGCCCCGACCGTGATGGTGTCTGGTCCAGCGGTGCCGATGAAGCGGTTGACGGACATCGGGGCGGATTATTTCGACTGGGCCGATGACGGGAAGACGATCACCTGGGCTGTCGGCGCGAGTTTTTTCCGGCAAGCGGTAAGCTCGATCTCGTTTGAGCCGCCGAAGGAGGAAAAGAAAGACGAAGCCAAGAAAGACGGCGATAAGAAGGAAGGCGACAAAAAGGAAGGCGAGGCGAAGGACGCACAGAAGAAAGACGAAGCGAAAAAGGACGAGCCGCCGGAAAAGAAGCCCGAGAAGCTCAAGGAACAAGACAAGAGCGTAGAAGAGATCGCGGTTGTTCTGGAAGTTCCGCGCAAGACGCCCAAGGGCACGGTTGTGCTCCGTGGGGCAACCGTCGTGACGATGAAGGGCGATGAAGTTGTGAAGAACGCCGACATCGTGGTTGAGAACAATCGCATCAAGAGCGTGGGTGCGCGCGGCGGCGTGCCCGCCGGGGCCAAGGTGTTTGATGTCAGCGGCAAGACGATCGTGCCAGGCTTTATTGATACGCACGCGCACTGGCTCGAAATCCGCCGCGGCGTTCTGGACACACAGAACTGGGGCTTCCTGGCAAACCTTGCCTACGGGGTCACGGCGGGCCTCGACGTGCAGACCTTTTCGAACGATATGTTTGCGTACGAAGATCTCGTCGACGCCGGCGAAATCATCGGTTTGCGGCCGTTTTCAACCGGGCCCGGCGTTTTCTCCGACAATAACTTCCAGTCCGCGGAGGAAGTGAAGGGCGTGCTGACGAAATACCGGAAGTACTACGGCACGCACAACATCAAGAGCTACATCGTCGGCAACCGGAAGCAGAGGCAATACATGGTGCAGGCGGCGAAGGAGCTCGAGATGATGCCCACAACCGAGGGCGGACTCGACCTGAAGCTGGACCTCACGCACGTCATCGACGGCTTCCATGGAAACGAGCACACCCTGCCGATCGCGCCGCTCTATAAGGACATCGTCCAGATTTTCGCGAAATCGGGGATTGGAGAGACACCGACGCTGATCGTGAACTACGGAGGGCCGTTCGGAGAAGACTACTGGTACACAAACAGCGAAGTCCACGACAATGCGAAGCTCAACCACTTCATTCCCCACACCGTCATTGATCAGAGGACGAAGCGGCGAGGGGGATGGTTCCGCAAGGATGAATTTGCCTTCCCGAAGCTCGCGGCGCAGACAGCAAAGATTACGCGGGAGGGCGGGCTCATCGGTGTGGGCGGCCATGGCCAGCTTCAAGGCCTCGGCTATCACTGGGAGATGTGGATGCTGGCAAGCGGCGGGATGACTCCGCTGGAAGTGATCCGTTGCGCCACGTTGAACGGCGCCAAGATTATCGGCCGGCCGCAGGACCTCGGCTCAATCGAGCCGGGCAAGCTGGCCGATTTGGTGATTCTTGATAAGAACCCGCTCGACGACATTCACAACACGAACGCGGTTCGCTGGGTGATGAAGAACGGCGAATTGTTCGAAGGCGACACGCTCAACCAGGTCTGGCCGGAGCAGAAGAAACTGGAACCGCTCTACTTCTGGAACTACGACAAGCCCAAGGCAGGAGATGCGCTGAGCTACGGCAAGACAGCCCAGCCGTAGATCAAACTTTGTTTCAGAGAAGAAAGAAAGGGCGCCGAATTTCGCGCCCCTTTTTGTTGCAGCAGAAAACCACTCGGGCCATTCCGAGCCCGCTCTATTTGTCCGGGGTCTTCGTGTGGATGGTGCGATACCACTCGTAGGTCCGCCGCAGCCCTTCTTCGAAGCCGATCTGCGGGTCATAGCCAAGAATCTCGCGGCTTCGCGTGATGTCCGCTTGTGAATCTCGGATGTCTCCATCGCGCGGCGGATCATATTTTGCTTCGAGCGTTTTGCCCGAAATTTGGCCAAGGAGGCGCAGCGTCTGGTTCAGCGTGAACCGCCCGCCCATTCCCACGTTAAATACCTTGCCCGTGGCGTCCGGTGCTTCGCAGGCGAGAAGATTGGCCTGCACCACATTCTCCACGAAGGTGAAATCGCGCGACTGCTCCCCATCTCCGAAGATGATGGGCTGCGTATCGTCGAGGCACGCGGTGATAAATTTCGAGAGCACGCCGGAATAGGGCGAGCTGGGGTCTTGCCGCGGGCCGAAGACGTTGAAATAGCGCAACGAAACATTTTCGAGGCCGTAACAGCGGCCGAAGACCTGGGCGTATAGCTCACCGGCGTATTTCGTCACGCCGTAAGGGGAGATCGGCGCGGACTGCATCGTTTCCACTTTTGGAAGCGTGGGAGTTTCGCCGTATGCGGAAGAGGATGCCGCAAATACGACGCGCTTGACCTTGGCGTCGCGCGCCGCCCACAACACATTCAGCGTGCCGTCCGTATTGATCCGGTTTGTCTCCAGCGGGTCCTTCACCGAGCGCGGAACGGATGTGCGGGCCGCCAGGTGCAGCACATACTCCGCTTCGTGCATGGCGCGGCGCACGATCTCAAGGTCGGTGATGCTCCCCTTGATGAAAGTGATCTTGTTGCGGACCTCGGTTAGGTTTTCTTCCTTGCCCCCGGAAAGATCGTCCAGCACGACGACGCTATGGCCCCGCCGGACAAGTTCATCAACCGTATTCGAGCCGATGAAACCGGCGCCGCCCGTTACCAGGTAGCGCATCTCGGGAGTTCCTCCTCGGTTGGAATTGACTGTGGACGGGATGCCACGGCGCCTAATGCCCCGCGGCTCTCGGAAGGCATCCCCCGCCTTTCTGTTACGCTGTTCCGTCGAGCGCGGGCCCGGCGGAACACGGGCACGGGCGGCGCACGATGGTGTATTGTACGATGGAAGCCGCCGGGACAACGCCCGGATTCCGCGCAGCGTCACACAAGAGACATGGGCCATCGAATTCGCAACTGGAGCGCCGCCGGCGTCATTTTTCTGGGTCTCGGATCCGCGGGCTGGTTGTTCTACAACAACTCGCGGCTGACGATGCCTGCCGCGACCCGCGCGGCCGAACAGCACCCGGCACCCTCTGCGGCCGAAACAATTCGGTCTTCGCCGCCCGCTGCAGATCCCGCAGAGGCGCTCGCATCGGGAAAAAAGACCGCGCCGAATCCGGAGGCGGCAATTCCGCTTCCCGAGGGCGAGGCCCTGGAGTACACCGCGCACGTAGCGAATCTCAACAACGTAGCTGCCTTGCGCCTTCTCATCGGCGAGCGGCGCAATTTCCTCGGACGCACCGCGTGGCACCTGCAGGCCTTTGCCCACACGCAAAACCCGCTGCGGATGGTTTTCGCCCTGGACGACCAATTCGATTCGTACAGTGATGCTGCGACGCTCATCAGTCTGCAATACGAGCTGCATCTGAACGAACGCGGTCAAAAAGTTGATTCCGTGCTGCGGATGACCACCGGGAAAGAACCTGCTCCGCCCGACGCTACAGCCGCCCGGGTCCTGCCGGGCACTCGCGACCCGCTCGGCATGATTCAATTCTTGCGAACGGTGAATTGGTCGAGAACCCCCGAAGTGCGCAGCCCCGTATTTGATGGTCACAAGCTCTACGAGGTTCGAGCGCGGCTGGTGAGCTCGGCCGAAAATGTGTCGGTTCCGGCGGGAGAGTTTTCCGCGACGAAGATCGATCTGCAGGTATTCGACGGCGGCGTGGAAGCAAAGGACACGCACTTTTCCGTCCACTTCGCAAACACTCCCGCGCGCACGCCTGTTCTGCTCGAAGCTGTTCTGCCTTTTGCAAGCGCTCGTGTGGAACTTCTGCGAACGCAGTGAATCGTTGACAGTTCACAGTGGAAGGGAGCCGGAGTTCCCGCTGCTCCCGCAGTGATTCTTCGTCAACTTGTGATTGTTAACCGTGAATTGCTTAACCAAGTGCAAGCTGCTCGATGAGGCTGCAGGCGATATGGCCGACGGCAATGTGAGCTTCCTGGATGCGTTGCGGGTCGCGCGAGGGAACGTTTAGAAGCAGATCCACCATGCCGGCGAGCGCCCCGCCTGTCTCTCCCGTGAATGCGACGAGAAAGGCGCCCCGTGCGCGTCCGGCCTCCACCCCTCGAACTATGTTCGGGCTCGTGCCACTGGCCGAAAGCGCCACCAGAACGTCCTTCGCGAAAACAAGGGATTGCACCTGCCGGGAGAAAATCTGGTCGAAACCGTAATCGTTCCCGGTTGCGGTCAGCACGGAAGCGTTCGTGTTCAGGGCCAGCGCCGCAAGTCCGGGCCGGTCGGTGCGCAGCCGGACTACCAATTCGGCGGCGAGATGCTGCGCGTCCGCCGCACTGCCCCCGTTCCCGAAGAAAACGATTTTCCCACCGCTGCGGAGCGCCGCGGCGGATTTCTCCGCGAACTCAGCAATGCGCCCGATCAGCTCGGCGGAAAAACTTTGCTTCACACGGCAGCTCTCTTCGAGTTGACGGCGAATCTCTTCGGAGTGTGGGCGCATCATCTTCCGGGTCAAGGCTCAGCAGAGGACGATTTTCTCGCGGTGGCGTATCAGACGCCGCGTGGCGTTGCGCGTGTCCACCACCAGCTTGGCCGCGTCCACGATGGCCGCATAATCGTAGCTTGAATGGTCGGTGGCGATGACCACGCCATCGTAGGAGCCGATGGCTTGCGGATTGAGCGGCACGCTTTTCATGTTGGAGTAGTCATAGTGCCGCATCTTGTGGAGCTGCGGGAAATAGGGGTCGTTGTAGTCGAGCTTCACCCCGCGCTCGTGAAGGAGTTGCATGATTTTCAGGGTCGGCGATTCGCGCAGGTCGTCCACGTCTTTCTTGTAGGCGACGCCGAGGATCAGGAGCTTCGAGCCTTTGAGGCTCTTTTGATGCTGGTTGAGAGCCGCGGCGATGGCGTCCACGATGTGGTACGGCATCGCAGTGTTGACCTCGCCCGCGAGCTCAATAAAGCGCGTGGAGAAATCGTACTCGCGCGCCTTCCACGAGAGGTAGAACGGATCCACCGGAATGCAATGCCCGCCCAGACCCGGCCCGGGATAGAACGGCATGAAGCCGAAGGGCTTGGTCGAAGCTGCATCAATCACTTCCCAAATGTCTATGCCCATGCGCAGGCACAGTAACTTGAGTTCGTTGACGAGCGCGATATTCACGCAGCGGAAGATGTTCTCGAGCAGTTTGGCCATTTCCGCGGCGCGCGTCGAGCTGACCGGCACGACCCGCGACACGACCTGCGCGTACAAAGCCTGCGCCGCGCGCCCGCTGGCCGGGTTCAAGCCGCCGACGACTTTGGGAATCTGCGCCAGTCCAAACTGCTTATTACCGGGATCTTCGCGCTCCGGCGAAAACGCCAGGAAAAAATCTACCGGCAGATTTTCTGCTTCGGGCCCCTTGCCGATCGGGCAGCGTAGCCCGGATCTTTCGAGAATCGGCAGGACCAGTTCTTCAGTCGTGCCGGGATACGTCGTGGACTCGAGGACGACAAGCTGTCCTTTCTGCAGATTCGGCTGGATGGAGAGCGCCGTCTGCTCGACGTAGGAGAGATCCGGCTCGCGCCGTTCATCAAGCGGTGTCGGAACGCAGATAATAATCGCGTCTGCTTCTTTCAACTTGGCGAAATCGCTGGTGGCGCGGAAATGCCGGCTGTTCACAAACTGCTGGATCTTCGTTTGCGGGATGTGCTCGATGTAGGTCTTACCCGCGTTTAGCTTGGACACCTTACCGGGGTCGGTGTCGAAACCGGTTACGCGGTGTCCCGCTTCGGCAAAGCGCAGCGCCAAGGGCAGGCCTACATATCCGCAACCGATGATGCCTACTTTTAACTGCGCGCCCTTAAAAAACTCGGGTTTACGGTCCGTTGCCATGAAATCTGTGTCTCTCCTCTTCGTTTTTGCGGAATCCGGCGGTCTACGGAATCCGGCAGGCCACAGGGCCGGTGTGAAAAAGCCGTTTCACTATAGCAGGGAAGCCCCCGGGGAAACAGCGGGCGCCCTTCCGATGTCTTCGAAAGCAATACCAGTTGCCCGGGCGCATCGACTCAGGCGAAGATGACCAGCGCCTCGCGGTGCTCTGTTGATGACTTGGCTGATCATTCTGCTCGGTCTAGGTGTGGGCTTGCTGGTCGGTCTCTTCGGGATCGGCGGAGGGGTCGTGGTTGTACCGGCACTGGTCTATCTGCTGCGCATGGACCAGCACCTCGCGCAAGGCACTTCCCTCTTCATTTTGCTGCCGCCACTCGGCATTGGCGCTCTCTTCGGCTATTGGAAGCGAGGGGACGTGGACCTGCGCGCCGGAATTCTTTGCGCCCTGGGCATGCTGTTGGGAGGATACCTGGGCAGCTTGTTTGCCATTCCGATGGCCTCCAGCAATCTGAAAGGTGCCTTCGGCTGCTTCCTGATGTTCTCTGCCTTCATGCTTTGGCTGAAATCAAGGCAAGGAGCCGCTCCTGCGGCCTCCACCGGGGAGAAACCCGATGGGTGACTCCGCGATGCGGCAGACTGGAATTTTTGCGACGGCTTGCGTCTGTGGAGTGGCAGCAGGTATGTTTGGCGTAGGCGGGGGCGTATTGCTTGTGCCGCTGCTCGGACTGTTATTCGATTACAGCCAGCACCGCGCTCAAGGAACGAGTCTGGTTGCGCTCGTTCCTCCGACTGGCATCCTGGCATTCCTAGCGTATCTGAAGGCTGGTTACGTCTCCTGGCACACCGGTTTACTGCTCATCCCGGGCATCTTTTTCGGGGGCATCGCCGGGAGCCGTCTTGCGGAGCGAATCAAACCGCGGCGGATGCGACAGGTGTTCGCCGTCGCGCTCTTTGCTCTCGGCGCGTGGCAGGCAATCTCTGCCTGGCGGCACTAGAGGGACACGACACCTACCGACCATGATTGACATTCACAGCCACATTCTTCCCGGTCTCGATGATGGCGCGGACTCCATGGAAGAAGCGTTGGCGATGGCAGAGTCTGCCATCGCCGACGGAATCACGCACGTCGTGGCCACGCCGCACGCGAGCAATCACTATTTCTTCGATTACGCAAACGTCCGGCAGGTACTGGGCACGCTGCAGGCACGTCTCGGGGACCGGCTGACGCTGGCAACGGGCTGCGATTTCCACGTGAGTCCGGAGAACCTCGTGGAGTTGAGAAAAGATGCGGCGCGATACTGCATCAATCAGCATGACTGCCTGCTCGTGGAATTCAGCGAGTTTTCCATGCCACCGGCGATAGACCAGACGCTGCACGAGCTACAGCTCGCCGGGCTGCGGCCGATCGTGACGCATCCCGAGCGGAACGGAATTCTGCGAGCCAGGCCGGAGCGTCTGCGCGGCTGGGTGCTCCACGGCTGTTATGCGCAGGTGACGGCGGGAGCGCTGACCGGGACATTCGGGCGCGGCGCGCAACGCAATGCGGAAAACTGGATCGAGCAAGGGCTCATTCACTTCGTCGCGAGCGACGCGCACAACACTCGCGGGAGGCCGTTGCGTCTGCGGCCCGCTTACGATGTGGTGGCGAAGCGGTTTGGCGAGGAGAAGGCGCGCGCGCTGTTCCTTGAAAATCCGCGCGCAGCCTTCGAAGGCCGGCCACTGCCGCACGTCCCGGAGGTCGCAGAGACTCCTCCGCCCCCGCGCAAACGATTCTTTTTCTTTTAGGCCTCCGGCTCCGGGCGCGAAGAGTGGCCGGAGCTCACCGCGTGACGGTAGAAGGGCGTCACTTTGCCGGGCGTAACGGCAGGCCCGCGCGCGCATTTGCGAGGCCCAGGACTTCTCGCACGACATCCAGGGCGTCACCCGTATTCCGCCACCAGTGCGCCGCATCAAAAGGATCATCCTGGGCCGCGCGGACGATTGCCCGCAGCGCCGTATTTGCCCGCAATCGCCAGAGAGTGCGTACGCGGCGCGTGTGCGCCTTCGTTGTCACAAGGATCACTGAACTCCCGCCATGCTCCTCGAGCTGTTTCGAGATGACGTCCATCTCAGCCACCGTATTTGCCGCTTCGGGCTCGAGCAGGTGGATGGAGTCCGCCGGCACACCCAGTCGCATCAGCACACGCGCGCTGTAGAATTCCTCGCCGACGTAGGAAATCCCCATGGCTTCGAGCTCCGCGCCCGGCCCGGGCGGGTGGGTGACCCAGACTTCCGGCGCCCAACCGGCGCGGTAGAGCGCCGCGGCTTCTTCCGCGCGAATGGGCATGCGCCCGCTCAAGATAACGATTGCGCTGGATTTTTCGAGAGGATCCTCAGCAACGAGCCAGCGGCCCGCGTGGAGAGCGGTCCAGGCCGAAGCAGCGAGGACGAGCAGACCGAGAACGATGAGCACGGGAAGCGTCCAACAGCAGGCGCGGCGGCGCGGCGACAAGTGCGGCGTATTTGGAGACGTCATGTGGCTTCCACCTGATGCCCCGAGCGAGCGCATCCTATCGCCCGCCTCGAATGTGGTCAATGCGCGCCGCACAGGCTACAATCTTCGGCGGATTCCTGGGAGTAAAGATGCGCGCTGTGATCACCGGCGGTGCGGGATTTCTAGGATCGCATCTCTGCGACCGGCTGATCGAAGAGGGCTGGGATGTCCTGGCGGTGGACAATCTCGTCACAGGAGAGGAATCCAACGTTTTTCATTTGCTCTCACACGCGAATTTTCGGATCGCCCGCGCTGACGTTACCCGGTACATTGAGGTCCCCGGGCCGGTGGATTACATCTTGCACTTTGCTTCCCCGGCGAGCCCTGTGGATTACCTGAAGCTGCCGATCCCGACCTTAAAAGTCGGCGCTCTAGGCACGCACAACGCGCTGGGCCTCGCCCTCGCCAAACGCGCGAAGTTTCTTCTCGCTTCGACAAGCGAATGCTACGGCGATCCGGAGATTTCCCCGCAGCACGAGGAGTATTGGGGGCACGTGAACGCCATCGGCCCGCGCGGCGTCTATGACGAGGCCAAGCGCTACGCCGAAGCGATGACCATGGCCTATCACCGCTTCCACGGAGTGGACACGCGCATCGCGAGGATCTTCAACACCTACGGACCGCGCATGCGCCTGAATGACGGCAGGGCGCTGCCGAACTTCGTCCATCAGGCGCTCACGGGCGAGCCATTGACCGTCTATGGCGACGGCAGACAGACGCGCAGCTTTTGTTATGTGTCCGATCTCGTGGAAGGGATTTACCGGCTGATGCAGTCCGAGGAACATCTTCCGGTCAACATCGGCAATCCGCAAGAGATCACCATCCTCGAATTCGCCGAGCGCATCCGCGCGCATTTTCCGGGAGCGCCCCCGTTAATTTTCAAACCGCTCCCGCAGGACGACCCGAAGCGCCGCTGCCCGGACATCACCAAAGCCAGGCGTCTGTTGAACTGGGAGCCCAAGGTGGGTCTCGACGAAGGCCTTCGCCTCACACTCGATTACTTCCGGAAGCAGTTTGCAGCGAAGGTCACGACTGCCTGAAGCAGAGAAATGCGTTTCGGAATGTGTGGCACGACAGCATTCTTTTCCTCCGGAACAATCGCGATCTATTCGCTCAGCGCCGGCCGGCCGAAACAGTGGTATTCGAAGCCTAGAGCGCGCATCTTGGCCGGGGCGAAAAGATTTCTTCCGTCGACCACAATCTTCCGCGACATGATCTTCCCGGCGCGATCCCAGTCCAGCTTGCGGAAGGCTTCCCATTCCGTGCAGATGAGCGCGGCATCCGCCTCGCGCAGGGTTTCGTACGGATCTTCGTGGTAGCTGATCTGCGGGAGTTGCGTCTTCGCCCGGTTGATGGCCTGTGGATCGGTGGCGCGCACTTCAGCGCCTTCGGCCAACAGCCGCCGCACAACTTCCAGAGCGGGTGCGAAGCGGACGTCATCCGTGTCGGCCTTGAAGGCCAGGCCCAGCACCGCGATCTTCTTTCCCTTGAGGGCGCCCAGCGCTTTTTGCACTTTCTGGAGGTACAGGTCGATCCGCTCCTTGTTTACGCGCTCCGCAGCCTTGAGCATGTCGAAGTTTACGCCAACCGAGTCGGCGAGGTGGATGAACGCCTGAATGTCTTTTGGAAAACAAAAACCGCCAAACCCCAGGCCGGCTCTGAGGAATTGCGCGCCGATGCGCCGATCAAGGCCCATCGCGTGAGTGACTTCTTCGACGTCCGCTCCGATCCTCTCGCAGAGGTCGGCGACGACGTTGGCATAGCTGATCTTCAGCGCCAGGAAGGAATTGGATGCGTGTTTTATCAATTCCGCGCTGTTGATGGTCGTGACCACAAACTCGATTTTGTGATTCCAGGTACACCGGCCGCCGTGCGTGTGGCAATGAAACTTGCGTTCGAGGATCGGCCGGTAGATCTCGCGCAGCGCCGCAGCGGACGCCTCGTCTTCGACCCCCACGACAATCCGGTCGGGGTGAAAGAAATCATAGACGGCCCTGCCTTCGCGGAGGAATTCCGGGTTGGAGGCCACGCGAAATTCGATCTTGCTGCCCTTGCTGCACTCCGTCAGCACGCGACGCACTTCGATGCCCGTCCCAGCCGGCACGGTGCTTTTTTCGATGACCAGTTTGGAGGTACGCGCTTCCCGAGCGATCTGTTTCGCAACGTTATCGATCGCAGAGAGGTCGGCTTCGCCCGATTCCTTCGGCGGAGTGCCAACACAGATAAAGATGGCTTCCCCGGCGCGAATCGCTTCCCCGGCGTCCGCGGTGAACGAGATTCGACTCGCTTTGCGGCACGATTCCAGCAGCTTTCCCAGGTGTTCCTCGAAAATCGGGACCCCGCCCGCCTTCAGGATCGCGATCCGCCCTTCGTCAATATCCGTGCAGATCACCTCGTGACCGGCTTCGGCCAGACAAGCGCCGGTTACTAAACCGACGTATCCACAACCAATTAAGGACAAACGCAAAAAAATCCTCCTGCGAGTCTTGCCCGGCGCGATTTCCCGTTGTTTGAAAACCGCTCTTTCTTGTACATGAACCACAATCGCTTGGAAAGTTTCCCGGCAGACCTGTGCGCCCGAATACGCAACAACATTAGATACTTATCAAGGCAAGCCTCTGAACGGATGGCCGTCTATTCGCGGCGGACCCCATTTCTTCCAAGAAGCAACCCTCGCAGACCCAGTAAAGCCAGGCGTGGCTGCCGGCGAATCATCTGCCAGAGCAACCGCGCGGCCTCGTCGCGCGTGACTTCCCCGAGGGAGCTTCTTGCCGAAGTATTCAGCAAATCCACGAGCCGGCTGTAGTCCTCCTGCTCGAAGTGGTGCAGTGCGCGGCGAATCAGCCAGTGCGTGCCGAGTTCGCGGCGCAGCGAATGCAGCTTCGCGCTGCGGCCGTTGGAAAGAATGGCCTCGGCGACACCCCGCGCGCCCCGGAATCCCGTGACGACTCCGCCGATCGTCGTGACCTTCACCTGCGCGGCCGCGTCCCCCACAAGATAGACATGCCCCAGTCCGAGGCGCCTTCGCACCGGCACCCATCCACGATAAGCCGGAATGCGCGCGCCCTGCCATTCGAGAGGCTCTATCCCTTTTTTCTCGAGAAAACGGGTCAGACAGCGCGCGGCATCCCGCCCATCCTCTGCGATCAGGCCAAATGCGGCGCGCTCCGGCGATTCGGGAATCAGCCAGTAGAAATATGGCGTGTCGTCCGGCACAAACCAGACGCGCACGGTGTCCGCCGGGCAGTCCTTCGGCAGTCTTACGATCGCTTGCAGCAGCGGGACGGTATCGAGCGGGGGCCAGCCGGCGGAACGCGCCACCCGGCTTGCCGCTCCGTCCGCGCCGACGACGTCCGCGGCGTGCAACTCCTCGCGCTTTCCCCCGGACTCCACCTCAAGGCGCAGGCCGCGGGCATTGGGAGCCACGGCGAGAAAGCGCGTGTCGCAGTCCATCACCGCGCCGGACTGTGCCGCTTCGGCGGCGAGCGCGCGGATCAGCCGCGCCCGCTCGATGATCAGGTCCGGTTGCGCAAGCGCCACCTGCGCCGAACGCCCGTCCGTGAAAAGTTCAAAGCGCCGGATTTCATTGACGGCGCTGGCTGCGGCTGCCTCGGGCAACAAGTCGCGCAGGTGCCGCGTAACGATAAGGGTGCGCGACTCAGGGTTCAATTCCGGCGCAGCTTCCAGGATGCGCACGCGCCTGCCGCCGCGCGCGACCAACACTGCCGTATACAATCCGGCGGCTGATCCCCCGACAACGATTGCTTCCCGGCCGGCCGGGCTACTCGATGGGTGCTGACCTTGCATGGACACGCTCGCGTCCGTCTCCGTTGCGCGGGAGCTGGAAATCCGGCAAACCGGAATTTCCGCGTCTCCGCGTTCTGTCTGTACTTCATCCCGCCCGACCCGTGCGGGGTCCACGATTGGTTGTGCGTGGAGCGATTTTGAGAGTATAGCGAATCCTTCTTCAGCGGCAAAGCAGGGCAAAAGACCGGGCGCGGAGACAGCGGGGATTAACCGAGGTCAGGAGAATCTCGGGCGGTCAGACCAGGGACCCCTCACTGCGCGCTTGGCACAGGGGGAGCTGCCGTCTCATTCCCATTGTTTTTCGGCTGCTGCCGTTCAAAAGGCGCGCGTTCCAACAAAGCGACACCGAGAACGACAGCGGCAGAGACGGCGATGACGGCGTAGAGAAGGCCATGTGACGACAGGCGGGTGACAAGTAGCGCCGCGCCGCCGCCAATGGCGCCGAGAAGATAAAGCGCAAGAACGGCGCCGCGCTGGCCGAGTCCGAGATTCGCGAGGCGGTGCGCGGAGTGGTCCTTGCCCGGCGTCGCAAACGGAAGAAATCCGCGGCGAGCGCGAGAGAAGCTCACGAGAGTCGTATCGAAAACCGGCACAATCAGGATGAGGATAGGCGCGAGCCAGGCGGCAGCCGGTGTGGACAGATCGAGGCGAAGCTTCAGTCCCAGCGTCGCCATCAAGAATCCGAGAAGCATCGCGCCGCCATCGCCCATGAAGATTTTCGCCGGCTTGAAATTCCAGCCCAGGAATCCCGCCGAAGCGCCGAGCACGGCCGCAGCGAGCGTCGCTACGAGCGTTTGCCCGTTCAAATAGGCGAGCAAGACGTAAAAGATGGATGCCATCGCCGCAACGCCCGCGCACAAACCATCCATATGGTCGAGGATGCTGAACGCCGCGGTGATGCCCACAACCCAGAACACAGTCAGTGCCGCGTCGAGGAGATAGCCCGCGGGCCCGCCCACCAGCGCGCTGAAAACCTGCGCGTGGATGCCGGTGGCAAGGAGAATCAGCGCGGCGAGAGGCATGCCTGCGAAAAGCTTGACCTGATGATGCAACCAGCCGCGATCATCTAATATTCCCACGACCGCGATCAACGTCGCTCCGGCGAGGATCCCTGCGCCCTGCGCCCGGGCGGCCCCGTTCATTCCGAACGCGAATGCCAGCAGAACACCGCAATAGATGGCCACGCCGCCAAGGAGCGGAATCGGCGTTGCGTGGACTTTGCGCGGCCCGGGCAAATCCACGAATCCAACTCGCAGCGCAAAAGCGCGCACCGGAGCGGTCAAAATCAGGGAAGCAAATAGCGCAATGGTGAACGCGAGCAAGCCAGTGATCATCTGTCCTCAACTTGCATGGGGAACGGCCAGACCCGTGTACAACGGCACGGCTCCACAAGAATTCTCTCGGCGGTACGCCAAAGACGGCTGCCCCACGCAGCCTTAGGACGATAGCGCGGAATGTGAGGAAGTTCAACGCGGACGATGGATGGTTTCCAAAATGAAGCGCGGCGCCGAGTGCGGGCAGAAATTACCAGCGGCCCACTGCTTCATCGCTCGGTCAGCATGCGTCCGAAGGTGCGCTGCACTTCGCCGCGGTCTTTTGTCTTGTAGTACCAGTCGATTGTGCGCCGGAGCCCTTCACGGAACGCAACCTTGGGCTCCCAGCCGAGCACCTTCTTCGCCAGTGAGTTCTCCGCGACCCGGTTCAGCGGCCCCGTCGGCATGCCCGGCAACAGTTTAATCTCCGCCTTGTGCCCGGTGAATTCGAACACCATTTTTACCGCGTCGAGCACACGGATGCGCTCCATCGTGCCGAGGTTTACGGCCGTGCCGTCGCTGATTTTTTCGCCGGCGAGGATCGTGCCTTCGACGATGTCGTCAACATAGGTCCAGTTGCGGATTTGCGTTCCGTCGCCCCACACCTCGAAAGGGTCCAGCTTCAAAAAAGCGCGCGCGATCATCGCGATTACCGCGTGATTCTCCACGCCGCGCGGGCCATATACCGTGAAATAGCGGCAGGATGCCGCGCCCATGCCATGCTCTTTGGCATACGCGCTCAGGGTGAATTCGCCCATCAGTTTGGCCCAGCCGTACATGTTGTCGGCGTCATTGGGGCCTTTAGTGAGGTCTTCGGTCAGGTAGAGTTCCTTGCTCGTGTCCTCCTGCATGAAATTCGGATAGACACAGCCGGACGACGCGAAGACGACTTTCTTCACTTTTGCTTTGAGCGCTTCCGCGAAGACGAGCCCATCCAGGAAAAAGTTGGAAGCCGGTCCCGCCTGGTGGAGATCCACATAGCCGCGGCCGCCATGGTCCGCCGCGAGATGGAACACGGTGTCCACGCCCTGCATTGCCGCGCGCGTTACGCCCGGCTCGCGCAGGTCGGCCTGGAGAAAATCCACTTTCCCGGCGCCGAGGGGCCCGCGAATGTTTTCGAGCCGCCCGCTCGTCAAATCATCGACGACACGGATCCTGGCGCCGCGCGCCAGGAGTTGATCCACGAGCGTGGAACCGATAAAGGAAGTTCCGCCTGTCACCAAAACGAGTTTGCCTGTCCAGAAAGTCTCCCGAGACGTCACGCGTTCCCCGCCTCTTCTACAATTTCGACAAAGCGCTGCAATTCCCTGAGCCTATCATAATCAGGCGCAGCCGCCCGCGCCGCCTCGCTCATTCGCCGCAAGCCATCCGGATCGCTGGCAAGCAAGAGTGAGGCTGCGGCGACATCGTCCGGCTTGCCGGGGTCCACGGCCAGGCCGCAGCCGCGCCCGGCGGCGATTCGCGCCGCATCGCTTTCCGGCGGCGCCACCACGAGCAGAGGCTTCCCGGCCGCGAGGATGCTGTACAGTTTGCTCGGAACGACGACCCCTTCCAGGCCGCGCTTTACCGTGATGATGTGAGCATCCGCAGCCGCAAGCACGGATGGAATCTTGCTCCCGGGAAAAAACGGCAGGAAGCGCACGTTCTTCGCTCCCGCCGCTGCCGCCTGAATCTTTTCGAGCTGTGCCCCTTCTCCGACGAAGACGAGACCGATGCCGTGGGATTCGAGTTGCCGCGCCGCGGCCACAAGCGTCTCCCACGCTCCGTAGAAGCCCAGATTCCCCGCGTGCAGCAGCACAAAACGAAAATCACCGCGAATCGTGCGAATCACTTCGAAATCGAGCTGCGGCGCAGGGGCGCCGACCGGCGCGATTTCCGTGCCGTCGCGAACAACCACGACGCGTGACGCTTCCACACCCTTGGCGATGATTCGCTCGCGCATGTCATCACCGAGAACGATCACGCGCTTGGCGCGACGCAGGGCCCACCGATGCAGCCGCTCCCACAGCCAGCTGAGAAGTCCGGGGCGAATCAGTGATCCTCCCAGCGCCATGTCCGGATACATGTCGCGGATGTTGTAAACGTACGGCTTGCGCTTCAACAAGGCGACGAACGCGCCGACGATTCCTTCGAACGGAGGGTCGGTCATCGCCAGAACGGCGTCGCACGGAACAAACAGGGCGCGCGGCACGGCTAGCGCAACATAGCTCAAGTAATTCAGCACGCGCTTCTTCATCTGGAAGCGTGGATAGTCAGTTGAGCCGACACGAAGGACCGTCGCGCGCCCGTTGTGTTCGCGTTGCCAGAGGCGCCACGGGTGCCGCCCTGCCGGGTCGTACGACGGCCGCCCGCAGACAATCGTTACATCGTGGTTTGCCGAAAGCGCCTCGGCGACCGTCGCGGCCAGCTTCGCCGTTGCCGACGTATCGGGCGGGAAGTAGAGGTTCAGCAGGAGTATCCGCACCGCAGAATTGTACAAGCTGCGCTGCAATTCGCGCCCGGTGTTTCCTGACCAGTCGCAGATTTCGCATCAGCGCTTCTCGAGCAGCGCTTCCGCGAAGAAGGGCAAGCTCATCGCCATTCCTGCGTCGTCCCGCCGGCCTCCGCCGCGCTCCGCCTCCAAACGCGGCGCAGCAACGGCGCTAGAGACCCATAGACCAGAGCGACAAAAATGGGGGCCAAGAAACACCATGCCACGATGGCGTGCCACGTGATCGTCCAGAGCGCGACAATTGCATGGCCAGTGTCTGCCCGGATCATTCCGTAGATTTGCGGGACGGAAAGCGGAATGTGTGCCGCGGCAAAGAGTTTTTCTCCCAGCCAAAAAAAGGG
>JBGQHF010000042.1:0-27295 GCA_041497835.1 Terriglobia bacterium
CGCTTCCCGCAGACTTGCGCCAACGGCTTGGCTATCCAACCCGGCGCGAGGCGCTCCTCGGTTCTCATTTCCCCCCGCCGGCAGAATCCATGGACGCGCTGAACGCGTTCCGCTCCCCCGCGCAACGGCGGCTCATCTTCGAGGAGTTTTTTCTGTATCAGCTCAGCCTGGCGCTCGATCGGCGCGCCTCGCGCCGTGAAAACGCCATTGCCTTCGTTGTGAGGGTAGAGCGCGTCCGCGAAGCGCTGAAGCGCATCCTGCCGTTCAAACCCACAGGCGCGCAGAAACGCGTGCTGGCGGAAATCGCCGCGGACCTCGAGAAACCCGAGCCCATGAACCGTCTTCTGCAAGGCGACGTCGGCAGCGGAAAAACCATTGTCGCACTCGAGGCTGCGGTCATCGCTATCGAGAACGGATGCCAGGCCGCGCTCATGGCGCCGACGGAAATCCTGGCAGTTCAGCATTTCCTGTCCGCGCGGCGAATCCTGGCCCGCGCCGGATATGGCGTCGAACTCCTGATCAGCGGGCTCAAGCCCTCGGAGAAAGCAGCGGCGCGGCAGCGCATCCTGTCGGGGGAAGCGCAGCTCGTCATTGGTACCCATGCCCTGATCGAAGACGAAGTGAAATTTGCGCGGCTGGGCCTGGTCTGCATTGACGAGCAACACCGCTTCGGCGTCCTGCAGCGGAAGCGGTTGATGGACAAAGCCGCAGCGCGTGGCCATGCGCCGCACGTGCTCGTCCTGACGGCAACGCCCATTCCGCGGACGCTGTCGCTCACGCTGTATGGCGACCTCGACGTGTCGCTCCTCGACGGACTCCCCCCGGGACGCACGCCCATCGAGACCCGCATCACCAGCGAACCACACCTCGCCGGTGTCTGGGAGTTTCTGCGCGGCGAGGTGGCCCGCGGACGCCAAGCCTACATCGTCTATCCGGTTATAGAGGAATCGAAGCTCGAATTGAAAGCGGCGATGGCGGAGTACGCGCGCCTCTCGAGAGACGTATTCCCGAGGCTGCGCCTCGGGCTCTTGCACGGTCGCCTCTCGAGCGACGAAAAAGAAGATGTGATGCAGCGCTTCCGCGCGAAGGAAGTGCAGATCCTGGTGGCGACAACCGTCGTCGAAGTCGGCGTGGATGTTTCGAATGCCACGGTCATGGTCATCGAGCACGCGGAGCGTTTCGGCCTCTCCCAGCTCCATCAGTTGCGCGGCCGGGTCGGACGCGGCGGCGAAAAATCCTTCTGCATTCTCGTTGGGCCGCAGCGCATGACCGACGAGGCCCGCGTTCGGCTCGAAACGATGGTCCGCACGGCGAACGGCTTTGAGATTGCCGAGACCGACCTGCAATTGCGCGGTCCAGGCGAATTTTTCGGTACGCGCCAGCACGGCGATCTAGGCTTCCACATCGCCAACCCGCTGCGCGACCGTGAACTGCTGGAACTCGCCCGCCGCGAGGCCTTTGCGCTGGCCGAAGACCCGGCGCAGGCCGGCGCGCTCGGCGGCGTGCTTCGCGCGCTCCCGGCGCACTGGCAGCAGCGCTATCATCTTGCGCGAATCGGATAGGCCATGCGCATCATTGCCGGCATCTACCGCAGCCGTGTCCTGAAAAGCTTGCGCGGGATGAAACTGCGCCCGACGAGCGACCGCCTGCGCGAAACGCTCTTCAATATCCTCGGTTCGCAAATCGAAGGCTCGCTTTTCGTTGACGTTTACGCGGGCACCGGTGCGGTCGGCATCGAAGCCCTGAGCCGGGGCGCTGCCGATGTGGTCTTCATCGAAAAGCATGCGCCCGCGGCCAATCTGATCCGGCAAAACTTGGAAGCGCTCGGTATCAACGCGGGAGCCACCATCCTGAACGTGGACGCCCTTCGCGGGCTGGGCATGCTTGCGGCACGCTACGAAGCGGACCCGGATGACTCCGCCGATCTCGTCTTCTTAGATCCTCCCTGGGCCGAAGAGGAAGAATACGCCCGCGTACTCCGTTTCGTTGGCTCGGCCGCCTTCCTCTCTGCCTCCGCCCGTGTGATCGTTGAGCATCGCCGCGCCTTCCCGCTCGCTGAACGTTTCGGCACGTTGCGCCGGACAAGGCTGCTCCAACAGGGAGACGCAGCCCTCAGCTTCTTCCACCTCGGACGGGAGTCCAGCTAGTGCCGTTCCAACTTCTTATTGTGGGTAACTGAGCCATACGTCAGGGGCGATTGTCGTGTTACTTGAAGAATTTGTAAGCGCATCAAATTGGAACGGCACTAGTCGTACATCCGCTTTACCCGGGCAGACCGCTTCTGCGCGTGCCGGGGCATCGAACCCGGCAGGGTATAATGATTGAATCCATGCTGAGAGATCAGCCTCACGGACCCTTCGATCAACTTGGGCTGGCGAGGAAGCCCCCCGCACGCCGCCTGCCCCCTGGTCCGCCTCCGCAGTTGGATGTGGCCTGGGGCAGCTTCCGCCAGAGCCTTTCGAGCAGCGCGCTGATTCTCTTTGGCGGGCCCATCGCCCCGAAGAGTTTTCAGCCGGGCGGTTTTTTCAGAGATTGCTGGATTGAGCGCCGTGCCCCGCGCCGCGCCGTAGTCGCCGCCGCGCTGTGGCATGTAGCGCTGTTCCTGTTTCCCTGGCCGGATCTGCCGGCCGCGCCGCGCCGATCGGCGGCATTCGAAAATGTGGAGATCACCTGGTCCGGTCCGATCAACGATCTCCCACTCCTCAATCTGCTCGGTAGGAAAGCGGAGCCCAGCCCGCGGGGTGAGCCGGAGAAGCCGCTGCCTCCTAGGGGTGCCGACGCGTTTCATCCGCGGCAGCGGATCTTCACCGATCCCGTGCATCTGACGCATCCCCGGCAGACTCTGATCAACACCGCTGCGCCCCCTAAGGCGCCAAAGTTATTGCCGAATCTACCGAACATCGTGCAGCTCGCGCCGGCCGTGCAACCGCAGCGCCCGCACATCACCATCAGCGCGGAGGCTCTGGCAAAACTCCGGCCGCGCGGGCGCCGCGCAGCGACAGTCGCGTCAGCACTTGTGCCCGATCTGCCGAATCTTGAGCCGAAAATTGGCGAAATGAGTTTTGCTGCTTCGGCAAATGCGCCGGAGAGGCCGAAGCTCCAGATCAACGCCGCCAGTGCGCCGCGAGTCGGGGAGCGAACGCAGGCGGGGGAGGCCCCTGCCGCACCCGAGATTGGCTCGGCCCTGCCCGACGCCGCGGGTGGTCCTGGTCTACTGATCGCGCTTTCCGCGACCCCGGCCGCGCCATCACCGAACATGCAGGTGCCGGAAGGGATTCTCTCTGCTCGAATCTCGATCTCGCCCGAGGGCACGGAGCGTGGTGTGCTTGGCGGCGCGGCAAATGGAGTGGCGGGAGCCACGGGGGGCGCCGGCGGAGGGCCCGGCAGCAGCGGCGGAACGGGGGTCGGCGGAGGTGACAGCGCTCCTGCCGTGAGCATCAGCGGAGGCAATCCGGAGAGATCGAGCGGGATTTCCGGTCTTGGCGGCAACGGGATTACAACGCGTGTCCAACCCGGCCGCTCTCTCCCGGGCCACCTCCAACCACGGGAGGGCGCCGGAGACACTCACTCCAAGTCAGCCCCGCCGAATTTCGGTGCCTTACCGCCCGGGGCGAAGCCGGAAGAAATCCTCGGCCCGAAGCGCGTTTACACGCTTCACGTGAACATGCCGAATCTGAACAGCGTAACCGGAAGCTGGATCCTGAGTTTCTCCGAGCTACGCGATGATCCTTCTGCAAGGCCGGCGGCCGTCTCCGATGACATCGCGGGCCCCGTGCCGTTGCGCAAAGTGGATCCAAGGTACCCTCCGGCGCTCATCAGCGAGCGCGTCGAAGGCGAGGTCGTACTCTATGCGGTGATCCGGCGCGACGGCTCCGTGGACAGCATTCAGCTCGTTCACGGGCTCGACGAGCAGCTCGATGCGAACGCCATGGACGCGCTCTCGCATTGGAAATTCCGGCCAGCGGAACGGCAGGGCATCCCGGTCGAGCTCGAAGCGATTGTGCACATCCCTTTCCGCGCCGTCGCGCGCCCGTACTAGTGCCATTCCAACTTATTGCTGCAAATTTTGGACAGCCAGGAAGCCAGGCTCTGTTTGAGGTAGCCTCCTCCTCTGGGCCAAAAAGTTGGAACGGCACTAGGGCACTCCTCGCGTGGTCCATACTATCGCTGAGGTTTGAGCGAGTATGAGTAATAGGGCCGCCCTCCGTGCGAAACTGCACTTCAGGCGCTGCCTTCCGCGAGCTTCACGAGGGTGTAAAGGGCGTGATTGACCTGCACCGGCACGCCGAGTTCGGCGCCGCGCCGTGCAATGTACCCGTTGAGCGAATCAATCTCCGTTCTTTTCCCCCGTAGCAGGTCCTGTGCCGTCGAGGAAGTCGCTTTGTTCATTTGCTCGGCGAGCTTGAGGGCCGCTCCGAGGGCGCTCTGCGGGTCTCCCAGTCTTTCCATGCGGATTCCCGCCGCGCTCGCCACTGCGCAGACCTCCCGCACGACCGCCTCGACCAGCTTGCGCGCATCCGCGCTCGCCGCGATCTGCCCATAGGTGACCCGGCTGATCGCGGAGATGGCGTTGGCCGCGCAGTTCATGAGGAGTTTTGTCCAGAGTTCTCCCGCGATATTGTCCGAAATTGGGCAGGGCACTCCGGCTCCTGCGAAAACGGCTGCGACACGCTCCGTCTGAGCAGTGCGCGGACCGATGATCAGATCACCGCGCCCTATGTGCTTGACGCGGCCAGGCTCCGGCACGGAAGCGGCCACATAAACCGCCGCGGGCAGCGCTTCTATGCCGCTCGCGGCACGAATCTGCTCGGCATTGTCCACGCCGTTCTGCATGCTGACGACGATCGCGCCGGAAGAACGCAGCGGCACGAGCTCGCGCGCCGTCGCGGCGGTGTCCATTGTTTTCACGCAGAAAAGAACGAGCTCCGCTCCCCGCGCGGCGCTCAGGTCGCTGGATGTCTCGACGCGGACGGCTTCATTGAATTGCAAAGTATCCAGAAGAAGACCGTTTTTCTTCACTGCTTCGACGAATGACGGCCGCCCCACAAAAACTACCGGCGCGCCCGCGCGCGCCAGCATCCCGCCGAAATAGCCGCCCACCGCTCCTGCTCCGACGACCGCGATCCGCGGCCAGTGCACATTCTCTGTCATCGGAAAAGTCCCCGCCACGCCGCGCTTGCTTTCGCAGCTGGAACAGCATGCCTTACGATGCACAGCACGGGCGGAAGATTCACGCGGTTACCACCGCAATCAGGCGGTCAATGTCGCGCTCCGTATTGTACAAATGCGGCGAGACGCGGATGTTGCCTTCCCTTAGGCTGACAACGACATTCTGTTTTTGAAGGCGTTCGTAGAGTGCCGCGGTTTTTTCCGGCGTGCGCGCGGCAAAGCAGCCATACGGCCCGCGGCGGGCCGGATCCAGAGGGCTCGCGGGGACACAGCGGTCGCGCGGCAGGCGATCGTACATCAGGGCGATGAGGCCGGCGTTATGCGCCGCCACGGTCTCCGGGCCCAGCCGATGAACGACCTCCAGGGACGCCTCCATGGCGGCCAGATTGAAGTAGCTGGCCGTCTCCGCCGAATCCCAACGGCGCGCGCCGGGGGCCGGCTTCGGATCGTCGAAGGTCAGCGAGGCAAAGTGTTCCGCGCCCTCGAGCGCCATCCAGTAGAACGGCCCTGGGCGCATCTTGCCGATCTGTTCACTCTTCGCCCAGAAAAATCCGGTGCCGTACGGGCTGAGCAGCCATTTGTATCCCGCGCTGGTCAAGAAATCGGCTCCCAACTGTGTGACGTCGATCGGGAATCCGCCGCAGCACTGGCTTGCATCCAGCAGAAGAAGCGTCCCCTGCGCGTGACACGCCGCCGCCACACGCGCCGCATCCAGCAGTGCACCGTCATCGAAGCGCACCAGACTCACCGAGACGAGTCTTGTCCTCGCCGTCAATGCCGCGATCAGGTCGTCCGCCGTTATGAACCGTTCGCGCGGAGAGACCACGCGCAGGCGCACTCCCTCCCGCTCCTCCAGCGGCTTCCACGCGGTAAACTGCGCAGGAAATTCGCCCTGGGCAGTGAGGATTTCATCGCCGGGCTTCCAGGAGAGCCCGTAAGCCACCGCGGCCATGCCGCTGCTCGCGCCTGTCGTGAGGGCGATCTCCTGCGGGTTGCCTCCGATCAGGCGCGCCAGCGAGGCCCGGATGCGGTTGGGCGTTTCAAAGTAAGCCGACTCCGGCATGCGGTGCGGGAATTTTTTCCATTCGAGTGCCGCCTGCACGGCACGCACAGAAACTTTCGGCATGGGCCCCTGGCCCGCTGTGTTCAGGTAGGTGGCGTCCTCGAATTCAAACCACTCTTCGCGCCAATCGGTAATCCGCGGGGCAGGTGCCGTCGCCATCGGAATCTTCCTCCTTCGGTGCGCGCCGCTTTCGGAAAGAATGAAATTCTCAGGCTAGAGCGCTCTAGCGCAACATCCAAATTGGAAAGAGCCGGGCGTTTCAGAAGTGCGCGCGTAATTCCCGAAACGTGGGCAGGATGACGAGTTTTCCCGTCCCGCTGAGCACCGGCTCGTGTTCCATCTCCCAGGTGTTTGCGTGGGGGATATACACCGCGTTGAGGCCGACGCGCACTGCCGGGTTGATGTCGCTGCGCGGGCTGTTGCCGACCATCCAGCCATGCGATTTCACGATCTTGTGCTTGCTCACCAGACCGTTATAGGTCGCCGCATCTTTTTCAGGCACAATCTCAATGGCTTCGAAAAAACCCTGCAGACCCGAACGCTCCACCTTGGCCGCCTGCTCGGCCGGTTCGCCTTTCGTGAAGAGGATCAACCGGTGCCTCTGCGTGAGGTAAGCCAGCGTTTCGGGAACCCCGTCGAGGATCTTCGGCGGCGTACGCTCCAGTTCGGTGACGCGGCCGTGGATCAATGCCAGCGTTTCTCGCTTGGCCATCTTTTCGGCGAGCTTGAGGTAGGTCTCCTCCAGGGAACGCCCGAAACTCCGCACTCCATAACCGTGCTGCCGGATATTCTTCCGTTCGGTTTCATTCAGGATGTGACGAATGTACGCGCGCGGATAGCCACAGGGCTCGACGAGAGTAATGAAATCTTCGATCAGCTTCTCAAAGAAAACGTTGTTTTCCCAGAGCGTATCGTCCGCGTCGATCAGCAGTGTGTGGCGTCGCATAGGCGTTTGCGTGTTTCGCTCCTACGGAAACCGCGCATCAGTGTACCCCTGTTTGGATGCGCTCCGATATTGCGGCGTCTCCAAGTCTCACGCCGGCGCAGACCGCCCGTGGTGCCATCGTCAGGACCCGCTGCATAGTAGCTTCAGAGCGTCTGCCGCGATCTCCGCGGCGGCGGCAGGCCGGCCCATGGCGCGCGCGGCCTCGCGCATCCTTCCCAAGCGTGCGGGATCATCCATTAACCGGGAGATTTTCCACGCCGCTGCCGGCAGATTGTTGCACCGAATCGCTGCGCCCGCTTCGAGAAGGTGGTCGGCGTTGCGCTCTTCTTGTCCCGGGATCGGCTCGATCAGCGCCATCGGCAAGCCGCGTGCCAGCGCCTCGGAGGTCGTGAGTCCGCCGGCTTTCCCGACGAGCAGGTCCGCTGCGGCCATGTATTGATCCATTTCCGTGGTAAACCCGATCGCGTGCAGGCGCGGTGTTCCGCCGGGCAGTCTGCCGGCCGCGCGGGCGATGTCGTCCAGGCGCTTGCGCACTTTTTCAGACTTCCCGGCAATCGCGACAATCTGCCAAGGCCGGCTCATTTCCAGGATGTCGCGCACGAGTTGCTCCACCGGCCCGACGCCGTAGCCGCCCGCGGCGATTAGGATCGTCGGCGCGTCCGCATCCAGACCGCGCTTGCGCCGCGCCTCGGTGCGTTCCAGCGCCTGTGCAAACGCCGGATCAATCGGTATCCCTGTGATTCGCAACTTCTCCCGCGGCACGCCGATCCGCGCAAGATACTCGGCGGATTCGTCCATCGCGACGTAATCCGAGACCTGCTTTGTGATGATGCCGCTCGCGGATCCTACGAGCGGTTACTATACGACTCTGTATGAACCCGCGATCAAGAGGGCGGGGCTCGCCGCTGTTCGAGCGGACACGGATATCTTTGGCACAGGCAAAATCATCGATCAGATTTGGGCCGGCATCAACAATACCAAGGTACTGGTCGCGGAACTGACTGGCAGGAATCCCAACGTACTCTACGAACTGGGGATCGCCCTTGCCCTCCAAAAACCGGTGGTCCTCGTGTCTTCCAATGAGGCTGACGTGCCTTTCGACGTTCGACACGTCCGCGTCATCTACTACCAGATGGCAGATCCATTCTGGGGCGAGAACCTTATCGCCAAAGTCGCGGAGAACATCGTGTCTGCAATAAAGAATCCGCAGGAAGCCATCATGTTTGAAAAGCTTGCTGCGTAGGGTTCTAAAAATCCGGCTCAGGTCTCTCTTTCCGAGACACTTCACGATGCACGCTCTGAGTAGAAGCCGGATGGGTTATCAACCCTTTACCTGCTTCGCCCGCTTCAGCTTCGCGGTGGCCTTCAGAACGGCAAGGCCAATCAGACCATATTCGATCAGCGCAAACGGGTGCACTAGGTAGTGCTCAAGCCAACGATCGCCCCATTCCGTTCGGTAACGCCTTGTGACTATATTCCAGCCAAACAGCTTATGAGAGAACGGATAAAGCCACATGACTCCCCACCCAATGAGAAAGCTGTCTAAGACGAGGTGACCTATCGACCCAAGTAAGCCTGCGGCAACAAGCCACCGCCAGGACGCTGGGGCCCTGACCGATAGGACTAGAGCTATAGCAGCTGCGGCTATGTAAAACGCCGGAACATGGGTCAAGTACTCATGATGCGCTCCAGCTGTATCCCCCAGTGCTGCCCCACCGCGTCGAGCCACCAGCCAGACAAGGTCTGCATCCGGCACAACCGAGAAGAGGACTGTAGTAAGAAGGACACGCCGAGCCAGGTGGTCATCTTGGCACTCACGTCGAGCCAAACCGGCGAACGCGTCCCCTGTAATGTATCCGACAGCTAGATGGGTTGGTAGCAGCATTGGCTAGTGCTGACCGCGATGAAACACGATACGGCGCCTCATTCTGAGAAATGCAGAGGTTGATGTGGCTGCTATCCAGCATCCCGTTACGACGAGTGCAAGCACGTCCACAGATGCTGACACCGAATCGGCTTTTGTCCACGCGTAATTGTATTTCCATTTCAGGTACGGGACAGCAGCGATGGCGCTCACGCTGGGAAAGGCGAACAACGCATACCTCGCCACGCCGACAATCGCATAACGAACTGCTTCCCTGAGGCTCAACAGCGTATCCTCCAGCCTGAATAAACTTTCGTCGGAAGCGGCTCTTCGTAGCTGGGGCGCAAGGTTAGAGTCGATGTATCCAGCAATCGCGGTTATAAGGAGGTCTTGGCGGAGCGCCAGAACAGCTAGGACCATAAAAATGGGCGGCACAAAGAAGAAGGCAGCAAAGGCATGATGGTCAACAATTTGGATGCTCCCGGGAATAAGGGCAGCCATTATCACAGCCGAATAGTTCAGAATACTCTGCTCTAACTGAACGCGATCGCGAATGTTGTGGACATGTTCGTTGTACTCTGCGAGGTAAACTTGCAGTGCGGTATCTGACATCTGACCCGGAATTTCCATTTTGAGCCCCGCGCGGTCGGGATTATACACGCAGTTGCCTTCTTTCGGGCCGATCTGGCGCGTTTTTCCATTCCGGTCGTCCCCCTTGGTCTCTGCAAGGCCGGAATTGCCTTTGCTCGAAGCGATTTCTTCGACATCGCTCCCTCGTTTACCCATTTTGGACCGTTTTCTCTGCAGCTACCGCTTCGGTTATCCTGCGGGCACTGGCAGCATCAGTATGCGCCGCACCATCGCGATATATGCCTTGTCGTAGATGCGCTGAAATAGTTTGCTGACGTATCGAATCGTGTCGATGTGTTCGACCTGGCAGCCGCCGTGCGCGCGAAACGCTTTTTCGAGCGCCTGCGCCGCGCGCACGTGGCCCGCGCCGGAAGAGGCCGAGAGCAGCAGCACCCGCGGCGGAGACGTCATGCTTTCGGTTGTCCGGCGGCGAGTTTTCCAAGGATTTCCCGCGCTGCCTGCTGCAGTTCGCCGAAGCGCGTCAAGTAATCCTGGAATTCGCGGTTCAGTTCCTGCGCTTCGCCAGCCGCGAGCCGCGTGCGGAGAATCATGTCGCGCAGCTTCACCGGATGCGGCAGCACGGCATCTTCCTGCAGCTCTTCGAGCGCCGTTTTTGCATCGTAGTGTTCCATGGAAGCCTCCTCAAGCGTCTACGCGGCCAACCCTTGTCGGCCTTGGGTATTCCTCTGCATTCTACGCAACCGGAAGACTTGCGGCGCGGATCACGCCGCGGCAGGGAGGAATTCGTAGCGTTCGATCTTGGCGGCGATGCCCATCCGGCCATCCGCGGGCTCGACGCGCACGACCAGGCCGCGGCACCGAATGTGCACATCTCCCGACTGGGTGACCTGTTCCGGGAGTGTGATGATGAATTCGATCTCGCGGCCGACCTCGAAATCCAATTCGGAAAGAAAGTAGAGCCCGCGATAGCTTACGTCCCGCGTGCGCGCCTGAAATTCCGAGCCTCTGGCATCGCGCGGGAAAATCCGCATCGGTAGGGTCATCGTATATCGCCGCGCCTCGCGGCGCTCTGAACCATTCGCCATGAGCCCCCCGGCTGACAGAGATGAGCAAAAGCTAGCACCAGCCTCGGCAAACTGCAACGCCGAACTCGGTAATAGTACTTTTTTCCCGTTCCCTTGTACGTTTGGCCACCGGAAGATAGGATCATGTTCACGGGCCGCACGGTTCGGAAGAAACTCGTGCGTATGGAACGCCGCCAATATCGCCGGGTCCGTCTGCGCCTCCTGGCGCGGATTCGCTGGATTACTCCCTTCGGCCAGCACATGGAAGTGCGCGAAACGGAAGATGTCTCTCGCTGCGGACTGCGAATTTTTTCGTCCCTCCGCGCGCTTTCCGGCACTCATTTGTGGATCACGTTTCCCTATGATGCCTCCCTTCCCGATGGCCAGCCGGAAATGCCTGCGCGTGTCGTTCGCACGGAGCCGCGTGGCGGGGAGGAGGCTGCCCTGGGTGTGCAGTTCGATTCGCCCGTGCCGCCCGCGATCACGCCCAACAACGGCAATCCTCACGCCGCTGAGCGGCGAGCAAGTTCGCGCCGCCCCCTCGCCATTCCCGTGCGGGTCCGGCCGGATTTTTCGCCCTGGTTCGAAGAAGCCATGACACTCGACGTCTCTGGCGAGGGCCTGCGATTCCTCAGCACGCGCGAATATGACCTGGGCAGCTGCCTCTTATTGTCGTTCGACGCCTCCTCCGCGACGCCCTGGCCGGGAAGTGAGGAATTCCGCACCCTTGTCGTGAGGGTCCAACCAGAATGCAAATCCACTGCCCTGGCCGTTTCTGTCAGTCGGCTCGGCGTCCGGTCGGAACATGTCCAGCGCGATCTCCTGGAAGAGCTTCTCCGCGTACGCTAAACTCCGCGCTTCACCCAGACAGAAGATGACGCTTCGCCACGACGCTCAATCGTTGTTTTTGGATGGCCCGGCCGGGCGGCTCGAAGCGATTCTGTGGTCCCCGACTGTCAGCGGCGCGAAGCCACCGCTCGCGGCGCTCGTCTGCCACCCGCACCCGCTCTTTGGCGGCACGATGCACAACAAAGTCGTTTATCAGGCCGCGAAAACGCTCGACCGGCTTGGGCTGCCCGTCTTGCGGTTCAATTTTCGCGGTGCCGGGCTCAGCGGCGGGAAACATGACAAAGGACAGGGAGAGCAGAGGGATGTGCGCACGGCGCTCGATCTTCTGGCGAATCGCTTCCCCGGCCTGCCGGTTCTCCTGGCGGGTTTCAGTTTCGGCTGCTGGGTCGGTCTACGTGTGGGCTGTGCCGATAAGCGTGTTGCGGAGTTGGTGGGTCTCGGCGCACCGGTAGATCAATCGGATTTCTCGTACCTGCAAACCTGCGCCAAGCCGAAGCTGTTTCTCCAAGGCGGCAAGGATCAATTCGGCGCCCGCGAAAAACTCGAGCGGCTGGCAGCTTCACTGCCCGGCGAGAATCACGTCGTCATAATTCAGGGCGCGGATCATTTCTTCACGGGCAAACTCGAGAAGATGAGCTCCGCGCTCTCTTCCTGGCTCACTACACACCATCCCGGACTTCCTCCGTAGCGGCGGGCTGGTTCTTCCCGAGCTCGTTCGAGGGAGCCTTCCATCCAATCGATAGTTTCAACCGCGGAGATTTATGATGCGTTCTGGCCGCGCTCGAAGAGCTTGCTGAACTGATCAGCCGTTGCCGGAGGCACCTGTGCGAGCCGCGCGTTCGCCCGGACGTGCTCGATGCGGGACATTCCCACGAGCGCCGTCGTGATCCCCGGCGAAGACCGCGCGAACTGCAGCGCGCACTCCGCGTCGTTCCGGAGGCCAAACGCTTCGCCCACAAACGGCGGTAGATTCCGCGCCACCTGGCCCTGCATCAGCGACGCGCTGCCCACAATGGTGATCCCGAGGGCGTCGGCCGCTTCGGCCATGGTCATCGGACGGCCGTCCACCGTCTGGTTGCCGAGCGTCAGTGCCTCGGTCATGGCGAGATTGAAGGGAAGCTGTACGAAGCGGAAGCGGTGCTGCTCGCCCGCGACATCGCGCGCAACCTGAACGATCTCCCCGATCTGCAGGGTATCCCGCAAGCGCGCGTCCTGCCGGAATCCGTTCCACGTTGCCATGCCGTAATACTGAATTTTTCCGGACGCCGCGGCCGATTCGAGAAACGAAAACGCAGTGCGCGCCCTCTCCAGAAAATCCGCTCGACGCACTTCGGTAAGTTGTGTTTCCGGATTGTGCAGGTAATAGACGTCGATCGTTCCAGTTCCGAGATTTCGCAGGCTTCGTTCGAGCTGATCTTCGAGGAACCGCGGCGTCAGACAGTGACACCCCGCCACGATGTCCTTCGCCTGGAAAACGTCTTTTTGCATGTACTCCCGGAAGAAATATTCATTCGGGTCTGCAGGCACTGTGGCATCCGCCGTCAGGTAGCCGCCCTTCGTGCAAAGTACAACTTCCTCGCGCGCATAACCCTTCCGCGCGAGTTGCTCGAGCGCGGCGCGTATGCTTCGCTCGCTCCTCTGAAATCGGTAATTGATGGCGGCATCAATGACATTGATTCCGCTATCGACCGCGGCGGCCACGGCCTCCGCGTAGGCTTCGTCCGTCTTCTCATCCGGCTCGCCGAGATACGTGCCGATTCCGATGGACGAGAGCGTCAAGGACCCGGCAGTCGGCGGCGTCTGTCGAAAATGCCCGTCGGCCGCTGTTCCCGCAAAACGGGCCGCGTAGCGCTGCGTTCCATCCTTTGTCGCCTGGTTGCTCATTCTGAAATCGGTAACTCGTGCTTGTCCGGGGTCGCGGCAGTATAGCAGGCGCCGCCGCCCGCAATCTTCCCTCGAATGATTCGTGCAAGCCTCAGCTTCCCGCTTCTTCCGCGCGCATGAGCAGCCGTGAACACGCGCGGAGAATGCGGCGGTACGGCCAGTCTTTTTCCCGAAAGAAAATTTCGCCCTCGCGCGGATTCGCGTAGTACCAGCGCGCAATCAGCCAAAGATCTTCGGAGAGGTCGCCCAGTGGCAGGACGCCGGCTGTTTCCAGATGGTCTCGCAGAATCTTTTCTGCCGACCGCGGCTCGCTGGCCATTTCGGCGAACCGCATCGAGAAGGGTTCCCCTAGCCGTCCACTGACGACAGGATATAAGGCGACCGTTTTTTCTTCGGTGGTGCGTTGGAGAATCACCGCGTCGAGATCCTGGATCTGCCGGGCGAGATCCGGCCGTCCGTGCAGCGCTGCGTCCAGCTTTTCGACTCGCTTGTGCAGAGCTGCGGCCCGCTCAAAATCCAGCGCCTCGCTGGCCTGCTCCCGCTCTTCCTCGATGGCGGCCCGCAGGGATCCGCCGCTGGTTTCCAGGAATTGCACGAACCGCGCGACCTCGGCGCCGTACTCTTCCTTCGTGCAGCCCGCAAAGCACGGCGCGAGGCACATCTTCATCTCTGAATAGAGGCAGCCGGGAAACGTCGGATCGCGCCGGATCTTGATCTGACATCGGCGCACCTTGAAAAAATCCAGCGCGCGTTCGGCAAATGCTTCCGCCGACCGCCGCGAAGCAAATGGCCCGTAGTACGCGCCGGCGACGGGGGCCCCGGATTCGTTTGTCGGAATCCGCCGCGTGACGTAACACCGGGGATACGCGTTCCGCAGGCTTACCTTTAGAACCGCCGGCGGGCGCAGCCGCAGCATGTCGCGGTAGCGTTTCGGAAAAATCTGCTTCGCGCGCTGGTAGTAGGTGAGAGTCTGTTCGAACGCCGAGCCAGTCACTCGGTAACGCACATACCGCGCGAACTCCCGCAGGTTTAGCCGCTTGCTCGCGGGATCCGGTTCACCCAGCAGCCGTTGCAGGCGGCGCCGCAGTTCCGCGGTTCGAATCAGAAAGGGCTCGGCTCTTTCTTCCCGCGGCTCGATGAGGCATACCGCAGGACGCGGCGGCAGGGCAGGGAAGAATTCATCTTCGCGCGCCGGGTCGAATTCGAGGCCACAGTCCAATTCCAGCACGCGCTCAGGATACTACGGAGTGCTTACGCTAGGACTTGAGTACCCAGGCTGAAATGACCAGCCGTTGAATTTCGCTCGTGCCTTCGTAAATCTCCGTGATGCGCGCGTCGCGGTAGGCGCGCTCCACGGGGTACTCCCGGCTGTAGCCGTTCCCGCCGTGCACCTGAATCGCCTTGTGTGTTACGCGCGTGGACATCTCGCTCGCGAACAATTTCGCAATCGCCGCTTCCATGCTGAAGCGTCCGCCGGTGTCCTGTTTCCAGGCCGCCTTGCGCACCAACAGCCGCGCCGCGTCGATCTCCGTGGCCATGTCCGCGAGCATGAACTGAATCGCCTGAAACTGCGATATGGCGTGGCCGAAGGCCATGCGCTCCTGCGAATATTTGACCGACGCCTCGAACGCCCCTCGCGCGATGCCCACGGCCTGTGCGCCGATTCCGATGCGCCCCCCGTCCAGCGTCGAGAGCGCCACCTTGTAGCCCTCGCCTTCGTTGCCGATACGGTTCTTCTCCGAAACTTCGCAATCCGTGAATACCAGTTCGCAACAGGCCGTCGCGTTGATGCCCAGTTTTTTTTCTTCTTTGCCGGTCTTGAATCCGGGCGCGCCCTTCTCCACCACGAGTGCAGTGATTCCTTTTTCGCCCTTCGCCGGCTCGGTGTTCACGTAAACGATCGCCGCATCCGCGGCTCCGCCGTTGGTGATCCATGCCTTCGTGCCGTTGACGATGTACTTGTCGCCCTTCTTCACCGCTTTGGTCTGCAGTGCGGCGGCGTTCGACCCGGCCTGCGGTTCGGTCAGCGCGTAGCAGCCGATCTTCTCGCCGCGCGCATACGGCGCGAGAAATCTTTTCTTCTGATCGTCGTTGCCGGCGCGGTGAATCGGATCGCAGTACAGGGAATTCTGCACGGAAAGAATTACGCCCGTCGATGCACAGCAGCGCGAAATTTCTTCAATCACGATCGTGTACGCGATGTGGTCGAAGCCCGCCCCACCCTCCGATTCCGGAAACGCCACGCCGGTCAAGCCCAGCTCCGCCGCTTTCTGGAAGAGCTCGCGGGGGAAGTGGCCCGTTTCGTCGAGCTCCTTTGCGAGCGGCCGCACTTCCGATTCCGCGAATTCGCGCACGGTCTTCTGCAGCAGATTCTGTTCTTCCGTCAGTTCCAGATTCACCGTCGCTCTCCCTGTCCCTTGCCAAGCACCCGTTTGAACCCTTCCTCCTAGCGCGGGAATTCCCGTCCAAACGCCATCCGATGCGCTGGGATCCGCGCAGTTCTCACGTCCCGAGCGCTTTCTTCATTCGCTGATAAGTCGTTTCGAGATCTTCCGGGTGTACGCGCGTCTCTCCAACCACGGTCATGAAATTCGTGTCTCCAAACCACCGCGGCAGAATGTGCAGATGCAGATGCCCGGCGACTCCGGCACCCGCCGCGCGGCCTAGGTTCATCCCGAGATTCACACCATCCGGTTTGTAGAGCGACCCGAGCGCCGCTTCGACGCGTCGCGCGAGCTGCATCATTTCGCCCAGCGTTTCCGCATCGCAGTCCTTCAAGTCCGCGGCGTGTGCGTTCGGAACGACCATCACGTGGCCCGACGTGTACGGGTAGCGGTTCAAAATGAGAAAATTCTTCGCGCCACGCACGACAATGTGCGTCTCCTCGTCTTTGTTCCGCTCCAGCGCCGCGCAGAAAATGCACCCGGGCTGTTTGCCGGCAGCCTCGGCCATGTATGTGTACCGCCATGGTGTCCACAAAAAGTCCATTTTGCTTCACCCGGCCGTGCCGGAATCGTAGAGTCGCAAGGATAGCGCAAAAGGCGATGGAGCGGCGCCCTTTGGGACGCCATCTGCTCCTTGCAGACCTTGGTTGGAGATTCCGATCAGGAGTGCGGGGCCTGGCCTGGCGCAGTCGAAGAAGCCGATGCGGCTCCCGCCCCGGTGGCCGCTCCGTCGTCTGGATGGTTCACAAAATCCTTCAGCTCTTTGCTCGGTTTGAAGAAAGGAATTTTTTTCGGCGGAACCTCGACTTTTGCTCCGGTCTTCGGGTTTCGGCCGACGCGCCCGCGGCGCTGCCGTGTGCGGAAGCTGCCAAAGCCCCGGATCTCGATCTTGTCGCCCTTCTGCAGCGCTTCGATGATGCTTTCGAATATCGTCTCGACAATCGTCTCCGAATCCGTCCGCTTCAGCTCGGTGACGCGCTCCACCTCGGCAATGAGGTCGGCTTTCGTCAGAGTGGGTTGCTTGGTCATCATCTGTGCGCCCCATTCCACCACAACAGAATTGTTTGACGCAAATCCCCGGTCAGGGCAGCCCGGAAAGTTGCCGGCCGCCCGGATTGCCCCCTCCATATCACTAACTTGACCTGGAGGTAAAACGAAATCTTTCACCGGCTTAGGCCTGGGCGAAATCCCTACTGCGACCGCTTCGACATGATCGCGTCGCCGATTGTGGCCGTGGCAGAGGATTTGGTCGATCGATACTGTTCGATCTCTCGGCGCTCTGCCTGGCGTACCGCCGCGCGGTAGCTCAGGCCGATCCGCCGCTGCTCCGGGCTGATCTTGATGATCTTGAAATCGTACTCCTTGCCCGGCTCGAGAGGTCCAGCGTTCTTCAGCGGCCCGCCGGTCCGATGCATCCCGGCGCCGCTGTCATCGCGTCTCTTCCGCTCCTCGATCTCGGTATTGTGGCAGAGCCCTTCGATATTGTCCCCCAGCTCGACGAAAGCTCCGAACGTCGCGATCCGGGAGACCGTTCCTTTCACGATCTGACCGACCTTGTGCTCCTTGTACCAGTTGCCCCAGATGTCGTTGACCTGCTTGATCCCCAGCGACACCCGGCGATTATCCGCGTCGATCTTGAGCACTCTCGCCGTGACCGGCTCGCCCTTCTTGAACACCTCGTGCGGATTCTTCACGCGTCCGGTCCAACTCACATCGCCCACGTGCACGAGCCCGTCGAATCCGTCTTCGATTTCGATGAACGCGCCGAACTCCGCGATGTTCCGCACCTTCCCGGTGACCACTGTGCCCACGGGATACTTCTCCGCAAGCTGCAGCCACGGATCGGGCAGCGCCTGCCTCAATCCGAGGGAGATGCGCCGGTCGCTCGGCTTGATGTCCAGCACCACGACTTCGACCTCTTCGCCGACTTTCACGACCTTTGATGGGTGCTGCACTTTTTTCGACCAGCTCATTTCCGTCGCGTGCACCAAGCCTTCGACGCCCCTCTCCAGCTCCACGAAACAGCCGTACTCCACCACGCCGGCGACCTTGCCCTTTACCTTAACTCCGGCTGGATATTTTTCCTGCGCCGTGAGCCACGGGTCTGGCGCGAGTTGCTTCAGTCCCAACGACACGCGCTGCTTTTCCTTGTCGAACTTCAGGATCTGGACATCCATCTCCTGCTCGGGCTTGACCACTTCCGACGGATGCTTCACGCGGCCCCAGCTCAGATCCGTCACGTGCAACAGGCCGTCGAGGCCCCCGAGATCCACGAACACACCGTAGTCCGTGATGTTCTTCACGTGGCCGTGCACGATCTGGCCTTCACTGAGCTGATCCAGCAGCGCCGCGCGCTTCGCGTGCAGCTCTTCCTCGAGCAGCGCGCGCCGGCTCACCACCACGTTGCCGCGGCGCCGGTTCAGCTTCGTGATGCGTACCGGGATCTCTTCGCCGGCCAGGTGATCCAGGTCCTGCGTCGGCCGCAGGTCGTATTGCGACCCGGGCAGGAACGCGCGCACGCCGATATCCACCACCAAGCCGCCCTTGATGCGATCCACGATCTTTCCGGTCAGCGTCTCCTTGGTCTTGAACGCCGCCTCGATCTTTTCCCACACGCGGCGCCGCAGCACTTTCTGGTACGACACCAGCGCGTAGCCTTCTTTGCGCTCGCCCGTGCGCTGCACTTCAATCGTGCTGTTCGGTTCCGGACGTGGGATCTCCGTTTCCGTAAATTCCGCGGCAGGAATCAGGCCTTCGGTTTTTCCGCCGAGGTCCACCACCACGCCCTGTTCCGTGTACGCCACAACTGTGACTTCGAGAATCTCATTCTGCGCGTGCGCCTCTTGCTGCTCGTCGTACTGCTCCATCAGCTTGCTCATCTCTTCGGCGCCGGCATCCTCGTCGGCCGCCTGCACTTCGGCGGCACCTTCCGGGCTCGCGGGAGCTTGTTCCGCCGGAGCCGCGGAATCTTCCGCGATGCCGTGCGCTTCGAGGCCGGCTGTTGCCGGAGCAATCTCATCCACAGGAGCCGCCGCAGCGGGCGTCTCTTGTGTTTCTTGGTTTTGGGCCGATTCTGCCTCGGGAGCGGGGGCGGCGGCAGCAGCCGATGCGGGGTTATTGTTGTCGGGTGACATGGTTATGGCCTCCGGTTGGACCGTGTATAAGTTGACGAAAAATGTCCTTGCGGTGTCCCTATACCGGGGTTCTTGCAAGGAGAGACAAGCTGCGGGCGTCAAAAACGCTGCAACGTCAGGGTAAATGATACGCGCCGCTCGCGGCCCCTGTCAATGAACTGGCCTGGACAACTCTACGCTCGCGCGCGCCCAGCCGTCCGCACTTCGCGGCGGAAATCCGGCGCCCCCACTTCAACCGTTTTGCACATCTCGTACAGCCGCGAGCGAATCCGCGCGCCGATACGATCAGCCAGCGTGTCTTCGCGCACTACCACGCGCTGCCCGGAAGGCAGGCGCGCCCCCTCGTTGCCGGGCACGTCGTCGAAGTAGTTTGTGGTAAGAATCGTCACCCGCCGCTCGTTGTATCGGGCGTTCAGGATCAGCCCGATGATGTCCAGCACCCACGCCGAAGGCTTTCCTGCGCCAAGATCATCGAGCACGAGAATCTCCGCCGTCCGCACCGGCTCCAGGACACTCATCTCTGTCGTTTGGCTTTCGGCGTTGTAGCTCGCCTGAATCTCTTTCAGCAGCTCGCGGTAATCGCAGAAAAGCCCGCCGTGCCCGCGCTTCAGAAGTTCGCGCAGCGCCGCCACCGCCAGATGCGTCTTGCCGACGCCGGACGATCCCATCAGCAGCAGCCCTGCTTCGCTCCCGCCTGGATAGTTCCGCGCGAAGCCCTCCGCCTGGAGCTTGGCCTGTTTTAGCGAGCGCACAGCTTCCGGCGTATAAGAGTGTCCATCGGTCAGGTCCGTAACGAAACTTTCGAAGTCGCAGTGCTCGTAGCGCTTCGGTATCCGCGCGCGCTCGAAAACGCGTTCCGCGCGATCCTGTACTCCGCAGTTGCACGCCACGGCCACTCTGCCCGAAGCGCCGTCTTTGCGCGGCACGAGCTGCCATCCGGTGCCCTGACAGAGTGGACAATTCTCGATTGCCATGACGACAGCATACGGGCGCACTGCTCCCTCGGCAAGCATTCCCCGATGTGGATATCTGTGGAAGCTAGGACAGGCATTCCTGCCTGTCCTCTTTCTCTGTCTTTCTGTGGAGTAAGCAGGACAGCGGGCAATGTCTGTCCCACCCGAGAGGCAGCTATCGCATCCGCTGTTTCGCCGGCACTATCGCATTGCGCGGCGTATGTTCCATTGCGCGTGCGGCCACGCGCGCCAGCTCTTCCTGCACCACATGAGCGAACTCCATCATCTGCTTCTCCATCTCGACCATCTTCTCGCGCATGTTCAGGATGATCTCGATCCCGGCCAGGTTCACGCCCATGTCTCGCGCCAGCGTGAGGATTACTTCCAGCCGTTCCAAATCCCGATCCGTGTAGAGCCGCGTGTTGCCCTGCGACCGCGACGGCTTCAACAGCCCCACGCGTTCATACAGCCGCAACGTCTGCGGGTGGAGCTTGTACAGCTCCGCCACGGCGCTGATCATGTAGCCTGCTTTGGCCCGTTTTTTTCCTCGCGGCGACATCTTCGTCTCTTAAACTACTGATGGGAAACGGTCATTCCGAGCGGCGAGCCGGCAATCTCTGCCGGCTTGAAGCCGAGTAATCTCTCTTCGATTCCTGCGGCTCGATTGCATCGGTGAGGAACGCTTCACACCCCCGCCTTCGCGAACAAATCCTTCCGGGGATCCTCCGGTGCCACGCTCTCCAGCTCTTTCATGAGCGTTCGCACGCGCTCATCCGTTGGTTTCGGCACAACCACCTGCACTTCCACGTACTGGTCTCCCCGCGCACCATGCCGCGCGCTCGGCACGCCTTTCTCGCGCAGCCGTAGCCGCTGTCCGCTGTTCGTGCCCGGCGGAATCCGCACGATCGAACGGCCGTCAATCGTGGGCACTTCGATCTTCGCGCCGAGCGTCGCCTCGGCCACGGTTACCGGCACCTTTACGAACAGGTCGTCGCCTTCCCGTTCGAAAACAGGATGCGCTTTGACCTCCACGCGCAGATAGAGATCTCCCGGCGGCGCGCCCATTGTCCCGGAGTTGCCTTTCCCCGGCACGCGCACCCGCGAGCCGCTCGCCACCCCGGCCGGAATGCGCACCTCAATCGTTTCCGTTCGCCGCACGCGGCCTTCCCCGTTACACGCCCGGCAGGGTGTGCGCAGCTTGCCCGTGCCGCCGCAGCGCGTGCACGGCACGTTGAACCGCATGCGGCCCGCCGCCTGCTGAATCATGCCTGTGCCGCCGCAGCCCGTGCACGTCTGCGGGCTTCCAACGGCGCCCGTGCCGTGGCAGGTCGAGCATGCATCGAGCCGCACAATCGAAAGCTTCTTCACGGTGCCCCGGACGGCTTCCTGAAAATCAATCTCGAGCTGGTACTCGAGGTCGCCGCCTGGCTCGCGCTCCACGCCGGAGCTCTCGGCCGAGGTGCCCCCTCGGAAAAACTGACTGAAGAGGTCGCGGAAACTCGTTCCGCCACCGCCGCCAAAATCAAAACCTCCAAAATCGAACTGCACACCGCCCGGGCCTTCCTGTGCGCCCGGCGGCGCTCCACCTTGCAAATTCTCGCTGTAAAAGCCGTACTGGTCGTACATCTGCCGCTTCTTGGTGTCGGAGAGAACGTCGTAGGCTTCTTGGATCTGCTTGAATTTTTCTTCCGCGGCTTTGTCGCCGGGGTTCAGGTCGGGATGATACTTGCGGGCCAGCTTTCGAAACGCCGTGCGGATGTCCTTCACGCTCGCCTTGCGCGAGACGCCCAGCCGTTCGTAGTAATCCTGTTTCGTTGTGGTCGGCATTCCGGTTCAGAGTTCCCGGCCGCTAGTCAACGGTCGAAATGTGGAAAAAGGCCGCCCGAGCGCCATCGCTCTTGACTGTCAACTCTCTACTGTCATTTTTTTCTTTACAGCTTCGCCCACTTCGCGTTCCATTCGGCTATCTCTGCCTGCTCGCGTGCCAGTTCCTCGCGGCGCCTCTGCCGCTCTTCGCTCCGCGCGCCCATCGCCACTTCTTTCTGGTTGGCGCGCTCGATCCATTTGTCGATCAGCGTAACCCGCTGTTCGACTATCGTTCCTTCCGAGCGGAAGCGCAGGTTTAGTCCCAGCATTTCCACCGATCGCGGCGGAAAATCGGGCGGAGGCGCTTGCTGCGTATCGTAGAAAAGCCGCTTCCAATCCGCCGACGGCACTTCGTTGATCGGCACTTGCACCATGTACACGTTCTCCCGCAGCTTTTGCACCGCTTGCGGCGGCCCTACGCGCTTCACCCCGTCTATCGCGGTCACCCATTTCTCCCGAAAGCAATCCGTCGCAGGGGCACGGTAATTCGTGCCCCGTTGATCCCCGCCTAGTTCGGACGCTTCGTCTCGTCCACGTCCACGTACTCGGCGTCAATCACGTCGCCTTCCTTCTTGCCGCCGGCTGGCGCGCCGCCCGTCTCGGCGCCTGCGCCCGCGCCCGCAGCAGCACCGGCCTGCTCCGGCCCACCGGTTGTGCCGTCCGCCCCTGATGCTTGCGCGGTGCGATACAGCGTCTCGGCGATCTTGTGCAGCGCCCGCTCTACATTCTCCGCCGCTGGCCGCAGCCGCGCCGTTCCGCCTTCGGTCATGGCTTTCTTGGCGTCTTCGATCGCTGCTTCGGCCGCCTTGACGTCCGCCTCCGCCAGCTTTTCCCGGTTCTCACGGAGCACCTTCTCGGCCTGATACAGTATGCCGTCGAGCCGGTTACGCGCCTCGACTTCCTCCAACCGGCGCCGGTCTTCTTCCGTGTGCGACTCCGCTTCCACCCGCATCTTCTCGGCCTCTTCCTTCGTCAGGCCCGTCGAAGCTGAGATCGTGATCTTTTGTTCCTTGTTGCTGGCCTTGTCCTTCGCCGTCACGTTCAGGATGCCGTTCGCGTCTATGTCAAACGTCACTTCAATTTGCGGAATGCCGCGCGGTGCCGGCGGAATCCCGTCCAATCGAAATGTTCCGAGCGAGCGGTTGTCTTTCGCGAATTTTCGCTCGCCCTGCATGACGTGGATTTCCACCGAAGACTGGTTATCCCCAGCTGTCGAGTAGGTCTCCACTTTCCGTGTAGGGATGGTTGTGTTCCGCGGGATTTGCACGGTCATTACGCCGCCGAGCGTCTCGACGCCCAGCGAAAGCGGCGTCACGTCCAGCAGCAGGATGTCCTTCACTTCTCCCCCGAGGACCGCGCCCTGGATCGCCGCTCCCACCGCGACCACTTCGTCCGGGTTCACGCCCTTGTGCGGCTCCTTGCCGCCGAAGAATTCCCGCACCAGCGACTGCACCTTCGGGATGCGCGTCGAGCCCCCCACCAGCACCACTTCATTTATGTTCGACGGCGACATCTTCGCGTCTTCCAGCGCCAGCTTCACCGGCCGCATCGAGCGGTCCAGTAAGTCGCTGATCATCTGCTCCAGCCGGATGCGCGTCAGTTTCTTCTGAAAATGCTTCGGCCCGGTAGCGTCTGCAGAGAGGAAAGGCAGGTTGATCTCCGTCTCCATCATCTGGGAAAGCTCGATCTTGGCCTTCTCCGCTGTTTCCTTCAGCCGCTGCAGCGCCATGCGGTCCTTGCTCACGTCAATGCCGTCTTCCTGTTTGAAGACTTCGATCATCCAGTCCATGATCCGCTGGTCCACATCATCGCCGCCCAGGTGAGTGTCGCCGTTCGTGGACTTCACTTCGACCACGCCGCTCCCCACTTCCAGCACGGAAATATCAAACGTGCCGCCGCCCAGGTCATACACCGCAATGGTCTCGTCGGTCTTCTTGTCGAGCCCGTAGGCCAGCGCCGCGGCCGTCGGCTCGTTGATAATGCGCACCACTTCGAGGCCGGCGATTTCGCCCGCCTGCTTCGTGGCTTGCCGTTGTGCGTCGTTGAAATACGCGGGCACGGTGATGACCGCCTTGGTCACCTTTTCGCCGAGGAAATCTTCCGCCGCGGCCTTCAGTTTCTGCAGGATCATCGCCGAAATCTCCGGCGGGCTGTACGGCTTGCCGAAAATCTCCACGCGCGCGTCGTCGTGCGGTCCCTTCACCACCTTGTACGGAACGCGCTTCGTCTCTTCGGTGACTTCATCGTACCGGCGGCCCATGAAGCGCTTGATCGAATAAACTGTATTCTCGGGGTTTGTCACCGCCTGGCGTTTCGCCACCTGCCCGACCAGCCGCTCACCGGTCTTGGTAATCGCCACAACCGACGGCGTGGTCCGCCCGCCTTCCTGATTGGGGATCACCACCGGCTCGCCGCCTTGCATCACGGCTACCACCGAATTCGTGGTCCCCAGGTCAATTCCAATAATCTTGCTCATTGCTGCTTCTCCCCCCAAAACCCATGATTCTCTTAACGGCTCATTCCGAATGCCCTGCCGCTGCGAACGCCGACAGACCAGCTCAGCGGTCCGTTGTTCTCAGTCGGGGTTCAGTATACGAGTTGAGTGTGTCCTTGTCAAGTTGTCTGAGTGGTGCCGTAAAGTACTATAATTCAATGCCTTACGATATACACTGATCGCCTAGTTCTGTCCTTCCCCTTCGTGGCGCGCCCACGCAAACCGCCGTTCTGATCCTGCATCTTATCTTGTGGGCCTGGTAGTCGTGGCTTGCGTCTTAGCGCAAGAGCGCCACGCGCCTTACGGTTTCGGGGTACAATTTCGTGCTTCTGCGACTTGTGCCTGTTCTTCTGCCTGACTGAGGAGGAGAGAGTGCTTCGACGGCAATTGATAACGGGGATGGTTCTCACAACTCTTTCATGTGTGGCCGGTGTGAATGTGACCCGTGCGGCTCCTCAACTGGCCAGAACCGCCTCGTCCGAGGTGGATGTGCGCAAGGCGTTCGGCTCGAAGACCGCGCCCATCACGATGGAAGTCTTCAGCGACTTCCAGTGCCCCGCATGCCGTACTCTCTATCTGAGTGTCTGGCGGCTACTCCTCGACAACTACGTCAACACCGGCAAGGTTTATCTCATTCACCGCGACATGCCGCTTCCCGTGCACGCGCATTCGCGCGTCGCCGCTCGGTACGCCAACGCGGCTGCGCGTATCGGCAAGTTCGAGGCGGTGGAACAGGTGCTCTTCGAGAAGCAGGAATCCTGGGCCGCGAGTGGCGATGTGGACGGCACGGTGGCAAACGTTTTGACAGCCGCGGAAATGACCAAGGTTCGCGCTCTGGTGAAGGGCGGCACGCTGGAAGCGGGGATTGACCGCGATCTCGCTCTTGGCAAGACCGGCCGCGTCACCCAGACCCCCACGTCCGTCATCACCGCGAAAGGGCAGACCTATCCGGTAGCGGGCGTCGTCAGCTACCAGGTGCTGAAGCAATTCCTCGATCAGCTTCTCAGCCAGAAATGACGCGGGCCTTGTCGAAGTCCGTGAAGCCATTTTCCCGCACGTGTCATCCCGAGCGCAGAGCCGGCGCAGTTGGCTCGGGGTCGAGGAAACGCGGTACGATCGTTCTGCGAAAGGCTGGACCGTGAGTTTTCTTACACCATTCTTTCAAGGCATGGTGTGCTGTCCATGATGCAAAGCAGCCCCTTCAACGTGCGCCGCGTATTCCTCCTCTTGGCGCGCCTCTTTCTTGGCGGGCTGCTGATTTACGCAGGTTACGCCAAGCTCTTCCTGCCGGGTATGAATCCGCATCCTCCCCTCGGAGTCGCTCTCGCCCTTTTTGCCACGCAGATCGATTCTTTCCAGTTGTTGCCGGCCTGGGCGGTAACACCCCTCGCTCAATTCTTGCCCTTCGCGGAGATCGCGCTGGGCTTCCTGCTGATCGCAGGTTGGCAACTCCGCGTCTGGGCGAGCTTCGTCAGCGTGCTTTTGCTCGGATTTCTTGCTGTGGTCGTGCGAACCTACATGAAGGGGCTCGAAATCAATTGTGGCTGCTTCGGTCCCGGCGAAGCGCTGACGATCAAGACCGTTCTGCGAGACGCCTCGCTTGTCGCCGTGTCGCTTCTCGCCACGCTATTCGCGTTCCTCGAAGCGCGCGCCCCGCACCCATGGTCCGCGCCGGACAACTGATGTGGCCTGCTCATCTCGGACGCCGTGGTTTCTTGATTTTACTTTCGATTGGGAACCGCCGACTGTAAACTTGCTCTGGTCATGAAAACCCTCGAGGAATATCTGGCCCTCGCCGAAAAGGCCCACGGTCACATCTGCGCCGGTCAAATCCTCGGCGTGCGCCTGGCTATGCTGGGCCTGCGCCAGCTCGGCATCACCGATCCCATCGCCGATCGCAAGCGCATCGTCACCTATGTCGAGATCGACCGCTGCGTCACCGACGCCGTCGCGCTCGTCGCCAATTGCCGCCTCGGCAAGCGCGCGCTTAAATTCCGCGACTGGGGCAAGGTCGCCGCCACGTTCGTGGACCTCCCAACGGGCCGCGCCGTCCGCATCGCCGCGAGGGAATCCTCCAAGCAGGCCGCCCGTGAAATGTTTCCAGAGATGGAGAAGGAAGCCGGCCAGCAAAAAGCGTACAAGCTCCTCCCTGACGACGTTCTTTTTTCCAAGCAGTGGGTGAAAGTCGAAGTTTTGCCCGAAGACCTGCCCGGCTTCAAAGGCCCGCGCGTGCTCTGTGCCGAATGCGGCGAGGGCATCAATTTCAAGCGTGAAGTCGTCGTCAACGGCCGCACGCTCTGCCGCGCTTGCGCCGGCGAACGCTACTATACTGTGTAGCGGCGGCATCTATAGGCCGCCATCTGGGTTTCGCTGGCCCTGCGGTATGTTCGAATGCAGGGACGAATCCCGACGCTCCATGGAAACCCACAGCGCGTCTGGTCTCCGCAGGCAATTCCTTCTGCGTTAGAATCTTTCTTTCAATGCTGAGCCTGCCTCCAATCACGCTGCGCCTGCGCGGCTGGAAACTCATTGACCGCGTCGCCCTCGCATTTCTCCTTCTGTGCGCGATCGCGCTCGGCGCCGGGTTCGGCCTGCTCTTCGTCTACGCCAGCGACCTCCCGGAGATTCGCGCCCTCGAAACTTACCGCCCCAACGTGGTCACTGAAATCTACGCCGACGACGGCCAGTTCGTCGCCAGCTTCGCTCTGCAGCGCCGCGTCCTGATGACCTACGAGCAGACGCCCAAGGTCCTCTACAACGCTGTGGTCGCCATCGAAGACCAGCACTTCGAGGATCATTGGGGCATCGATTTCCCGCGCGTTGTCGGCGCAACCCTCCGCAACATCCGCAAGCGCCGCATCGCCGAGGGCGCCAGCACCATCACCATGCAGCTCGCCGGAACGCTTTTCCTCGACCGTTCCGACCGCAGTTTCCGCCGCAAGATGCAGGAGATTCTGCTCGCTCTGCAGATCGA
>JBGQHF010000043.1:0-27227 GCA_041497835.1 Terriglobia bacterium
ACATGAGCGTCGTTGAAGCCGGGCATGACGAACGCGCCGCGCAGATCCACGATGGTGGCTTTGCCTGCCCATTTCTCCGCGTCGGCATTGCTGATTACGCCGAGAATTTGTTCCCCGCGGACGACGATGGCTTCCGCCCAAGGATGTGCAGGATCGTTTGCATAGATGCGCGCGTTCCGATAGACAACCGTCAGGCCGCCCGATTCTGAAGGCTTGACATCGCCGCGATGCGAGGATGTTGCGAAGGAAGCTGCCGTCACCAAGGCAGCACCAAGATACAGAGACAGATGGGCACGATTCATTTCTTCTTCTCCGCAACGACCCCGGAAACACCGAGAAGCGTCATCAAGGCGCGCTTCAGGCCGATTTCGCGGCCTGCCGGGTCGTACCATTCCTCGAGGGAGTGCGCTCCACCGCCTGCGCCGCCCGCGCCGATGGAAATGGCGTCAATCCCCTGCGAGATGGGAATATTCGCATCCGTGGATGACCGCTCGATGCGTGATTCCTGGCCGAGGTATTCGTCGGCGGCTCGAAGGGCGGCGAGCAGGGGCGAATCCGGACGTCCTTCGCCCCCGGGGCGGCTGCCGAGCGAAGTAAGCTTCCAATCGAGCTTGGTTGTGCCCTGGCGGGAGGCAGCCTGCATTTCATCGCGCACCCCGGCCGCGACGGACTCGCGAAGCGCCGCTTCGAGGCGGACGAGTTCGTCTTCGCTTTCGGAGCGAATGTCCACTTTCATGCGGGCCTGGTGCGGGATGGAATTCACCGAAGTGCCGCCCTGAATCTCACCGACATTGAAAGTCGTGCGAGGGCTGGCGGGAACGCGGGTGTTGATAAAACGCACGGAACCCCGCACCAGGGCGTTGATCGGATTGGGCAGGCCGAAATCCGACCAGCTATGACCGCCCGGGCCTGTCACAACCACCTCGAGGCGGCGAGAAGACAGCGCCTTGGTGCTGACATGGTCGGTTCCCGCGCCATCGAGCACGAGGACGGCTTTGAGGCGATCGCGATAGACCTCCAGAAGCGCCCGCATTCCACGGAGATTTCCCTCCCCTTCCTCACCCACGTTGGCGACGAAGAGAATGGTCCGCTGCGGCCGGACGCGCGCCGCATGGACGGCCTTGGCCAGCGCGACGAGCGCCGCAAGGCCAGTGCCATTGTCAGAAATTCCCGGGGCCAGCAACCGCTGCCCATCGCGGTGGACGCGGACGTCCGTGCCGGCTGGAAAAACTGTATCGAGATGCGCCGAAATCATCACGACTTCGCGGTCGTTGATTCCGCGAACCTCGCCAATCACATTCCCGGCCGAATCGAGGCGCGCGCGCAAGCCGGCGGAGGAAAGCGCCGATTTCAGCGCCGCCGCCCGCCGGGATTCTTGAAAAGGAGGCGCGGGAATCGCCGTGAACCGGGCCTGCTCATCGTTGATCCAAGCGACATTCCGGGCGAGCCAGACGAGGGCGGCATGAACCTGCGGCTGATTGGCGATCTGCGCCGCGGAAACCGATTGCGAACCACGATGGGGCAAGGCCGTGCGAACGGGCATAGCGGAAAGAATAACCCAAAGAAGAGCACGTTTCACGGGGAGTGGAATGTGCCGGTTCGAAAGGGGAGGCGGTGTGCCGTTCGCCGCGCTCAATTCGGCGCCGCCACGGCGCACAAAGCCCTGATTTCGCCGTCGGTCAATACGCGTGAGGATTGCTTGGCGGCCTCAAAGATGCGATTGACGAGGTCGTCGCTCGCCGGAATGCGGTGTTTTTCGAGCCAGAAGAGTACGTTGGACTTGCCGCTCATCGGCCCGACTTCGATGACCTGTTCGAGGCCGAAGAGGTGGGACGGGACGCCACTGTAGACGGCATCCGCAAGCTTGGGATCGTTCTTTCGATAGGCTTTGATGATGGCCGCGGCATGAACGCCCGTAGCCGTGCGAAACGCGTCGCGACCCACGACGGGGGAGTTCGGCGGAATCGTGGTGTGCGTGGCCCGGGCCACCTTTTCGCAGTACTCCTTCAGGCGAGAAAGATCGCGATCAATGAGTCCCATCAAGCGGAGGTTTACGAGCATCAACTCCATGGGCGTATTGCCAACGCGCTCGCCGAGGGAATTCGCGGCGGCGTGTACCTGGCGCGCGCCGGCAGCGACGGCCGCCAGCGAATTCGCGATGGCCAGCCCGCGGTCACAGTGCCCATGCCAGTCCACGCGAATGTTTTCGCCCGAGGGCTTCACGATCTCATCCACCGCAAACTTAATCAGGTTGTATGCGCCTTGCGGGAGTGCGTGACCCACCGTATCACAGAGGACGATGGCGCGGGCGCCGCACGAGATGGCGGTGGAATAGAGCCGCTTCACCGTTTCAGCGTCCGTGCGGGTCGTGTCTTCCGTGACGTACATCGAGGGCAGGCCGTTGGCAACGGCAAATTTAACGGCTTTCTCGGTCGTGCGCTGGAGGTGGTCCACGGTCCAGTCCTCGACGAGCCGCCGGATTGGGCTGGAGCCGATGAAGGTCGCAGCCTCGATGGCGATGCCAACGCGCTGGGAAATTTCCGCGATGGGACGAATGTCGTTTTCGAGGGTACGCGCGGCGCAGTTGGGGCGGATCTTCATGCGTTTGGTGACGATCTCTCGCGCGAGTGTTTCCGTGTGCGCCACCGCGCGGGGCCCTGCGCCCGGCAGCCCGATGTTGACGGACTCGATTCCGAGAGCCTCCATGAGGTGGAGAATCTCGATCTTTTCTTCGATACTCGGGTCCTTGACGGAGGCACTCTGCAGTCCGTCGCGCAGTGTCTCGTCATTCAAGAGGACGCGCGTGCCCGGCGGAATCGCCGGGGGCGTGGCGGTATTCCAATCGTGGATCCATTTTTCCTGCGAGGGGTCGTTCTGGGGCATCCCAATGGTCTCCTGGTCGCTAGTAGCGCAGCGTATAGCTATGCGGCTGCTGGGCGGGATCGGGACGATAAAGCGTCTTGCAGAATTCGCAGCGGTAGATTTCCGTGTTGAGGCCGATGAGAGCCTCTACCTCTTTCGAATAATCGTACCAGCGCTTGAGGTGGCCGGCGCAGAGCTTGCCTTTCGCGTCTTTCTCGTCGCAGGCGCGCTGCTTCGGCTTGCAGGTCTTCAACTTCGGCGCGCTCTCCACCCCGCTTTCCGGCTGGGCGCCCGCCGCCCCCGGAGCCGTCGCTCCGGCCGTGGATTCTTCCGCCATGTAAGGCCCTCCGTGTTGAAGTCTTCGTTCGCGCTAGATTCCGTGATCGCGAAAAATAGTTTTCAAAGCGCCGCGCGCATGGCGGAGTTTCCGACCCCATCCGCGGGCGAACTCCAAGTTCAAGAAAGCGTCGGCGGCACGCTCGAGCTCCGCGCCATAACGATACCACCAAGGCTTGGCCCGGTGGGGCAGACGGTCGGTGTCCACGTACTTCATGTGGACCATTTCGAGCAAACCATAGCGGGAATGGGTACGTCCCCAGCCGCTGGCACCGCAGCCACCGTGCGGCGCTTCGGCAATGGCAAAGGCGCTGATGACGTCGTTGACCATGACCGCACCGGCGCGCAGGCGGGAGGCAATCTCCGCGCCGCGCACGGGGTCGCTGGTCCAAACACTCGCGGCCAGGGCGAACTGCGTGTCATTGACGAGGGTGACGGCTTGGTCTGAATTGCGCACGGTCTGGAGGGCAAGGATGGGGCCAAAGGTCTCTTCCTGAAATACGCGCATCGTCGCGTCCACGTCGGCCAGGACAGTTGGCTCGTAGAAGCAGGGGCCGAGATCGGGCCGCGGCCTGCCTCCGGCCAAAACGCGTGCGCCACGATCCACGGCGTCCTGCACGAGATCATGGATGCGCTCGACGTGTTGCGGACGGATGAGCGGCCCCACATCGGTGTTGGAATCGCTGCCGGGGCCGAGGCGCAGGGCGCGCGTTTTCTCCGCGCAGCGCCGGGCGAATTCTTCGCTGACGGCCTGCTCTACAAAAATGCGTTCCACCGACAGACAGACCTGGCCACAATTCGTGTAGCTACCCCAGACAGCGCCGCTGGCGGCGATATCCAGATCGGCATCCGCAAGGACGACCATGGCGTCCTTGCCGCCAAGCTCGAGGACAGACGGAATCAGGCGCTTCGCACAGGCCTCGGCCACGCGGTGCCCCGTTGCAACGCTGCCGGTGAAGATGAGTTTGTCCGGGAGTGCCGCGATCAGAGATTCCCCCACGTCCCCGCCGCCCTGGACAATGGTAACCACGCCCTCCGGGAAGCCGGATGCGCGAAAGAGTTTGTCGATGGCGGCGCCGCACGCGGGAGTGAATTCGCTGATTTTGCACACCACGGCGTTTCCCGAGACAATGGCCGGCAGAATCTGACCGAGAGGGATGGCAAGGGGATAGTTCCAGGAACTGATGATCCCGATGACACCATAGGGCTCGAACTCGAGGCGGCCTGTCTTGGCTTTGGCGGCGAGGCTGTGGTGCGGCACCGATTCCGGCCTCAGCATTTTCTCGGCGTTGGCGGCGTAATAGTGTGCGGTATCGAGCGAAACGAAGAGATCGGAAAAAAGGGCTTCGACGCGGGGCTTGCCCGTCTCCTGGACTACAAGATCGGCGAGCGCGTTGCGCTGCTCGAATAGATGCTCGGCGAATGTTTCGAGGAATGAGCAGCGCTCTGCGGGCGAACGCCGTGCCCAGGCAATCTGCGCGGCGCGAGCGCGCGTGAAGACACCTGGCAGAAGGCCAGGCGGGGTCTTTTCTACGTGGGAAACGACCTCTGCCGTCGCCGGGTTGAACGATGGCAGAGAGTCCCCAATAATCGCCGTGGCGGCCATTGGCGGGATTCTAACCGAAATTGAGTTTCAAGACACGGCAACAGGGGGAACGATTCGCCAGGGCTCGGCGTATTCGACGGCCAGCATCCAGAGGCCTTGAGGAGGGACGGTGGGGCCGGATTTGGAGCGGTCCCGAAGCCCATAGAGCCGGTCGAGATCGTCAACCTGGAGCTTGCCACGACCGATATCGAGAAGCGATCCGGTCATCTTGCGAACCATGTAGCGTAGGAACGAGCGGCCGCGCACCGTGAAGTGCAGCTCTTCGCCATCGGCCGAACGCTGAACTTCCGCCGCGAAGATTTCCCGGACCGTGGAACGCTCGCGGTCGTCGTCTTCCGAACCGGTGGAAGCGGCGAAGGAAGCGAAATCGTGCGTGCCAACGAAGCGCGCGGCAGCGGCGGCCATTGCTCCTTCGTCGAGCGGAAAGGGGTAATGAAGAACGTAGCGCCAGAGCGCGGGAGGCACGACGCGGCCGCGATAGATGCGATAGCGGTAGGTTTTGCCGAGCGCGCTCCAGCGCGAATGAAAATCCGGGCCGACCTCCTCGCAGGAGACGATGCGGATCGTGGGAGGCAGAAGCGCATTGCAGGCGCGCTGGAATTCCGGGGCGTTGAGTCCGGAGCGGGTCTTGAAGTGCGCAACCTGCCCGAGCGCGTGCACGCCGGCGTCGGTGCGCCCCGCGCCGTGGAGGACAATTCCCTCCTGTGTGACGCGGCGAAGGATATCGGTGATCGCACCCTGAATGGTGGGCTTTCCGGCCTGAACCTGCCAGCCGTGAAAGTCCGTCCCATCGTAAGCAATCGTCAGTTTGAAATTTCGCATGCGCGGAGCAGGCCGTGGCGGTCAGCGCCCGGCGCGGACGAAGCGGCTCCCGGGTTTAACGGCGGCGCTGCCTTCCCGGCACAAAGGGCAATCTGCAGGCGTAAAGCTCTCAATCGGCAACTCCAGGAGAGCCTCGGAAGGCACGCGAAACTCGATGCGACCCGCGCTGCGGTCGATGAGCGCCCCGGCGGCAACAACGCAACCGCCGGCCTCCTGAATAATGCGCATGGCTTCGAGGGTCGAGCCTCCGGTCGTCCACACATCTTCGACGACGAGCACGCGTTGATCGGGGCGAAGGTAGAAGCCGCGGCGTAAAGACATTGTGCCACTGGCATCACGCTCGACAAAAATCGCCGGGCAGCCCCCGCCCTTGGCTTCCCGTGGCTCGGGAAGCGCGCGTGCCACCTCCTGGCCGAGAACAATGCCCCCCATCGCGGGGGAAACGACCGCTTCGACCTGGAGCTGGGCAAAGCGCGCGGCCAGCGCGGCGCCCAGGCGCTCCGCATATCGCGGGTAGCGCAGGACCAGAGCGCATTGTACGTACAAGCCGCTGTGCAGTCCGCTGGATAATTCAAAATGCCCGCGGGAGATGGCACCGGCCGACTCGAACAAACTTAGGAATCCTTCACCGCAGATCATAAACGCATTCGCCTCAAGAAACGCCTAAAGGCAGAAGCTTCAGCAGCCTAGCCGCCACCCACAAAGTTGTCAAGAAATGGGGCGCCTGCTAAACTCGCTCGTTTGCAGCAGGATGCGGCGCGGCCACAGTCAATGGCTCCTCCGGTTTAGATGAAACAAATTCCCTGCCGCGGACGTTTTACAGATTGGGCCGTCATGCGTCTAAGTTATCCGTATGTCTCAACCTAAGGGGTGAGGAACAACATGAGAAAGTCGTTCGCACGTACCTTGTTCGCCGCCTGGCTGGCGGGAGCTCTGGCGGCCGGCCCGGTGAGCCCTGCGTTTGCGCAGGAAGCCAAGCAAAACGCGGCCGGGCAGAAGCCGGCGGAAGGTTCTCCGTCGCCGCTCTCGCTCCAGCTTGCGAAGCACAGTTTTACGAGAGCACCGAGGCCATTCCCGAATCTGATCAACCCGTACAAGCCCATCAAGCTGGAAGAGCCGAACCTGGTGAACTCACCCCGGCTGGAGCAATTGATTCACGACGGGAAGATCGAGCTGAGCCTGCAAGATGCGATTGAACTGGCGCTCGAAAACAACATGGACATCGTGGTGCAGCGCTACAATCCGTGGATTGCCGACACGGACATCCTGCGGACCATGGGTGGAGGCGCGGGCCGCGGGCTCGCGGGGACAGGCACGGCATCGGCGCTTGGTTCCATCCCGGCGACGAATTTTGATCCGACACTGACGACGAGCGTCGCGTTCGATGACCGTCATATACCCGTCAACAACCCCTTGCAGTCGGGAACGGGCGTGGCCACGAATACGCCGGCCAGCTTGTTCACGCACACTACGCAGTTCAACACCCAGCTGTCACAGGGCTTCCACACGGGCACGGGAATCGCCGTCTCCTGGAACAACACGAGGACCTCCACGAGTTCGGCGTTCAGTTTTTTTAATCCCGCCGTGCAATCTTCAATATTTCTCTCCGTGCAACAGGAATTGCTGAACGGATTCGGGCTGTTGCCGAACACGCGCTTCATACGAATCGCGAAAATCAACCGCAAGATCGCCGATTTGCAATTCGAACAGCAGGCCATCACGACCATCACAAACACCATCAGCACCTATTGGGAACTCGTGTTTGCGCGCGAAAACGTGAAGGTGCAGGAACGCGCGGTGGGGGTGGCGGAAAAACTCTACTCCGACAACAAGAAACAAGTCGAGATCGGGACGATGGCGCCCATCGACGTGGTACGAGCGGAATCGGAAGTCGCGGCGAACCGGCAGAATCTGATTGTCGCGCAGACGGTCATGCTACAGCAACAGCAGGCGCTCAAGAACGCGATTTCCAAGAATCCGCTCGATGCGAAGGTCATCAATGTGGACATCATCCCCACCGACCTTCCGGGAAAGCCGGAACAGATCGAAGCAGTTTCCTTCGAAGAGGCGCTGCGCGAGGCTTTTCAGAACCGCCCGGACCTCCAGCAGCAGGAGCACGGCCTGAGGATCGCGGAAATCAACATCAAGGCCACGCGGAATGCCCTGCTGCCCGTAGCGTCGGTATCGGGGCAATACGGGACGGTTGGCCTGTCCGGCAATTCGGTCACTACGGGTCCGCCACCTGTGATTGTGCGTGACGGGCTCGGCGGCGCGTTGAGCCAGGTGTTCCAGAATGAGTTCGCGGACTATGCGATTCAATTCAACCTCTCGCTTCCGATCCGCAATCGGCAGGCACAGGCAGACAACCAGCGGGCCATCCTGGCCCACAAGCAGGTCGAGGCGCAGGTGCAACAGCTCAAGAACGCGGCGCTGCTCGATGTGCGCAACACGTACATCGCTTTAGAGCAGGACCGCGCGCGCGTGGAAGCCGCGATGAAGGCGCGCGTTCTGCAGGAACAAACCTTTGACGCCGAACAGAAGAAATACCAATTGGGGGCTTCAACGGTGTTCCTGGTCATTCAGACGCAGCGCGACCTGACGACCGCGCAGGGGAACGAGCTGCGCGCGCTGGTGGATTCGGTGAAGGCCAGAGCCGATTATGAACGCGCCCTAGGCCGGACGCTGAGTGTCCACCGCGTCACAGTCGCGGAGATGAAAACGGGGGACGTGGAACGCGATACGCTCATCCCGGGCACGCTCCGCGGCGAAGTCGTCGGAACACCGAAGAGCTACTGAACCGAATCCCATCCGGAACTCCACTCCGGCCGGCACCTTGATCGTATTCAGGGCCGGCCGGAGCGCTTTTCCATGTGCGACTGGCGCTTGTCCGGACTTGCGCTTTCGACTACCATACAATTGTCCTCATTGTTTTGACCGTTCGTTTGAATTCCGGCGTCCCGGGAGCGCCGAGCCATGGCTGAACAGGACAAGGGAACCACCCAGACCGTGCCCTCTCCCGAAGCTCCCGCCACCCACCGCGAACCGTCGGAAAAGGAACGCGCCTGGGAGGCGAGAACACTGAACCCCACGCTTGCGAAAAGCCCCGAGCGCCTGACCGAGTTCACCACAATCTCCGCCCACCCGATCCGGCGTCTCTACACGCAGGCCGATCTTGCCGGTTGGGACGCGGAACGGGACCTGGGGTATCCGGGCCAGCCGCCCTACACGCGCGGAATCCACGCTACGATGCACCGGGGACGCCTCTGGACGATGCGGCAGTTCGCCGGGTTCGGCACCGCCGAAGACACCAACCAGCGTTTCCGCTATTTGTTGTCGCAGGGACAAACCGGCCTCTCCACCGCTTTCGATCTGCCGACCCTCATGGGTTACGATTCCGACCACCCCCTGTCGGAAGGTGAAGTCGGCAAGTGCGGCGTTGCGATCAGCTCCCTCGCCGACATGGAAGTGCTCTTCGACAAGATTCCGCTGAGCGGCGTGACGACATCCATGACCATCAATTCGCCCGCGGCGGTGGTGTGGGCGATGTATCTGGCGGTGGCCGAAAAACAGGGCGCGGACTGGAAGACAATTTCCGGCACGATCCAGAACGACATCCTGAAGGAATACATCGCGCAGAAGGAATACATCTATCCACCCGAGCCCTCGATGCGGCTGGTGATCGACACATTTGAATTCGGGGTGAAGAACACGCCGAAATTCAACACCATCTCGATCAGCGGATACCACATCCGCGAGGCGGGCTCGACGGCCATCCAGGAGCTGGCATTCACGCTGCGCGACGGCATGGAATACGTCGAGTGGGGCATGCGCCGCGGAATGGACGTGGATGAATTCGTGCCGCAGCTTTCTTTCTTCTTCAATGCACACAGCGATTTCTTTGAAGAGATCGCCAAGTACCGCGCGGCACGGCGCATCTGGCACAAAGCCATGGTCGAGCGCTACAAGTCGAAGAGCCCGCGCTCGTGGGCGCTGCGCTTCCATTCGCAGACGGCGGGGTGCTCGCTGACGGCGCAGCAGCCGTACAACAACGTGGTGCGCACGGCGATCCAGGCGCTCGCGGCCGTGCTCGGCGGAACCCAGTCCCTGCACACGAATTCGCTGGACGAAGCGTGGGCGCTGCCGACGGAATTTGCGGCCACGATCGCCCTGCGAACGCAGCAGGTGATCGCGCACGAGACGGGCGTGACGAATACCGCGGACCCACTCGGCGGCTCCTACTTTGTCGAGACTCTGACGAATGAAGTGGAGCGCGGCGCGTGGGACTACATCGATCGGATTGACGCCATGGGCGGAATGGTGTCCGCCGTGGAGCGCGGGTACCCGCAGCGCGAAATCGCCGAGGCGTCGTACCGCTACCAGCTTGCCGTGGATCGCAAGGAAAAGATCATCGTCGGCGTAAATGATTACGTGGCCGAGGAAAAGCCGCTCGACACCCTGCAGATTGATGAAACCGTGGGGCACCGCCAGGCCGCGCGACTCGCCAAGCTGCGCGCCGAACGCTCCAAGGACGAGGTAGCGCGGAGGCTCGCCGCCTTGCGCAAGGCTGCCGAGGGCCAGGAGAACTTGATGCCATTCCTCTACGACGCGGTGAAGTCCTACGCCACGCTGGGAGAGATTTGCGACGCCATGCGGGACGTCTTCGGCACGTACGAAGAGGTCGCCATCACCTAGGCATGCGCAGATACGCAGAGGGAAATGCCTGATAAGAGAATACGCGTCTTGATTGCTAAACCCGGCCTCGATGGACACGACCGCGGCGCAAAAATCATCGCCCGCGCGCTGCGCGACGCCGGCATGGAAGTGATCTACACGGGCCTGCGGCAGACCCCGGAGATGATCGCTTCGGCGGCAGTTCAGGAGGACGTGGACGTCATCGGCCTCTCGATTCTTTCCGGAGCGCACAATACGCTCTGCCCGCAGCTCATGGGCCTTCTGCGCGACAAAGGGATGACCGATGTGATGGTGCTCCTCGGCGGGATCATCCCGGAGGCCGATATTCCCGGCCTCAAAAAAGCTGGAATCGCAGGAGTGTTTCTTCCCGGGACTTCCACACAGGACATCATTTCGTTTATCCAGAATCGCCCGGCGCAGCGCGCATAGTCCGAAGTGGAGACTAGGCCGGCAGTGCTTTTTCAAATTTCACACGGGTGTACAAGACATGGAAGCCTTGCCGCAGGATGTTTCGCTGCGAAATGCTCGCGGGCAGGGCGATGCTGACGGCGAGATCGCATCCCGCGGCCGCCGCATGTGACAGCCGGGCGTGGAGCAGCGCCGTCTGGACGCCGCGGTTGCGAAACGCGGGAAGCGTGCTCGCGCCAAAAAGTCCGCCCACTCCTTCCCGCACCGAGAGACATCCACCCCCTGCGATTTGGCCGTCAACCTTGGCCAAGAAACAGGATGTGTTTGGACCGAGCGCGAACATGTGCATCACTTCGAGGAGTTCCGGGGTGACCGGAAAATGTTCGGCAAAACCCTGCGCGACGGTCTGCGTCCAGAGCGCGGACTGATCGGAGGGAACCGCATCGATGGTGACGCCCGGCGCGGGTGACGGCCAACTTTCCGTGAGTTCCAGCGGCCTCGCCATCACGTTGGAAAACTCCGTGGCGCGATAGCCGCGCTTGCCGAGTTGTCCCACGAGAGACATATCCGCAAGCGGACACAGCTCAACGCGCACCGCATCGCCTCGGCTGAAATAGAATTCCTCGAGCCGGTCCACGTCCACGGTGTCCACCGGCCCGGAAAGACCCATCCCCACGGCCTGCGTGACCGGCGAATTGATCCCGCAAAAAACGGCATGGCCGCCGGCAATCTGCTCAACTGCGGCGCCGGCACCCGGCCGAAGACACTCCAGAGTTTTGGCCCCCTCCACTGCCGCCAGTGCTTCCGCGGATTCGATGCGCCGCGCCAGGGGCATATCCAGAAAAAGCATTTGCCTTCTCCCCTCTTAAGACCTTTCCATTCCCTGCTTCCTCGAGTCCGACCACCCAGATCTTGAAATCAGAAGAAGAGTTGCGTCCGGCCAGCTTCAGCGATGAAGCTGTTCGCTCGGACCTGTAGAAGATTTCTTGTAAACGCAGGGGGATGCGATCAGCACGAAGACGAGCTGGAGGCACACCCATCCCTCTGAACGATGACTGGGATGATCACAGGCGCCTCCGGTGATGAACTTTGGCCTCGTGAGGAGGCCACTGCGCCCGATCATAGCGGCGCTCCATGCAAACGTCAACCTCGCACCCTTTGAACGGCCAGCATCAGCACGCTCGCACAATCCGCGTTTAGCCCTTATACTGTTGCGCTCGGCTCCGGAAAAAGCGCATCCCCTGAGCCGCCGGCGTTGCTCGAAAATTCAGCGCGAGGTCCGCGAGTGTCAGGCTCCGCTTTGAAGTCCAGCATCCAGACGCAGTCTCCCGATTTTCAGAAGAATTCCCGCCGCATCGTGGACTTGCTCACGCAGATGAAAAACGAAGAGGAACAGATCCGCCAGGGCGGCGGTGCGAAAGCGATTGAATCGCAACACAAGAAGAACCGCCTGACGGCGCGGGAGCGCATTGCAAAACTCATCGATCCGAAGACGCCGTTTTTCGAGCTCGGCGTTTATGCGGCATACGAAATGTACGAGGAGTGGGGCGGCGCGCCATGCGCGGGAACGGTCACGGGACTTGCCCGGGTCTGCGGGCGGCTGTTCATGATCATCGGAAACGACGCGACCGTGAAGGCCGGCGCCTTCTTCCCGATGACAGCGAAAAAAGTGATCCGCGCCCAGAATATCGCCATCGAAAACCGCGTCCCGACAATCTACCTGGTCGATTCTGCGGGCGTATTCCTGCCGCTGCAGGAGGACGTCTTCCCCGACACGGACGATTTCGGCCGCGTCTTCCGCAACAATGCGGTGATGAGCGCGATGGGCATCCCGCAGATCACCGCCATCATGGGAATGTGCGTCGCGGGCGGCGCGTACCTGCCCGTGATGTGCGATCACATTCTGATGACGGAAGGCTCGGGTCTCTTTCTCGCCGGGCCTGCTCTGGTGCAGGCGGCCATCGGGCAGGTAACATCCGCCGAAGATCTGGGCGGGGCGAAAATGCACGCGCAGATCAGCGGCACGGTGGATTTTCGCGAGCCCGACGATGAGTCGTGCCTGAAGCGAATCCGAGCGCTGGTGGACAAAATGGGCTCGGCGAATCCCTCCCCGTTCAGCCATGAAAAGCCGCGCGCGCCGCTGTACGCGGGCGAGGAGATTTACGGCATATTTTCCGGCGACCCGGCCAAGCAGTACGACATGCGCGAGGTCATCGCACGAATCGCGGACGCCAGCGAATTCGAGGAATACCGCGCCGAATACGGTGAGACGCTGCTGTGCGGCTATGCGCGCATCGGCGGATGGGCCGTCGGCCTCGTCGCGAACCAAAAGAAGCACGTGCAGACGCTGGCGCGCGGCTCGGATCAAAAGCGCATGGAATTCGGCGGAGTGATCTACACCGAATCCGCCGAGAAGGCGGCACGGTTCATTCTCGACTGCAATCAAAACCGAATTCCTCTGGTTTTTCTGCACGATGTGAACGGATTCATGGTCGGAAAAGACGCCGAGTGGAGCGGGATCATCCGCGCGGGGGCCAAGATGGTCAATGCGGTGGCCAACAGCGTGGTGCCGAAAATTTCGGTCATCTGCGGCGGGAGCTTCGGCGCAGGACACTACGCGATGTGCGGCAAGGCTTACGATCCGAGATTTATTTTCGCGTGGCCCACGGCGCGATATGCCGTGATGAGCGGCGATTCCGCGGCGGGGACGCTGGTGGAAATCAAATTGAAGCAGCTCGAGCGCGAGGGCAAGAAGGTCGACGAGAGGCAGAAAAAAGAACTCTATGAATCGGTGCGCGCGACCTACGAGCACCAGACCGATCCGCGCTACGCCGCAGCGCGGCTGTGGGTGGACGCAATCATCGATCCCGCGCACACGCGCGACGCTCTGGTGTGGGCGCTGGAGGCTGCGGCGCTGAATCCGGAAGTTCGCGAATTCAAAACCGGGGTCCTGCAAACCTGACATGGAACCCGTCAAAGTGATCGAATGCCCGCGCGACGCATGGCAGGGATTGGCGGACCTCATTCCGACCGAATACAAGGTGGAATACCTCAAGGAATTGGTGAATGTGGGGTTTCGCCACATTGACGCCGTCAGTTTTGTTTCGCCGAAGCACGTGAAGCAGATGGCCGACAGCGAAGAGGTGATGAAGCAGCTCCATGCTTCCCTGCCCGCAGATACGGAGCCGCCCGAAATTATCGGCATCGTGGTAAATGAAAAAGGATTGCAGCGGGCACTTGCGACGCCGGGCGTGACGACCATCGGCTATCCCTATTCCATTTCGGCGTACTTCCGCCGGGCCAATGCCAACATGACCCGCGAGCAATCACGCGCATTGGTCGAATCGTTGAACAAGGAAACGAAAGCGGCCGGGCGAGGGCTGGTGATCTATATCTCCATGGCCTTCGGCAATCCCTACGACGAGCCGTGGGGTCCGGAGATCGTGGAAGAGGCGCTCGAGTGGCTGCAAAACATTCGCGTGCGGACGGTGGCCCTGGCAGACACCGTCGGAACGGCTTCGCCGGAGCTCGTCGGCGAGCTAGTCCGGCGGGCAGCGAAGTACGCAGCAGGAATCGAGCTCGGCGTGCATCTGCACGGCCGGCCGGAAAACATGGAAGAAAAAGTTTTGGCCGCGTATGAGGCGGGTTGCCGTCGATTCGATAGCGCGCTGACCGGCCTTGGCGGGTGCCCGTTTGCGGGAGACAGTTTGGTCGGCAATATTGCGACCGAATCGGTACTGGCCGCGCTACAAAAAGCGGGGGCCGATCCGGGGATTTCTTCCGCGCGCCTTGCGCATGCCATCCAGATGACGAATGATATCCGACTGAAATACGCCCACGCGCCTCTGCCGAACTGAGGAGATTCTTGGCTGGTATGTACGCGACGCTGCTTCTCGAAACGACCGATGAAATCGCGACGATCACGCTGAATCGTCCGGAAAAGCGGAATGCGATTTCGGCGCAGATGATCGCGGACCTGCTTGGCGCTCTGGATGAAATCGAGAAGGGGCGGGCGCGCCTGGCGATTCTCACCGGAAACGGGAAGGCGTTCTGCTCGGGAATGGATCTGGAGATGCTTTCCGCTATCGCCAAACAATCTCCGGAACAAAACCTGGAAGATTCCCGGGGCATGGCGAGAATGTTCCGGCGGATCTGGAGTTTCCCGAAGCCGCTGATTGCCGCAGTGAATGGGGCGGCGCTGGCCGGCGGCTGCGGCATGGCCACGCTGTGCGATTTCACGCTGGCCGCGCCGGAGGCCAAATTCGGTTATACCGAAGTCAAGATTGGCTTCATCCCGGCGCTTGTGTCTGTCTTTTTGAAGCGGCAGATTGGAGACAAAGCCGCGCGGGACCTTCTCCTGACTGGTCGCATTATCGAAGCAGCCGAAGCAAGGACCATGGGGATGATTACAGAAATCGTCCCCGCCGAGCGGTTGATGCCGCGGGCGCGCGAAATCGCGGAGGCTCTTCTGGCGGCAAGTCCGACAAGTATCTTGCGCACGAAGCGGCTTCTGACCGAAGCTGCCGCGGCGGGTATCGACGCCGACATCGAGCGGGCGATTGAGGAAAACGCGCGCATTCGGGCAACGGCCGACTTTCGCGAAGGGCTCGCGGCATTTCTCGAGAAGCGCAAACCAGTATGGCGGGGTGAGTGAGGGTTGCGGAAAAGATGAGCAGTCACGAAACCACTGTTCGCGTTCGTTACGCGGAGACCGACCAAATGGGCGTCGTCTACCACGCGAATTATCTGGTGTGGTTTGAGGTCGGGCGCGTGGAGCTGATTCGCTCACTCGGGTTCAGCTACAAGCAGATGGAAATCGAGGACGACTGCCACATCGTCGTGGCCGAGGTGCACTGCCGGTACCACCACTCCGCCCGCTACGACGAGGTCCTGCGCGTGCGGACACGGATCGCGGAATCCCAGAAGCGAATCATCAAGTTCGCCTATGAAGTATTCCACGACACGGATGGGCGGCTTCTGGCCTCGGGCGAGACGACGCACGTGATTTGCGGGCGCGACGGCCGGGCGAAATCGCTTCCGCAGAAGTACCGGAAGATTTTGGTTGCGGCTCCTGCAGAGGCCGCGGGCCGGAGAGGCTGATGCCGGTCACGATCACAGGAAACGACCTTTCGTTCGATCAGCTCTATGATGTGGCGCTGCGGGGAGATTCCGCCAGTCTCGCTCCGGCCGCAATCCAGCAGATGAGCGCCTCTCGCGGCGTGGTGGACCGGCTTGTCCGCTCCGGAGAGACTGCGTACGGCATCAACACGGGCTTTGGCAAGCTTGCCTCCGTGCGCATCTCCGCCGACCAGGTGCGGCAACTCCAAGTCAATCTGGTGCGCTCGCACGCGTGCGGCGTGGGCGCGCCGCTCAGCGAGTCCGAGACACGCGCGATGATGCTGCTGCGCGCCAATGCGCTGGCCAAGGGATTGAGCGGAGTGCGCCCGATAGTCGTAGAGACGCTCTGCGCGATGCTCAACGCAAGCGTGCATCCGGTAATCCCTTCGCAAGGCTCGGTAGGCGCCTCGGGCGACCTGGCGCCGCTGGCGCATCTCGCACTCGTCGTGATCGCAGAGGGGCAGGCCTGGTATTGCGGCGAAGTTTTACCGGGCGGCGAAGTCATGCGCCGCGCGGGAATCGCGCCCGTCGCTCTCGAAGCGAAAGAAGGACTCTCCCTGCTCAATGGCACGCAGGGCATGCTGGCATTGATCAGCCTGGCGCTCTACGAAGCAGACGTGCTTGTTGATACGGCCGATGTTGCTGCGGCGCTTTCGCTCGACGCGCTCCGCGGCAGTCCAAACGCCTTTGATCTTCGGATCATTGGGGCGCGGCCGTATCCCGGCGCGGCCACCAGCGCTCGAAATGTAGCCCGGCTGAACGAAGGCAGCCAGATTCGGGAATCACACCGGTCCGAGGAGAAAGACGCACGCGTGCAAGATGCCTACAGCCTGCGCTGCGCGCCGCAGGTTCACGGCGCCGTTCGCGATTCGCTGGCACAGGCACGCGCAATAGCGATAGTCGAGCTGAACAGCGCGACGGACAACCCGCTCGTGTTCGTCCGCGACGCAGGAAGCTGCGCGGGCGACATCCTCAGCGGGGGAAATTTTCACGGTCAGCCGCTGGCCATGGCGGCGGATCAGATGGCTGTCGCTGTTGCCACGCTCGGCGGCATTGCGGAGCGGCGCATCGAGCAGATGACGAATCCATTGACCAGCCTTCTGCCGGCGTTCCTGGCGCCGGAGCCGGGGCTTAATTCCGGCTTCATGATCGCTCAGGTCACTGCAGCAGCGCTGACGAGCGAAAACCGGGCGCTGGCGACGCCTCATTCGGTGGACTCGATTTCGACCTCGGGCAATCAGGAGGATTACGTCTCGATGGGCATGAGCGGCGCACGGCGGCTGGAGCGGATGATCGCAAACCTGCGGAACATCCTGGCGATTGAGCTGCTGTGCGCCTGCCAGGGGATTGATCTGCTCGCGCCGCTTCAAACGGGAAACGCCGCAAAGAACGCCTACGACGCCGTGCGATCCAGGTCCGCGAAGGTAACGGAAGACCGGCCCCTTGCACCTGACATTGAGGCTGTATCCGAGCTGGCCGCAAGCGGCGCCTTTGCAAAATTACTCCGCTGACGCAACCCTCCGGAATCAGGACTCCCCTGTCAGGCGAGGGATTCTAGGAAAAACGTCCCCATGCGATAACCGGCGATGTAGCTGAAGGGCGGCAGTTCGAGCGAGTAGTGGCCCACGGGAAGCTCGAGAGTGCGCGGCTCGCAACCGTGCATGCGGAGCGAGCCGAGCATTTCGGCGGTGAGTTCCGGCACGAACGTCGGATCATACTTGCCGTAGATCATGAAGCAGTTTTTCTCCGCCCCCAGGCCGCGCTCAACGTAGGGCATGGGGCTGACGGGCGCCCAGAAATCCCGCAATTCCTCCAGCCCGACTCTGTTGCGCAATGCCTCCCAAACGTGATTGGTGGTCATTCCCTGCTTCACGACATCGGCGAAGTACGTCGAGACGTGGAAAAAGCCGCCGGCACGGACGGCGGGATCGTGCACCAGCGTGATGTAGCCGATCGAGGAACCGATACTCGTGCCGAGGATGCCAAGCCGGGTGTACCCCTGCTGTTCCAGCCAGCGGAGGCACTGGCGAGCGTCCTTGACGGCTTGCTGATTGGCCTGGAGAGTGAGCCCGACATTCGGTCCCACGAGCTGGTCGGCGCGCTCGTGGCCCCTGACCATCCGACGGTCGTGGTAGGGCAGGCTCATGCGCAGTACGGTGATGCCGAGCAGTTGAAGCCATTCGCAGAGGGCGCGCTGCCCTTCCCACTTGGCATTCCAGTTGGGAAGGACAAGAACCGCAGGCCCGCTGTGCCGCGCCGGAAAGAATTGCGCACAAACGGTGTTATTCTCCGGCCAATCGGATTGGACGGCGCTGGTAAAGCTCAGGACGCTGTTCTCCAGGCAATAGTCTTGTGCGGGCGCGGCGGCAAACCACTCGTGGCTGCTTGAGATGGTCGCGGGACACCACTCCCTCAGGAACCCACGCGGGTCGGGCTCATCGGCACGTCCACCGATGTGCTCGAGCCCCCATGCAAAGGGGCGCACCATGCGGTTGTCGTCGGTGGTCCAACGGCGGTGTTCGTAGCGACGGATTGTTTGTTCGAGCCAGTTCATGACCGCAAACATTCAAATATATCGGAGCCGGAAGAGCGGCGCAAACCGGGCTTTCATCATGGGATGCGCTTACCCCCAAGATGTGAGGGACAAACGCTGAGACGGCGACGGATGCGGATGCGGGCCGAATGGTTTGAGTGACAGGTGTTTGCAATCGTTCTAGAGGGTGCGCCCTCCGTCGAGGACGAGAATGTGGCCGGTGATGAAGGTGGAATGGACGAGGAAGGAGACGCCGTCGGCAATATCGTCCGGCGTGCCGGTTCGCTTCAATGGCGCCAAGCGGATGTAATCGGCCTGCCACTCCGGTGGGTCGCCGGGCATAGAGATGGTACCGGGGGCAATGGCGTTGACGCGAACCTCGGGGGCCAGGGCTCGCGCGAGGCAGCGCGTGAGCATGATGACACCTGCCTTCGAGACGCAGTAAGGAATGTGTCCCGGCCACGGAAGGAGGCCGCCAAGGGAAGCGAAATTGATCATGAGGCCGCGGGATTCCTTGAGGAGGGGGGCAGCGGCCTGGGCGCAGAAGAATTGGGCCTTGAGGTTGGTGTCGAGCGCGGTATTCCATTGGTCCTCGGTGGTGTTTTCGAGGCGCGCGGGGAAAAAGACAGCGGCGTTATTGACGAGGATGTCGAGGCGACCAAAGCGGAGCGCGGCTTCGTCAAAAAGGGTGCGAATCTCGCGGACTTGGCGAAGATCGGCGGGGAGTGCGATGGCGCGGCGGCCCAGGGCTTCGATCTCAGAGACGGTGTGTTTCGCAGCGTCGCCTGACCCGCGATAGTGGAGGATAACGTCGGCGCCTTCGCGGGCGAGGCGAAGAGCGACTGTGCGGCCGAGGCGGCGGGCGGCGCCGGTGACGAGAGCCACTTGGCCCTTGAGTGGATTCGAGAGCGGTTCGCGAGCGTCACCCATGTCGGTTTGGCAAGAGAGACTAACACAGCCGCGCTTTGACGGGGCGGAGGCAGACGCCTAAAATCAAGCCCTCCCGATGGATGATTGGGAAAGAGATTCCTTTCCGGGAGGGCCGGAACCTTCGGTCCGACAAGGCCGCAATCCTTGATCGATCGACTCCGGGTCCCGGCCCCGGCAGGGGCCTCCGCCCGGAATGGCAGAGAGGAAGCCACGCGATGAAACTTGACTTGCTGGCGATTGCCGCACACCCCGATGACGTGGAGCTAACCTGCGGGGGAACGCTGTTGAAGATGGGCAAGCGCGGATACAAGACGGGGATACTGGATTTGACGGCGGGAGAGATGGGAACGAGGGGCACGCCGGAGATCCGCGCTCGCGAGGCGGCCAAGGCGGGGAGGCTCCTCGGCGTGAAATGGCGGGGGACCCTGGGGGTGCCGGATTCGGACGTGCAACCGACCCGGCAGCACAAACTACGCCTGGCGCAGATTCTCCGCGAACTGCGTCCGCGGACGGTGATCCTGCCGTACTGGCAGGCGCGGCACCCAGACCATTATCACGCCTCCACCCTGGGCTATGAAGCGTGTTTCCTGGCGGGATTGAAGCAGTTGCCAATTGCGGGCGAAGCCTTCCGGCCGTTCAAGATTCTCTATTCGACGACACAATCGGACGTGCGGCCGACGTTTGTGGTGGACATCACGGCCGAGTTCGCGCAGCGTCAGCGGGCGATCCTGGCGTTTGGATCGCAGTTTCGACCGGCGAAAGGGACTCCAAAGAGCAAGGTGCACCTGGCGATCGATCGATTGGAAGAGGAGATGAACCAGCTCGCCCGGCACTACGGGCAAATGATCGGGGTGAGGCACGGGGAGCCGTTCCTGACCAACGAGTTGATGCAAGTGGAAGACGTGGTAGGGATGCCAGTGAGATCGATCTGACTGGGTGGCGGTGGGGTTAGAACTTCTCGTCTTCCTGGGCGGGGGAGAACCCGGGCAGCGCCTGGTTGTCGCCTTGGCGCTCCACTCGCACACGAATAGTGGCTTCCTGCTCGGAACCGCTCTTGCGCAGAATGGCCATGGTGTGGAGTGCCTCGGAGTAAAGGCGAGTCACCAGATAGATGTCTCCAGTACCTTCCCTCTTCCACAACTGGCCGATTTGAACCTTTCGAACGCTCATGGGGGTAATCTTTGACTCTAGAGGGGCGCGAGGGGGGTGTCAACCGGAAGCAAGGTTTTCTTTGGACACATGAATACGCGGGAAACCTTCGGCCTGGTGCATACATCTTAGGAAAGGAAGAGCCGCAGGGGCTCCGCGTGGTATTTGCGGTGTATACTCACGAGAGGTGGAGGTAAGCGCCATGGGAACTGTCAGACGGGACATTCTGGGGCTGACGCTGATGGCCGGGCTTCTGGCCGGGCCTGCGCTGGCGATCGCCCAGAGCCCACCGCCGCCGCCGCAAGATCAGACGCAATCGCAAGCACAAAAACCGCCGGAACCCGTACAACAGCAAACACAGGTCAATCCGAAGAATTCGAGGGAAGACGTCGAAGCCATCGGGAACCGCAAAGTCGGCAAAGGCGTCAATTTCTATTCGCTTGAAAAAGAGATTGCCTTGGGGAAACAGCTGGCGCAGGAAGTGGAGCGTTCGGCGAAGCTCATCGACGACCCCATCGTAACGGAGTACGTCAACCGCGTAGGGCAAAACCTGGTGCGCAATTCGGACGCGCAAGTTCCCTTCACCATCAAGGTGATCGACTCGGATGAAGTAAATGCGTTCGCCCTGCCGGGCGGATTTTTCTACGTGAACAGCGGATTGATCCTGCGCGCGCAGGAAGAGTCCGAGCTGGCCGGCGTGATGGCGCACGAAATCTCGCATGTGACGGCGCGCCACGGAACGAAGCAGGCGACCAAGGGTGAACTAATCCAACTAGCAACGATTCCACTGATCCTGCTGGGCCCGGGCGGCTGGGCGGGATACGGCATCTACCAGGGGTTGAATCTGGCGATTCCGATTACGTATTTGAAGTTTTCGCGCGATGCGGAGCGCGAAGCCGATTTCCTGGGGCTGCAATACATGTACAAGGCGGGCTACGACCCGAATTCGTACGTGACGTTCTTCGAGCGTGTGCAGGCCGACGAGCGCAGACGGCCGGGAACAATCCCGAAGGTATTCTCCTCGCACCCGCCGACACCGGAGCGCATCGCGAGCGCGCAGAAGGAAATCGCGCGGATCCTGCCGGCGCGGGAAGAGTATATCGTGACGACGTCGGAATTCGACCAGGTGAAGACGCGGCTGCGGGGCATCATGTTTACGCGCAAGGCGCTGGACAACGATCCGAACAAGCCAACGCTGCGGAGCCGTACGGACAAAGACAAGGACAAGAACAAAAAGACAACGACAACCGGCGGAGACACGACGGATGACGACCGGCCAACGCTGAAACGGCGGCCGGATTCTCCGTGATCGGAATTACGATTCCAGGATGATCGAGTGAACGGGAGGGCGGTCCGATGCGGCCGCCCTTTCTGTTTCTACATGCGGCGCTCTTGCGCCTGGTGGGGGACGCCCATGCGGAGCATCTCTTCGGCGTAATACTTGCGGTAGAGGATGTCCCACTCCTCGCTGCCTTCGAGGATTTCCTTCTTCTGGGAAGAGATCTTCTTGCGGACCTCGGCGTCCACTTTTTCTTCGTCGCGCAGCAAAGCCTGGAGGATCTGGACGACTTGATTGCGAATGGTTTCGCGGTCTTCGACGAATTCCACTTCATCGCTGGAGACCAAAACATCGGTGATCTGGTGCGAAAGGCGGATAATTTTTTCGCGGCTGAGTCGCATTCCCGTCCTTGATTTCAAAATGGCTGCTAAGAAAAAACCCCTCTGTATTCCCTTCGCTTACCGCAGGATTAGTTTACGGTCGCGCGCAAGCTGGGCCTTCACCTTCTTGTACATTTCCTGGTAGGAGACGCCCGTGCGGCGCATCTCGTCCTGATGCTCCGTGAGAATCGTGCGGACTTCCTCGTTCAGGCGCTCTTCGACGCCCAGCTCCTCCTGCATGCGCGCACGGATTTGCGGGACGACGTGGTCCGGGGCCTTGGTATCGATCATCTCGGCCTCCACGAGTCGCTTTACCATTTCCGTGGCGATGTAGGCGACGAAATCACGAGAAAGAAGCATGCGGTCCGCTTTCCTTGCGTTCACACAAACAGCAAAGTGTAATGGCTGGATGCAGAAAGTGCAAGAAAGCGCGCAGCGCGTGCGCGAATGGCAGCGGAGTTCGGCGCGTTGACGCTGTGAGCTGCTTCCTGTACGATGTTGGAGATCGGGCGGTTAGCTCAGTTGGTTAGAGCGCCTGCCTTACAAGCAGGAGGTCGCAGGTTCGAGTCCTGCACTGCCCACCATCCGTGAGAAGTGCTTCCGCGGGGACGTAGTTCAGTTGGTTAGAACGCTGCCCTGTCACGGCAGAGGTCGCGGGTTCGAGTCCCGTCGTCCCCGCCATTCCTTTCAAGCACATACAGCAGACCCAGAAAACAATCAAGGTCTCCAAACCCTCAAAGTCGGGTGACCTGAAAGGGCTCCCTCGCAGGCAACCCTGAACCCTCGTCACTTCCGAATGATTCTCGGATCCTCTGTCGTTCAGCTCTGAGCAACACCACTCCCCAACGGTATAGAGCCTTATGAAATCCTTACGACTTCATTGCGACTTCTTTAGCACGGGCATGCCACTCTGCCCCAGATCCGCTGAGACATGCGAGGGCCGCAATAGAAACGAGGCGATAGCGGGTTCTAAGCGGACAGTTTCAATAGACTATGTGGCTTTTTTAAATTCTCGTGAGTCTCGGTCTCGTGTTCCTGTTGTGCGTACTGGTCCTGTTTCACCGCGATCTCAAGCGGAGGACTGGCACCCCTCAGCAGGATTCACACTCGAAAACTCAAGACACGCGGCCCGGGGACCTGATCAGCATTGATTCAACACAGGCCGCACGGAAACGTTTTTCTTCGAAAACACATTCCGCCGAATGGAGTCATAGTAATGAGGAAATTCCGATCAGGATTACTTACTGTAATGGTCGTGTGGTCCTGCGCCGCATGCGCGCAAGCGCAAGACGCACCTCCGGCATCTCAAGGAGACACGAAAGTGACGCGAGGGCAGACTACGGAATTGGGCGGTACCACGACCTCCTCGTCGAATGTGCCTGCTCTTCAAGCTGCTCAGGAGCAGACCGCGTTACCGGCTGATCAGAAATCCGAGGATGATCCGGCGGCTAGCCAGAATGTGCCATCCGACCAAGCGGCCACGCGGCCAGCGAACCCCGAGTGGCAATACGGCGGATTTGTCGACGCAGCTTATCTGCTCGATTTCAAGCACCCTTCGAACCATCCGTTTCGAAGCCGAGGCACAGATTACAAAGTCGATGAGCCGATCCTAAACATGGCAGGCGCGTACCTGCGCAAGGCCGCTTCGGAGTCGTCGCGCTGGGGGATGGAATTCACTCTCCATGGTGGCCAGGATTCCAGAATTTTCGGTTTCTCCGCGACCGCGCCAAATCTTCCCGGCTCCGAGTGGTTGCGTCACCTTGGACCGACGGATATCTCGTATTTAGCGCCGGTAGGAAAGGGCCTAACGGTGCAGGCTGGAATCTTCTCCAGTTTCATCGGCTATGACTCGTTGTACGCGAAGGACAACTTCAACTATACGCGCCCCTGGGGTGCTGATTTCACGCCTTATCTCATGATGGGCGTCAACGCGAGCTACCCTCTCACCAATAAGCTGACCGGAACGGTTTTCATAGTGAACGGCTACTGGCACCTCGCCGATGCCAATCACGTGCCCAGCTCGGGAGGTCAATTAGCCTACAAGGTGACGGATCATACGACGGTAAAAGAAACAGTTCTGTTCGGTCCGCACCAATCGGACACCGGGTTCGAATTCTGGCGGTTCTTTTGGGACAGCATTGCCGAATGGAAAACCGATCGGATTACGACCGCATTCGAATATCACGTCGGGACTGAAAAAGTCGTGGCACCCGGGAATCCACGTGCTCTCTGGATGTTCGCCCAGCTGCCGGTGCACTGGGTCTTCAGTAAGAACTGGAGCGCCACGGTGCGCCCTGAAGTTTACTGGGACCGCGATGGACGTTTGACGGGGTTCCCTCAGACAGTGAAGGCCAACACAACGACCTTGGAATACCGCATTCCGTATCGCCAGGCTACTGCCATCGTGAGGCTGGAGCACCGGATCGACGAATCCCGCGGACCGGGCGGCGGCTTCTTCCGCGACGGGGAAGTGGCGCCGGGAGTAGTTGGCCTGACGCCGACCCAAAATCTCTTGATCTTAGGGGTCATCTTGACCTTCGACTCGCACTTTCAACCGTAATACGGAGGCGGGCACTGACGAGCAACTCGTATTCAACGGCTCAACCGGAGGAAGAAAACCATGATGCTAGACGGGATTTTCATCGCAGCAACGGCGCTGTTTTTCGCACTGGGAATTTTCTACGTTCGCGGCTGCGACCGCTTGAAAGGGGAGTGAGGCTATGACTGCAGGCGATACGGCACTACTGGTGATTTGCGCGCTTCTCTTCGGGTACTTGCTGTATGCCCTTTTGAAGGCGGAGGAGTTCTAGTTCATGACCGCGAATGGCTGGTTTCAAATTGGATTGTATCTCTTCGTGGTCTTCCTGGTGACGAAACCCCTAGGCGTTTTCATGACGCGAGTCTTTAACCGCGAAAAGACGTTTCTCGATCCTGTCTTTCGGCCCATCGAAAGGGTCGTGTATCGGCTGACCGGCGTCGACGAGAAGCGCGAGATGCGCTGGACGGAATACGCCGTGGCGATGCTTCTGTTCAGCAGCGTGTCCATGACGCTCCTCTATCTAATCGAGCGCACACAGAAATGGCTTCCATTCAATCCGCAACAATTTCCCAATGTCGAGCCGGGCCTAGCTTTTGGCACTGCAGCTTCATTCACGACAAACACAAACTGGCAGGCCTACAGCGGTGAGTCCACGATGAGTTATTTTACGCAGATGGCGGGCTTGGCCTATCACAACTTCGTCTCCGCCGCCGTCGGCATCGTCCTCGCCATCGTCGTCATCCGCGGCATCGCACGCAAAGAAACAGACAAACTCGGGAACTTCTGGGTCGATACGACGCGATGTCTTCTCTGGGTTCTGCTGCCGGTTTGCCTGGTGGGTTCCCTGATTTTGGTGTCCCAAGGTGTCGTGCAGAACTTGATTCCGTATACGACCGTCGAACTGGTTCAGCCTTACACGGCGCAGGTCACGGGTCCGGACGGCAAGACCACGACACAAACCGTGACGCAACAGGTGATCGCGCAAGGGCCGGTGGCTTCGCAGGAAGTGATCAAGGAATTCGGCACGAACGGCGGTGGATTCTTCAACGCCAACAGCGCCCATCCTTTTGAAAATCCGACTCCGTTCTCGAACTTTTTCGAGATGGTGCTGATTTTCGCCATTCCGTCCGGACTAACCTACACGCTCGGCCGGATGACTGGCTCGCAACGGCACGGATGGGCTGTGTGGGCGGCCATGGCGTTCTTGTTTCTTGCAGGCGTAACGACAGCCTATTGGGCGGAGGCCAGAGGAAATCTGCTTTTGGCCGGAACTGACCAGCGGGCGAGCGCGCTGCACTCGGGTGGAAATATGGAGGGCAAAGAAGTGCGGTTTGGAATCGCGAACTCCGCCTTGTTCACCACTGTGACCACTGATGCCAGCTGCGGAGCCGTCAACGGTATGCACGATTCCTTTACTCCGCTCGGCGGAATGATTCCTTTGATCAACATCATGCTGGGCGAGGTTGTATTTGGCGGGGTCGGTGCGGGACTCTATGGCATTTTCGTTTTTGTTGTGCTCGCCGTTTTCATTGCGGGGCTGATGGTGGGGCGAACTCCGGAATACCTAGGCAAGAAGATTGAATCGTACGACGTCAAGATGGCCATGCTTGCCGTGCTTATCCTGACGTTCACGATTCTTGTCTTTTCGGCGATTTCGGTTGTCAAGCCCTATGGAACCTCGAGCATCTCGAATCCTGGCCCACACGGCTTATCCCAAATCCTCTATGCCTACACTTCCTCGACGGGCAACAATGGTTCGGCTTTTGCAGGTTTGAACGCGAACACGATGTGGTACAACACGACCACGGCTATCGCTCAACTGCTGGGCCGATTCTTCATGATTATTCCGGTGCTCGCCATTGCCGGAAGCCTGGCTAAAAAGAAGATCGTTCCGGAATCCGCCGGCACATTTCCGGTAACGGGCGGGCTGTTCACCGGTTTGCTGGTCTCTACCATCTTGATCGTGGGCGCCCTTACGTTTTTCCCGGCTCTGAGTCTTGGTCCGATTCTCGAACACCTGCTGATGAACGTAGGAAAGGTTTTCTGACGTGGCTATGGACCCGGTCGTTCAACTGAGAAAGAAATCGCTCGCCGATAGCGCCATTCTTTCGCGGGCCATTGTAGATTCTTTTCGCAAACTGGATCCGCGCACTACGGTCAAAAACCCGGTGATGTTCGTCGTGGAGGTTGGGGCCGTTTTGACGACGATCCAGCTCGCGTGGAACGCCTTTCACCACGCCGGACAGTTCGGCTTTGGACTGCAAATCACGCTTTGGCTGTGGTTCACGGTTCTCTTTGCCAATTTCGCGGAAGCCATGGCTGAAGGCCGGGGCAAGGCCCAAGCCGACACGTTACGCAAAGCACGGGCGGAAACCCAGGCCCATCGCTTGAGGAGGGATGGCGGCACAGAGACCGTGGTCAGTTCGCAACTCCGCTCCGGAGACATCGTCGTTGTCGCCGCAGGTGAGTTCATCCCCGGAGACGGCGAGGTCATCGAAGGCGTGGCGTCGGTCGACGAGTCGGCGATCACCGGCGAGTCCGCGCCGGTCATCCGCGAATCTGGCGGAGACCGT
>JBGQHF010000044.1:0-25717 GCA_041497835.1 Terriglobia bacterium
CGGATCGTTTTTCGCTTTTGACCCACCCGGCCAGACGCCTCGGACTTTTCGATGTAGGCAGTGGCAAGCGGTACGTTGCACGCCGTGTCGCCCACGTCCACCGAAACGGCGCCAATCTGTCGAGCCGCCGCCTTTGCTTGTTTCAACAAGGGTTTTACGTATGTTCCGGCCGCAATGACAAAACCATTCATGGTGTAGCGAACCCGGTTTTGCGCTCTGCTTATTCCCTTGACGACAGTGCTGAGAAGGTCCTCGATTTCCGCAAGGTCCAATGCCTCGTCGGGTTTGGTGGCGACAAGTCCCGCATACGTGCACCAACCTGAGCATGCCACGTGCTCCTCCTTCGACTTGATCCATCGCATCGCTAGGTCGCGAGCGTGCGCATTTTCAACGGCCACCCATGGGACCGTGTATTCGGAAATCATCCGTAAACCCGCCGCGCCTTCAGCCCACCCATTCAACTGTTTCTCGGTCATCTGTGCCCCGTCCGCCACCATCCCGGCGAGGTACATGGCGTCCAGGTTGCCCGTATCGTAGAGTTCGCAAGCGAGAGCCTGCTGCCCTTTGATTGTTTTCGCGATGACCTTGAGTTCCGCCATACTCACGCCGAACATTCGCTTTGTCGCCATTCCATGACGCGCGTAGGTAATGCGCGTCTTCTCACTGCCCTTCTTTTTTAACTCGGCCATGATGGACGTAACGGTAGGCATGATTTCTCCCTTACCCTCTTATGTGACCCTGGCATTTTGCATGATGAATACCTGGGATGTCAGCATCCGAAGTGGCATGCAGCTCGGCCCGGGTGAACCACCTGGTTGACACCCAGTGCCCGATAAACGCATCTACCGGACAAGTGAAATCTCGCTGACTCCCCAGAAGTCCGGTTCTGGGAAGTTACCTTTGCTTGGGTCCCTTGGCCGTGAAGTCGGCATTTCGGAAACTAGCCGAGTCACTTTCCGAGATGCGCGCTGTATGGCCATGTGGATTTCTTTCGCGTATGCCGTCATCCGGCCAGAAGCGTGGGCAAGCATGGATAGAGCTTCCAGCATTGCGCGATAGGTGTGACGGGTGTAGCATCCCACCCGCTGCTTGAAGAGGAGGGCATATGAGACGTCTGTTGTGTGTGGCGGTTGCAGTCCTGCTACAAGGGGGACTTGCATTCGCGCAAGACCCCGCCAAGGTTGATCCGAAGCACTGCAAGGTAGAATTCGAGGACACCAACGTGAGGGTTCTGCGCTGGAATGTGGGTCCTCACGAGAAGATTCCGATGCATGAGCATCCCGCGTACGTTTCCATCTCGCTGACCGGCGGCCACTCGATTTACACGCTGCCAGACGGAAAGACGAGGGAAGACAACCTCAAGCCTGGGCAGGTCGCCTGGAGCGCCGGGGACAAGCACGCGAATGAGAGTCTAAGTGATAAGCCCGCCGAGACCATTCAGGTGGAGCTGAAGACCAAGCCCGCCGCGCGCACGCCGGCGGTGGAAAAAGAAAACCAGGACGACTCGACCAAGCTCGATTCCAAACACTACAAGATAGAAATCGAAAACGACTCCGTGCGGGTGATACGCGTGCGCTACGGTCCGGGCGAAAAGTCCGTGATGCACCACCATCCGCGGCTCATCGCCATCAATCTGAGCGGCGGGAACTTTGCCTTCACCCTGCCGGATGGAACGATGCGGGAGAATCCGGGCAAGCCCGGCGACGTGAACGTCATGCCTGCAGAGAGCCACCTGCCGCAGAACCGTGGCAACACCCCATCAGAGGTCATCCTGGTGGAGCCGAAGTAAGATCGAATTCAACTTCGAAGTAGGGAGCCGCTCGCTGCACGGATGACTCTTCGCAATCCATCTTCACGACTCTCCGGTAGTGGTGAAGTGTCAGCCGAGAGCAAGGGTCACCTGCAGTGCTCATGCCATTTTCCGAGAAGGGCGTTGTACGGTCAGGTGGATTTCTTCCGAGTACGCCGTCACTCGGGTACAATCGCCCAGCCAGCGTCTTCATGATCAGGTTGTGACTGCCTGAGGCCGTACCTAATGTCGAAGAATTGCCCCCCGGTTAGAATGGAGCCTTCTTGGAGGTGAACTAATGAAGCGAATTGAAATAATGCTTTTGCTTACTGCTACGTTGGCTCTGAGTCTCGCTGCTCAGAAATCAGTCGAGCATGTAAAAACGTATACACCCGATGCGATCCACTGGGGTGCGGCCCCGAATGCTTTACCTTCTGGAGCTCAATTAGCAGTTCTCGAAGGCGATCCAACAAAGCCGGGGGCCTACACAATGCGGTTGAAAATGTCGGACGGATACAAGATCCCGCCCCACCACCATCTTCGTCGCGAGCACGTGACGGTGATGTCAGGAGCGTTTAAGGTAGGCATGGGTGACAGCTTCAACGAAGGAAAGATGAACGAATTTGCCCCCGGAAGCTTCGCGTACCTTGAACCAGCGGTGCATCACTATGCGATGGCCAAGGGCGAAACGGTGATCCAGTTACACGGGACTGGCCCGTGGGAGATTAAATACGTTAATCCGGCAGACGATCCGCGGGGCGGTGCTGGGTCGGGCAAAACCAAGAAGCAATAGAGTATTCCGGAATCACCCCTGAAAGCCGTTCCACGCTGGCCGGGTTAGAAGTGGCCGTACTCGGGCCCGTACACGGGATTTCTATTAGAGCCACCCGCGCGATAGCTCCCGGATGGTCGCCCACTCGAAAGAGTTCAGTGCGCCCGGCGGTCACTTGGCTGGTTAGTTGCTTTCTCCGAAACCGTGCCAAAACCATTCCGTCTGAACGTGTGCTAAGTGCTTCTGGCAAAAGGTCAGATGGCCCAATTTAGCCTGCGCCGAAACCACATGGATTTGACACCCCGAAGCCTAACTTCCGAGTTCGCCTTAACTCGCCAAGGTGACCAAGCGGACCACCACGCCAGCGTACGGAAACGTGCCGGGAGCTTTCGTCCGCGCTGAGGGTCATCACACCACCACGCGGAACACCCTACGGGGTGTTGCGCTGGGACTTCGTAAGCCGTTGAGTGGATTGTTTTTTGGCCCAGCGTTGCCGCACTGCATCCAGAAATTGCTCCTTGTCCTTCTGCATTAGCCGGACGAGCGCTTGATTGCCGGTATCTTCGTGCCTGGCTGCCCAGAGGACCATTTCCGTGAGGACCGGTGCAAGATCGATTCCTTTCGCTGTCAGCAAGTAAAACAGCTTTCGGCCATCCGATGGATCTCGTTCCGTAGTAATGATTCCGTGAGCTTGCAACTTCCGCAGGCGATCTGCCAATATGTTCGTCGCGATTCCTTCGTAGGACTCCAGGAATTCCTTGTAGGTCCGGGATCCCCGGAGCATCATGTCGCGGATAATCAGCAAGGACCAGCGATCGCCCAGCGTCTCCACCGAGGCATTCAGCGGACACCCCGACCGCCGCTTTGGACTCGGCTTCTTCTTTGGCATACTTGCACAGTAGCATTTTTCACTTGCATTATACAAGTGATGTGGCACACTGACGTGCGTGACGCACGTCACATCTAGCCGAGCTCACCTGGCCCCTCAGAAGGAAGAATTCATGCCATCGGACACTCAAACGACTCCGGTCTCGAAGAAGATGCTCTGGACCGGACGTATTATTAGCGCGCTGCTGGTGTTGCTGCTGCTGTTGAGCGGCATCATGAAATTGATTAAGCCGGCGCCCGTCGTGCAGGGATTCGCGCACTTGGGATATCCCGAAAGCCTCATTCACGTCATCGGGATACTCGAACTCGCTTGTACTATCGTCTACATGATTCCGCGCACCTCCGTGCTTGGCGCAATCCTACTCACAGGCTATCTTGGCGGCGCAACCGCTACGAACGTGCGCGTCGGTGATTCACTGTTCTTTGTCCCAGCCATTGTCGGCGTGCTGGTCTGGGCAGGGCTTTTCTTGCGCGATGGCCGGTTGCGTTCACTCGTTCCTCTGCGAAGCTAGCGCAGCGGCCTGAGCGCGACGGGCGGTTCTGGACAGAAAGCTCCGATTGCCGTAATAAATACAAACCTGAACCTAAGGAAGGAGTGAGAGATGAGCAAGGTACGAGTACTGGTTGGCACACGAAAGGGCGCTTTCGTCCTGACATCGGACGGCAAACGCCAACAGTGGGATGTCAGCGGCCCTCACTTTGCGGGCTGGGAGATCTACCATGTGAAGGGTTCGCCCGCTGACCCGAACCGGCTGTATGCGTCGCAGTGCAGCGGCTGGTTTGGGCAGTTGATTCAGCGCTCTGATAATGGTGGCAAAACTTGGATACAGCCAGGGATACCGCCCGGCGAACCGACTACCGCGCCAGGGGAAATGCCCAAAGCCGAGAGCAACAAGTTCGTTTACGACACCTCCACGGAAACCGGGAAACCCCTCACCACTCATCAGTGGTACGACGGCACACAGCATCCGTGGGAGTTCAAGCGAGTTTGGCATCTTGAACCTTCGCTCAGCGATCCGGACACTGTCTATGCCGGTGTGGAGGACGCCGCGTTGTTCCGCTCGAAGGACGGCGGCAAGTCGTGGCAGGAGCTCTCCGGATTGCGCGGCCACGGTTCAGGGCCCAAGTGGCAGCCAGGCGCCGGTGGAATGTGCCTGCACACTATCCTTCTGGATTCGAGCGACCCCGGCCGGATATTCATCGCCATCTCGGCCGCGGGGGCGTTTCGTAGCGACGACGCGGGCAAGACGTGGCGGCCGATCAACCGCGGGCTGAAATCCCAATACATCCCCGACCCGAATGCCGAGATCGGCCACTGCGTTCACCGCATTGCGATGCACCGCGCGCGCCCAAGTGTGCTGTTCATGCAGAAGCACTGGGACGTTATGCGCAGCGACAACGCCGGTGACTCGTGGCAAGAGGTCAGCGGGAATTTGCCCACCGACTTCGGGTTCGTGATCGACGTGCACGCGAACGAGCCCGAGACCATCTACGTCGTCCCGATTAAGAGCGACTCGGAACACTTTCCGCCCGATGGCAAGTTGCGCGTGTACCGCAGCCGCACGGGCGGTAACGAATGGGAAGAGCTCAGCAAAGGTCTGCCGCAACGCGACTGCTACGTCAACGTATTGCGCGATGCGATGGCCGTCGATTCGCTCGACAAATGCGGTGTCTACTTCGGCACCACCGGCGGGCAGGTGTACGCGTCGGCCGATGCTGGAGACAGCTGGGCTCCCATCGTCCGAGATCTTCCGGCCGTGCTTTCTGTCGAGGTTCAGACGCTGCCATGATCCGAGTCATACTCCCGGGACATCTGCGAGCGTTGGCGCGCGTCGGCGACGAGGTGAAGCTCAATGTCGAGGGTCCGGCCACGCAGCGCTCGGTGCTCGACGCCCTCGAGGCACAGTATCCCATGCTGCGCGGCACGATCCGCGATCACGTCATGCAACAGCGCCGGCCGTTCTTGCGATTCTTCGCCTGCGAGGAGGACCTATCCCACGAACCGCCGGACGCCCCCCTGCCTGACGCGGTCGCGTCGGGGGCAGAGCCCCTTCTCATCATAGGGGCGATTGCCGGCGGCTAACTCCCGGATGGTCGCCCACTCGGAAACTATCCCAGCGCCTTGCGGCTCCCGCTTCGACGTCGGCGGTCACTTGGCCGTGAAGTCGGCTCCCGGAACTCGAGGCCAACCGGACCGGCCTACCGATTCTGCGGGGGGTTCCTACCCTGTGCGGCGGAGCCCCAAAAACTCCCTTGACATTCTATTACTACTGTGGTACTATTACTTCGCGAAGAACGTAAATGCCCTCTCTACACCTCCTCCCACGCAAGCAGGGGGGAGATTCCTACTCTCCTAATCGTCCTAAGTCCTTTATCATCTGCAGATCCGAAAATTCCGCCTGTAACCCCTTTGGATTCTGCAGTTCCAAAACACTAGACTTAAAACCCTTTGGAATGTGCAGTTGCAAAAAAATAGGGGGGAGGGGGCGGGTACTGGTCCCTTCTTTTCTCTTTCCCATTGTCGCCAAGCAGGAAAGCGGCCCTTTGCTGCTAGACTTGTGCCGCGAAATAGGATCGCCAATGCCCATACTCCACGAAGGAGCCTCTGATGGCTGACGCTATGCCCGCCAAGGGCGTGCCCACACGCACCGAAACCGATAGCATGGGCCCTATCCAGGTCCCCGCGGACCGCTACTACGGCGCGCAGACCGCGCGCTCCCTCATCCACTTCGCCATCGGCAAGGACACCATGCCCCCGGAGCTCATCCGCTCCTTCGGCATTCTGAAAAAGGCCTGCGCGCTCGTGAATCAAGACCTCGGCAAACTCGCCGCCGACAAAGCCCGGCTCATCACCCAGGCTGCCGATGAAGTCATCTCCGGAAAACTGAACGATCATTTTCCGCTGCGCGTGTGGCAGACCGGCAGCGGCACGCAGACCAACATGAACGTCAACGAAGTCATCTCCAACCGCGCCATCGAGATCGCCGGCGGCGCGATGGGAAGCAAGAAGCCCATTCACCCCAACGACGACGTCAACATGTCGCAGTCCTCCAACGACACGTTTCCCGCCGCCATGCACATTGCCGCCGCCACAGAGACCGGGCGCCGCCTCCAAGCCGCCGTGAAAAAACTCCGCGACGCCCTCGACAAGAAGGCCAAAGAGTTCGCGGACATCGTCAAGATCGGCCGCACCCACCTGCAGGATGCCACGCCGCTCACCCTCGGCCAGGAATTTTCCGGCTGGGTCAGCTTGCTCGACCGCGACCATCACCGCATTGCGCAGGCCCTCGAGGGCCTCTACGACCTGGCCATCGGCGGCACCGCTGTCGGCACCGGCTTGAATGCCCATCCCGAATTTGCCGAGCGCGCCGCTCGAAAAATCGCCGAGCTGACCGGGCTTCCCTTCCGCTCTCACCCCAACAAGTTCGCTGCGCTTTCCGCGCACGATGAAGTCGTTTTCGCCAGCGGCGCGCTGAAAACGCTCGCCGCATCGCTCATGAAAATCGCCAACGACATCCGCTGGCTCGCCTCCGGCCCGCGCTGCGGTCTCGGCGAACTCTCGCTCCCCGAAAACGAGCCCGGCTCTTCCATCATGCCGGGCAAGGTGAATCCCACTCAGTGCGAAGCTTTAACCATGGTGGCCGTGCAGGTCATGGGCAACGACGCCGCCATCGGCTTTGCCGGTTCCCAGGGCAATTTCGAGCTCAACGTCTTCAAGCCTGTGATGATCTTCAACTACCTGCACTCGGTCGAGTTGCTCTCCGACGCTTGCAACAGCTTCGTGGATCACTGCGTCACCGGCATCGAAGTCAACCGCAAGCAGATTGATTTCTACGTGAAGAACTCGCTGATGCTTGTTACCGCGCTTTCGCCGAAAATCGGCTACGACAAAGCCGCCAAGGCCGCCCACACCGCGCACCACGAAAATCTCAGCCTCCGCGAAGCCGTCATCAAGCTTGGTTATCTGAGCGGCGAAGAGTTCGATAAGCTCGTCCGCCCCGAGGACATGACCCATCCTTAGGTGGTGGATGTCGACGAAAGCCTTGTACGAAATTAAATTAATGGAGATAAGAGGACTCAGTAGTTCAATGCAAACTAACTCGCCAACTCCAATAGGCGCCGCCCCCCGCATCGCACTGCTCGGGTGGTGCGATCGGGCAGCCACAATGGTCGGCAGTCACCCACTGTTGTCCTGCGTCAATATCATGGGGCTCTCTTCTGTTCGCGTTTCACATATCTTCCCACTCAACCTTCGGGGCTATTCTTTAGTGCTCTGCTTTTACGATATGACTCTGGGTGAAACTTTGATACTTCAATTTCGGGATTCCGCCGGCGCGACGATACTTTCACTGACAATCAATCCAACCTCTGTGGAATCGGTCGACTCCTCGCAGAATATGCAAATAATCGATGAAAAAGGGAAGTGCATCCCGGGCTGGCAGACCCAAGTCGCGCAGATTGAACCAACCGTAATTCTAATGAAACCGGACAAGCTTGACGTCTTTCTCAAAGCGGAGTCCGGGGACCAGTATGTCGGCTCTCTTCACTTTGTACACGGCCAAGTTGCGCCGTACTCCAGTGATCAAATAGCTGCTTTGCGCAGCGGTCCATTAGCTTTGAAACTCGTGCGCGCCTCTTATTCTTGCAATCAGTGTGGGCGTGGCTTGAAGACATACGCTGGAATTGAACGAAATGAAGCATTGGAATCTGAAGGTTGGTTGTGGTCTTTGGACCTAGGGGAAGAATTTCAATGTCAGTGCGGGAAGTTATCTTTCAGCCTGCAATATCTCCGCACGGGTCTTCATGGTCTCCTCAGTCGGAATCTAACTCCTCCCGAACTGCGAGCAGGGGACTACATAAGATTATATGAAACTACCAAGCTCGAAGAGGATTGTCGGCAATTCAAGAAGCTTCTAGACAAGAACGTCCCGGAGGAGGAGTTGCAGAACTTTCTGGAAACTCATCCTGTTTTTCTTGGTCGATTTTCCCCAACGCGCATACTTCCAAAACCGCCGATTTTGACCATGTACCGGGCCGACTTCGGGATTCTCAACGCAAGAAAGGAATTACTGCTTCTTGAGATCGAGAACGCGAATTTCCGATTGATTAAGAAAGATGGCGCACTAACTGCGAAACTCCAGCACGCCATCGCACAAGTGAAGAATTGGATCCGGCAAGTGGATGACCACAGGAGTGCCGCACTAAGCTGCCTTGGTATCGAGCTGAAGGAAGTCGCAGTCGTGCAAGGCGTTGTCATCGCTGGAAGAACTCCGACCGACCACGAGGAGGCTCGTCTCCTGAGAGGTGCGTTCTCTGGGAATGTCGAGTTTTATACGTACGATGATCTTTTGAAGGACACTACGGCGCTGATCCGCCAGGTGGCAAATGTTTGAGGTGGTTGGGAACAGACTCTTAGGAGAGATTGAGTTGCTTAGAATCAGAAAAGTCGCCTGTTTTTTGGTTTCGCTAGGCGCGGCTCTTTCATCAGTACCGGCCGAGTCGCAGCAGCCCGCAACGCACACACTGAAGCCCACGCCGAAAACGATTGTGTGGGGCTACTACGATGCCGCCGCGCCGCCTGTCCTCCGCATCAAGTCCGGCGACACTGTCGAGGTCCAGACGCTGATTACGATCAGTCCGAAGCGCCTCGAAGACGCAGGTTTGTCCGCCGATCAGGTCGAGCAATCTCTCCGCGACATTCACGCAGAAGTGAAGGACAAAGGCCCGGGCGGACACATCCTCACGGGACCCATCTATGTGGAGGGCGCCGAACCGGGCGACGTTCTTGAAGTAAAGATTCTCGCCGTGAAGCTGGCGATTCCCTACGCCTACAACGCGTTTGGACCCGGCCGCGGATTTCTGCCGGAGGATTTTCCGTACCCCAAGATAAAGATTATCCCGCTCGATGAAAAGCGCATGATCGCGCGTTTTGCTCCGGGGATCGAGATTCCCCTGCACCCGTTTTTTGGCAGCATGGGTGTGGCCCCGCCGGAGACCTCGGGCCGCATCAGCAGCGCACCTCCGTGGATTCACGCCGGCAATCTCGACAACAAGGATCTTGTCGCGGGCACCACGCTCTTCATCCCCGTGCACGCCCGCGGCGCGCTGTTTGAAGTCGGCGACGGCCACGCCGGCCAGGGCAACGGCGAAGTGGACATCACCGCGCTCGAGACCTCGCTCATCGGCACATTTCAATTTATTCTGCGCAAGGACATGCACCTGCGCTGGCCCCGCGCCGAAACCCCCACGCATTTCATCACCATGGGCCTGCACGAAGATCTGAACGAAGCGACGAAACTCGCCGTGCGCGAGATGATGGATTTCCTGATGACTACAAAGCATCTCTCGCGCGACGACGCTTATATGCTCTCCAGCGTCGCCGCCGACCTGAGCATCACCGAGCTCGTGGACGGCAACAAAGGCGTCCACATGAGCATCCCCAAGACGATATTTGTTCCTGGGTCATCGCATTGAGGCAGGAAATGAACTGGCGCCTGACTTTTTTGCAGGTTGTTTTCCTTGTCGGCGCACCAGCGCTTCTGGCGCAATCGCAAGGGCAACTGCCGGAGTGGTGCCGCGCCTTGCCGCGGCCGGAGTTTAAGAAACTCGCGCGCGTTGCGGTCTCCGATTCATGGTTCGAGGTTTACAAAGTCGCTCCGAGCGTTTTCGCCATCTACGAGCCGCATCAATTCGAGGAAGTCATTTCCTATCTGATCGTGGGGGAGACGCGCGCCGCGCTGTTTGATACCGGCCTGGGTATCGGCAACATTCAGAAAGTCACCGCCGAGCTGACCAAGCTCCCCGTCGTCGTTCTGAACTCGCACACGCACAACGACCACGTCGGCGGCAACTGGCAATTCACCAATATCTACGGCATGGAGACCGACTTCACCCGCGCCAGCGCCAGGGGTTCGCGCGAGGAAGCCCAGCAAGAGCTCGAACCGGGAATGCTCTGCGGAGACTTGCCGAAGGGATTTGATGCGGCGCGATACGCCACGCAGCCGTGGACCATCTCGCGCTGGCTGCGCGACGGCGACAGCGTTGATCTCGGCGGCCGCACCCTTGAAGTTCTCTCTACGCCCGGCCATACGCCCGACGCCATCTGCCTCCTCGATCGCAAAAACGGCCTTCTCTTCACGGGCGACACGTATTATCCCGCGCCCATCTGGCTCTTCCGGCCGGAGACAAATCTCGATGCTTATGTCGCTTCCGTCAAACGGCTGGCCGCGCTCGCGCCGCAACTGAAAACGGTCCTCGGCGCCCACAATATTCCGGTCGCGGAGCCAGCGGTCCTCGCGAAAGTCGTTGCCGCGATCGAGGCGGTGCGCGCCGGGAAGGTCGACTCTAAGAGCGATGGCCAGGGACGATTGTATGAATACGAGGGTATCCGTTTTCTTCTTCGCGGTGCGACATAGGAGACTCTCCGTAATTCTTCTTTCGCTGTCATGCGCACCGCAAACATCCCGTCCATGCTTCCCTGGCTGGCAGCATCTCTTCTTGCCTCCGCTCAGATCGCGGGCGGCTTCCCGGTGACCGAGGAATCACGAAGCTACGATCAGGGCATCTCCTTCGCCACCGACGGTGGCGTCCGCGGCGGCCCCTGCCTGCGCCTGGACGGGCGGCTCATCTCGCCGGAGTTTTTCGTGGGGCTGAAGCGAATCCGCGGCAAGGAAGGGATTACATTTCGCCGCGGCGCCGAAACCGTAACGCACTTCCCCGCGGAATTGCACCTGCGTTTCGCGGTCCGCGATTTTCCCTGCCTGGAAAGCACCGAAATCCGTGGCCCCCAGAAATACTTGACGCGCGAGTGGATGAGCAGCCTGAAGATATCTTTCTACTGGAAGCGCGGGATGGCATTGCGCCCGGTGGAAGGCGTCTCCGAAAAGACTCTGACCATGGAGCGCGCCGAGCCCCACGACGCGCTCAGTGCGAAAGATTTGCCGGAGCGATTTGTCTGGCGGTTCGCCGCCGTCGTCCCGGCCGCGGGCGTGCCCCTGACCGACCACCTCGTGATTGCCCTGCGGACGCCGGAAGGCCATTTCGTCGCCCGCGTTGCCGCGCGGATGTAGAGGCAGGATGCGTGCGGCAATCTCAGCGGCGCCGCGTGAGATCCGCCACCGCGTTGAGCAGGGCGTCGATATCCGAGCGGTTGTTGTAAAAATGGCAGGCCACGCGGACACCGCCGACATTGGACGTATATCGAACGGAGACCAGGATCTTGCGCGCAAGGAGCTTTTCCATCAGCGCCACGTTTTCTGCCGCAGTTCCCACGGAGAACGTCACGATACCTGCGCGCTTTTCGCGCTCCCGCGGCGTCAGCACTTCCACGCCGCAGGCGAGCAGTCCGGCGATCAGGCGATCGGTCAATCCGAAGATGTGCTCCGCGATGCGCTCCTGGCCGAGCGAGAGCAGGAGCTCCAACGAAGCGGCCAGGCCGATGGCGCCGGGATAGTTCGCGGTGCCGCCGGTTTCGTACCGCCGCGCCGCGGGAACAAAGGAATAGTCGCGGATGGGAGAAATGGACGGTGTCTGAAAGTAGTTTCCCCAGCCGCCTTCCGGAGGTTCGAGACTCAGATAGCCGGCGAGGGGAGGGCGCAGCCGCGGCATCGCGCCGCTGCGGATGTACAGAATGCCCGTGCCAAACGGCGCGTTGAGCCATTTGTGCCCGCCGCAGAGGAGAAAGTCCACGGGAGTCTTTTTCACGTCAATCGGAATGGCCCCGAGCTGTTGAATTGCGTCCACCACAAGCCAGACACCACGCTCGCGGCAGAGGCGGCTGAGCGCTCCGAGATCGCAGCGGAAACCATTGCTCCATTGCACGGAGCTGACGGCGATCACGCGCGTGCGCGGAGTGATGCGCCCGGCAATGCTCTCGACGGAGACGCTTCCCTTTTCGTTGGGGACGCAATCCATCTCGATCCCGCGCGAACGGAGCTGCGCCCAGGGAATGGCCACCTGCATGAATTCGAGGTCGCAGAGCAGGACTCGGTCGCCCGGTTCGAGCGGGATGGCCTGGGCCGCAATGCTCAGACCGTGCGTCGTGCTCTCGACGAGAGCGATTTCAGCTTCGTCCGCATTCAGCAGCTTTGCCGCGGCGGGCCGCGCGGACGCGCGCATCTCGTCCATGGCGATGTGATGGAGCGTGGCGGATGCAGCGGGGCACTCCAGGGCCAGCTGCAGAAACTTCTGAATTGCTTCCACCGCCGCGCGCGGGGCCAGGCTCACGCACGCGGCATCGAGAAATGTTTTTTCGCGCAGCGCGGGAAACTGCTCGCGAACGAGCTCGAAAGAGGTCGGGTTCATCGGCTTGTCTAGCCGCTGACGCTGACTTTTTCCGGCGTTATTCTGTAGCTGACGCGGACTTCGCCGGGCTGGGCGAAGGGATATTTCGGCTTGCCGAGATATTTCTGCGAGAGGCGGTCAATTTGTTCGTTCGCGCCATTCTGTGTGATCTCGACGACGCGGCCGCGAATCTCCAGATAGCGATACGGATTCGCCGGGTCCAGGATGGAGAGCGCGACGCGGGGATCGCGGCGGACGTTCTTGTCTTTCACGCGGCCGAGCGCGGAATTGAATTGGATGTGTTTGCCGTCGTACTCCACCCAGACCGGAGTGCTCTGGGGGCTGCCATCCTTCATCAGCGTGGAAAGATGGGCAAAGGCGGGTTTCTTGAGAAGATCCAGGTGCGATTCGGGAATGCTCTGCGGCATGGGAGCCTCCGTGCGATTTCGTGTGTCCTCCGCACTCTAGCATGAGGAGGCGCGGCGCGGGCGCGGCCGTTGAAGCGGGCGCGCGCGGCCGGGGCGGTCGTCTCGTTCAAACAACCGTTCGTTAGTCCAAGATTCCTAACAAACGCCCCATCCCCTGTCAACCATCTCCGCCGCCTTCATCGCGCCGCGGCCCCGCTTCCTCCCAATACGCGTTCCCCCACTCCGGTGGCCGCGAACCAGCGTCCCGTCGCGGTACCCGACAGGTCATGGAGCAGGAGCGCGCGCAGGTCATCCGGGTCGTCCACGTCCAGCTCCAGCCGCGGATTGCGCCGCAGCTGGATCTGCGCACCGGCACGCTCCGCCGCCGCTCGGTGCTTGGCGAAACTTCCTTCGCCGAACTGCGAGGCAAAGAGCGCCGGCGGCGTGCGCAGGAGCGCGTTCGTGCCGGTACCATCCCGGGAAGGCACCATCACGGCAGCAGGGGCAGTGAAATCGAGCGATAGGAGTTCATCCATGTCGCCCGGCTGCACGAGCGGGAGGTCCAGGGGAAGCCGCAGGAGGGCGGTCACGCCGCGCTCCTGGCACCAGCGCGACGCAAAATCCACCGAAGCGCTTTCGGACACCTGCTCGTCTTCCGGGATGACTCCCCAACCCGCCGCATGCGCAATGCGAATCGTGGGCTCGTGGTTCGTGACGACAAAGACGCGTTCCGCGCACTTCACGCGGAGGACGGCGTTGAAAACGTCCTCGAACATCGCCCGCGCCAAGCCCCGGCGCTCTTCGGACGAGAGAACGCCGGAGAGCCGCACTTTGGCGTTGTGAATGTCTTTTACAGGAAGCAGCAGGGCGCGCACGGAGTCCTCTTCTTGCCAACGGGGACAGACAGGAATGTCTGTCCCACCCTTCAGTAGCTTCCTTCGGGGTATGCCACGTGCCGGTCTGTTTGCGTGAGCCGCAGGCGCGCCGGGACGCCCGGAGCACCGGCCGCTTCTTCCTCGAAGCGCTTGCGTATGCGATACGTCGTGGTGCGCTCGGCCGGAACGCGTCCTATCGAGCGGATCATGGCGCGGAATTCTTCCGGAGAAACGTACTCGCCAAACTTCGCGCCGGCCGCCTTGGAAATGTTTTCTTCCATCAGCGTGCCGCTGAAATCGTTGGCTCCGGCGGCGAAACAAGCGAGCGCCGTCTCGAATCCCAGCTTCACCCAGGAGACTTGAACGTTGCGAATCGCGCCGTGCAGCAGGACGCGCGCCAGCGCATGCACGCGCAGGTGTTCTTCGCGCCGCGCCCCCGGCCGCGAACGGCCGTGGCGGTAGAGCCGCGTATTTTCGTGAATGAACCCGAGCGGAACGAACTCCGTGAAGCCGCCGGTCCGGTTCTGAATCCCTCGCAAGAGCATCATGTGCCGCACCCAATCGGCGGGCTCTTCCACGTGGCCGTACATCATGGTCGAGGTCGTGGGGATGCCGATCTCGTGCGCCGCCGTGATGATCTCGACCCACAGCTTCGCCGGAAGCTTGTTTGGGCTGAGCTCCTGCCGGATGCGGTCGTCGAGGATTTCGGCGGCCGTGCCGGGAATGCTGCCGAGGCCTTCGTCCTTCAACATGCGGAGATAGTCGCGCAGGGGCATGCGCGTCTTCCGGATTCCGAAGGCAATCTCCATCGGCGAGAAAGCGTGGATGTGCATCCCGGGGATGGCGCGCTTGATGGCGCGCAGAATGTCGCGGTAGAAAAACCCGTCCAGGTCGCGCGGCAGGCCGCCCTGGATGCAGACTTCGCTGGCGCCGATGTCCCAGGCTTCGCGCGCTTTGCGGACGATGTCGTCAAGCGAAAGCGAATAGGCATCCGCGGCGTTGGGCCCGCGGCCAAAGCCGCAAAAGCTGCAGCCGACAAAACAGACGTTCGTGAAATTGATGTTGCGGTTGACGACGTAAGTGATGACGCCGCCCACGGTCTCGCGGCGGAAAGCGTCGGCCACGGCGATGAGCGCGGAGAGATCCGGGCCCTCGGCGGTGGAGAGCCGCATGCCTTGTTCCAGGGAAAGCTCGCCGCCCGCGAGAGCGGCCTCGAGCGCCTCGCGGACTGCCGAGCTGGCGCTGGCGAGGGAAGCTTCGATGGCGCCGCCCTGCGAGATTAAGCTGCGGATCTCGGAATTAGACATGTTCCCGTGGCCTCTCCCCCAAGCCAGCAGGGCGCAGAAGGCTCCCGGTCATCCTACCAGAGGTTTGGCCGCGCGGCTTCCCGGCCGGGCATGCGTCATCTCTTTGCGGCCGGGGCAATCGCCACGGCCAGCGTGTCGTGGTGATAGGCGATTAAGGTCCGCAGATTCGGTCCGATCTCGCCGGCACTCCGAAACCCGGTCGCACGCGCCGCGGCCTCCTGCTTCTCCGCGGGAATGTCCCCGTTCTCCGCGTAGTGTTTCAGATCACGGTAGAAATCGATCGAGAGGATGTCCCACGCCGCGCCTTGATCGCGCACGAAGAGAAAAAGTTCCGGCCGGTGCAGCTCCCTTTGGTAAGCACTTTCCATCTCGCGCTCTTTGTACAGCTCCGCGGATTTTCCCGGCAGCGCGTACATCATCTCCACGTGGAAAAACGCCGCCCCGGCAAACGCCGCCTTCAGCGCTTCGAACGCCGGCCCGTGAACGAACACATCCTCCTGCCAAGCGATATTCTGCCGGATTTGCCCCGCGAGTTCCGGCGCAGCCGCCTCCGCCTTTGCGCGCTTGGCCGCGCGCTCCGCGCCGTAATACTCGGCGTAGCTCCCCATCGGATAGAGCAGCAACAGGTCCCAGCGATCTCCCTGGCTGTGCCGCATCCAGAAGGGAGCCACATCGCCGCCCGCTTCGAGGAGCGTTGCGCGCGCCTTGTACAGTTCGATCAGCTCGATCAGCTTCCCCGGCGCAGCCTGCACCAGCTCCACGCGGTACAAGTACGTTTCCTTCGCGCCTGCTGCCGGACTCGCCGCGCCCACTGGGGCCGTCACCGCCCCTGCGCCCGCCAGCAACAAGATCAGCACGGCCAGAAAAACGCGCATCTCTTCCCTCCTCGAAACCCGCCGCATTGTAACTTTCCGCCATCCGGCGGGGTGCTGAAAGATGGCGCCCCCGCACTTCCCCTTTTTCACTCCGTGGGGATGCGCAGCAGTGGCAGCACTTCGTTTATGCGAAGCGTCCCGCAGAAAAGAGCGGCGAAATAGTTGTAACCCGGCGGCCGGCCAGCCCTTCCAGCAGTTTTCTCTATTGCCTGTCCTTCATCTTGAGCCTGTTCTTGTTCTCTTCCAAAAACGCACGCAGCTCCCCGGCTGAACTCAACAGGCGCACCCATTGCTCGTAATACAGAGTCACCGGGAAGCGGCCAAGCCCGTAAACGCTCACGCCGCCCTTCTCCCCCACCCGGAACTCCAGGCTGCCGCTTTTTTTGGAACCGCCGTGCTTCTCCAGCTCCGCGATTCGCGCTTTCAGTTCTTCTATCGTCGGTTCAGTCATAGCTTTCTCTCCCCCAATTTCCCGCAGCCGAAAAATATCTCACAATTCCTCCCCTTCAGGCGCGGAAAAATATATGTGCCTTCCCGCTCGTCTGGTGGTAGTGTCCGCGCTGCAAGCGGGGCACTGGTGCGAAGCGATTGGGCGCGCAGCCGCGCCTGAAAGAATCTTCGATGGCGCTGGAGGAAACCGTCATGGCAATGAAGAAAACAATAGGAGCGATCGTGGCCGGCTTTGTTCTACTGGTAGCGGGGCGCTACTTGATTCACAGCGTGTTGTTGGCAAGCACCTACCGGGAAAGCGATGGCCTGTGGCGGGCGGAGCCGGACATGATGCATCGTCTGTGGATTATGCACGTGGCAAACCTCCTCTTTGCCGTGGCGGCGGTTCTGATTTACAACCGAGGAATCGAGCCAAAGCCCTGGCTCGGACAAGGCATTCGTTTCGGCATTCTCCTGGCGCTGGCCACGGCGGTTCCCCAGTCGCTCATCGAATACGTCGTCTATCCGATTCATCACCAGTTGGCGCTCCACTGGATCATCGGGGAAGGAGGCCTGGCCGTTCTCCTCGGTGTCCTCATCGCCGCCATCTGCCGGCCGAGTACCGCTGCGGCCTAGTGCCGTTCCAACTTATCGCAGGTAAACCGAGCCGACCGTCCATCAGGGGCGATCGGCGTGTGATATGACGAACTTGTCGGCGCATCAAGTTTGAACGGCACTAATTGTTCAACGTACTTCTGACTTAGGACACGAGTGTACTCATCCAGAAATTTTCACCGGCCGGGCGGCTCTCATGATCTGCTTCCTCCTCATCCTGTGCTTCCCTAACGTTGCTCTTCAGCGCCGCCTTCCCTTCCGCTAAGATGAGAAGCGAGCCATGACTCGCAAACGCATCGTTCTCCTCACCGCCGTGCTTGCCATCCTCGTCGCGGGCGCGTGGCTCGCCTCGAGCATCCTTCACGACGGCCTCAGCGCAGAGGCCACACCCACGCGCCTGGAGATCGCTATTGCCCGGAACGTCCGCCGTTTGGCCATGCCGGCGAATGCGCACACGATGGCCAATCCCATCCCCGCGACCCCCGAATCCGTCCGCGAAGGCATGCTGCACTTCGCCGACCACTGCGCCACCTGCCACGCCAACGACGGCAGCGGCGACACGTTGTACGGCCGGGGCCTCTACCCTAAGCCGCCGGATATGCGCCAAGCCGCCACGCAGGATCTCTCCGACGGCGAAATTTTCTGCATCATCGAAAACGGCGTCCGCTTCACCGGCATGCCCGCCTTTGCAACGCACCGCGAGCAGGATGCGAGCTGGAAACTCGTGCGCTTCATCCGCCATCTCCCGCAGCTCACCCGCGAGGAGCGCGCCGAGATGGAGCGCAACAATCCCAAGTCCGCCGGCGATCGCGATGAGAAACAGGAAGAACAAGACTTTTTGCGCAAGGGCGATTCTGGGGCAAAATCAGGAGTCAAGGCGCATCACCATTGATGGTGGTGACTGTAGAGGGGCGAGCTTTGGTTCGCCCGGAGGATCTCAGATGAAACGCAGCATGATCTTCTTCTTCGTCTTGATACTGGCCACGGCCTGCGCGGCGCTCGCCCACGACGGCAAGAAACACATCCTTGGAACGGTCACGAAGGTTGATCCCGACCTGATCGTGGTGGCGACCAAAGACCACAAGACCATCGAGGTGAAGGTCGTGCCGTCCACCGTTTTCCTGATGGAGGGGAAGGCCGCAAAGCTGCAGGACATCGCCCTCGGCGACCGCGTCGCGATTCATGCCACGTCCAAGGGCGGCGGTTGGGAGGCCGACGAAGTACAAATCGGAACCGCACCCGTGAAGGGCAAACCTAAGCGCTGACGGGTCCCCCGCTGATCTGCGGGGCACGCTTCTTCGCGGCGCTCTTCCGCGATGCCAGCGCACCCAGGACATCCGCCGGGGCGCCCTCGCCCACGACGCGGCCGCCATCGAGCGCGATCATTCGTTCGCCGAGCGCGTTCACTTCTTCGCGGCTGTGCGTCACGTAGAGAATCGGCAGCCGCCGCGCGGCGTTCCACGCGCACAGGTCTTCGACGATTTCGGATTTCACTTCGTCGTCGAGCGCCGAGAGCGGCTCATCGAGCAGCAGCACCCGGGGCGAGGTCACCAGCGAGCGCGCCAGCGCCACGCGCTGCTTCTCGCCGCCGGAAATTTCATCTGGCTTCCGCGCGCCGAGCGAACCGATGCGGAAGGACTCCAGGATCGCGCGCACTTGCTCGCTCCGCTCCGCGGGATCCAGATGGGCGATGCCGTAGCCGACATTGTCCACGACGCTCAGGTGCGGAAACAGCGCGAGCGACTGAAACACATAGGCGAGCTGCCGCTTTTGCGGCGGCAGATTCGTTCCCGCCGCACTGTCAAAGAGGGTAAGGCCTCCCGCGGAAATCCTGCCCGCGTCCGGCTGAACGAGTCCCGCGACGCAATCGAGCAGGGTGGACTTCCCCGCCCCCGATGGGCCGTACAAAATCGTAAACCCCGGCGGAATCTCGAGCGAGACGTCCAGGACAAACGTGGTCCGGCGCCCGCTGCGATACTCTTTCCGGACTCTGGCAGTGAGCGCAGACGGAGTCATCGCGGACTCCATGGCGACCACGCGCGCCGGTTCACTGCATACACGACGGCGAGCGCACCGAAGGAGAGCAGGAGAAGCAGAAGCGCCAGACGGCCCGCATCGGCGTACTCGAATGCCTGCACCGAATCATAGATGGCGATGGAGACGGTGCGGGTGACGCCGGGCAGATTGCCGCCAACCATGAGGACCACGCCAAACTCTCCCAGCGTGTGCGCGAAGCTGAGGACGAATGCGGTGACCAGGCCGGAAAACGAGAGCGGCAGAACCACACGGCGAAAGGTGCGCAGGGGCGATGCGCCGAGCACGGAGGAGGCTGCGAGCAGCCCGGGATCCACGTTGCGGAAAGAACTGACGAGCGGCTGCACGGCGAACGGCAAGCTGTAGAGAAGCGATGCGAGGACGAGGCCCTCGAAGGTGAAGGCAAGTCCGTGGCCGAAGGCGGATTGCCAAAGCCGGCCGAGGGGGCTCCGGGGCCCCATGGCCAGGAGGAGATAGAGGCCGAGCACGGTCGGCGGGAGAACCAGCGGCAAAGCGACAATCGCTTCAAGGAGAAAACGGCCACGCCAGCGGCCGAACGCGAGCCACGCAGCGAGAGGCAAGCTGATCGCGAGAAGCAGCAGCGACACGATCGCCGCAAGACGGAAGGAGAGAAATAGCGCTTCGAAGTTCATTGCGGCTTCAAGGGCGCGGAAGATTCCTGTGGAATGACGAAGCCGTTTTTCTCGAGCACGGAGCGGCCCGCCGGGCTTTTCACGAAATCGAGAAACGAGCGCGCGACGTCCTTTTTTGAGGAGGACTTGAGCACGATGGCTCCCTGCTCGAGCGGCGGGTGCGCGTCCGCGGGCACTTCCCAGTGCTTGCCCGCATCCTTCAGCTCCGGAGAGAGCGCCAGCGACAGGGCGATGATGCCGGCCTGGGCGTTGCCGGACTGCACGAACTGCGCCGTCTGCGAGATGTTTTCGCCGTACACGAGCTTGGATTCAACTTTTTCGTAGATGCCCGCCTTCTGGAGCGCGGCGACGGCGGCTCTGCCATACGGGGCATGCTTGGGATTGGCGATGGCAATTTTCTGAATCACAGGATCGAGAAGCGCGCCCCAGCCGCGCCTGGCGACGTCCACCGGCGAACTTGCCAGGACCCAGATCACGATGCGGCCGACCGCGTACTTGTACAGAGTGCCGGGTTCGGCGAGGCCCGCAGCCTCGAGTTTCCGCGGATAATCAATGTCCGCCGAAAAGAAGAGATCAAAGGGCGCGCCGTTCTGGATTTGAGAGAAGAAATTCCCAGAGGAGCCGTAGGTGACATTGATTTTGTGGGCGGTCTGCTTCTCGAACTGCACGGCCAATTCCTGCATCGCAAAGCGGAGGTCGGCCGCGGCGGCAACGGTGATTTCTTCGGTCCGCGCGGTCTGCGCGAGAAGAAAGAATGCCGGTAAGAAGGCGAGAACGGTCCAATGTGTTATCATGCTCGGCCTCTCAGAACTTATAGGTCACATCGAACTGCAAGCGCTTCAAAAGGTTTTCAGCCGGGCCAGGGCTGCTCGCGGTCACCAGCGGCCGTCCGAAGAAGCCCGTGAATCCAAGCTGGATGTTCCTGTCGTATTGGTAGAACGCCTCGACGCGGTGCTGGGAAACGTTGGAGCCTTGCCGCATTTCGCTGTAGTTGAAGACGCCGAGAACAGCTTCTCGTTCGGCGAAGAGCCGTGTGTAGGCAAAGTTCCAGTCGCCCTTTTCTTGCGCGCGGCCCACGCGGCCCTCGAGCCAGTAGCCGCGCCGCTCGCGCGGATCGCACACCGCATTCCGCGACTGGGCGAATGTCTCCACGGCCGTGTTCGCCGGAGCCGGAAGGATGTTTCCGGCATTGGCGCAGGCTTTCGTGTTCTGCACGAAGTCGCCCAGGACCACCAGCGGCCACTTTTCAGAATGCGTTTTGATATCGAATCGCGCCAGTGTGTCGAACAGGCCGAACTTCGACGCGAACTGGGCCTGGGTGATCACTTTCTGCCCGGTGGCCACGAATGTGCCCGTGGTCGTGACCGTGGAATTCTGCACGCCGTTACTGTTGAGATTGAGCAAGCCCAGTCCGGGGCCGGCGGCGGTCGCCGTGGCAACAGCCAGCGCGATGGGGTCCACATTGTGCCAGTTGTAGAAACCAGCGTAGGCGCTGAGCTTGAGCCAGTCTACCAGTTGCCATTCGGTTTGAAGCTGCCCGCCATAAACCGCGCTCTGGACGATGCTCTTGTTCTTGAGCGAAACCCCGGCGGTTTCGGCAAAGGGCAGCTCGAATCCGACGAACGCGACGCGCTTGAGAACGGGCGCGGATTCGAACGTGAACGCCAGAGTCTGCGCCAATCCCTCGGGATTCAGGTCCCGATCCCACGTCAATTCCGTGCTCACCCAGGGGTAGGAAAATTTGCCGCCCAAGAATGTCAGAGGCTTGAAGAGATGCGGATGATAGGCAAGGAATGCCCGGTCCAGCTCGAAAGGTTTGCGCGTATAAAACTGATTTGCCGTCTGCATCGTGGAGACGGGGTTGTTCACGTCGCCCGTCGCCAGCGTGAAGCCCCCGTCGATGTCGTCGTTGAGCTTTGCATGGACATTGAATCGAAGGCGGAAGCGCTCGCGGTTGCGCACCCGTGATTGATCCGCGGGCCCGCCGAAAAACGGCTCGTCCCGGAGCCGGAAGTCACCGCTGAACGAGAAGGGACCGATTTTCTTGATTCGCTCCGGGAATGATTTTTTCGTTGAATCGAATTCCGCGGCAAGCTTATCATCCTGTTTTGCGATTGCGGTCTTCGCTTCCGCAGCGCTGAACTCGGCGAGTTGCACAACCTTTCCGTTGTTCGCTGCAGTGGCCTGAACCTCTTGAGCGGCACGCGCGCCAGCCGCAGCAGCACGTTCCTGGGCTACAGCCAAGCGCTGGACGAGCGACTTGAGACCTTCCAATTGGAGCTGTTGCGCAGCAACCGTTTCGCGCAGCGCTCGCACTTCCTCCGCCGAAGCGGGCGCGGCCGATTTCATGCGAGCGGGCCTGGGTGCGCTTTGTTGTCCAAATACAATCGTGCCAGCACAAAGAGACAACGCAATCCCTGCTGCCATTTTGCACTTCACGGTTTACCCTCGGAGGGTGCGATTGAGTCACACCCGCAAAATCATGACCTCGGTGGCCTTGACGAGCGCGGCGGCGCGCTCGCCGGGCTTGAGACGCAATTCGCGCGCGGCGTCGGCGGTGATGATCGCCGTGATGCGCTGCTCGCCGATGGCCAGCTTGACCTGCGCCAATAGGCCGTCAAACTTCACTTCCAGAACGCGGCCGATGAGCTGATTGCGCCCGCTGATGCGGCGAAATTCTCCGCGGCGTTGCCTGAGAGCGCCGCGCTCGAGTTTTTTCGGGAGGAGGCGGTCGATTTCCGATTCGGGGATGCGGTGATGGCCGCCGGGCGTTTTCACGGATCTGATTTTTCCGCGATAAATCCACTGCTTCAGTGTGGGATAACTGACGCCGAGGATTTTCGCCGCTTCGCGCGGTGGCAGATACCTTCCAGGCATGCCCACTCCCGGCAAACAACATATCACAATGATTTATATCGTCAATAGAATACGAATTTATATGATATTAGAGAGGAAGACGGGAGAGACACCAGGACTGTCCCACTCCGGGAAGCAAATGACAGCCATCGAAAAGGTTTCGATGACCAGATGAACTTTTGAAACTACGATGGCAGAGCCAGCTCCTGCACACGCCGGCTCACGCCTTGCGGAGCCGGTTCGAGGCGCCCCGCCGCCGCCGCATCCATCACGCTTTTGAAAGCAGCCTGGAAGCGATCCATTTCGGGGCGAGTTCCGACAGTGATGCGGACGTGCGTCGGCCATACCGGCCAGATGCGCCCGATGAAGACATTCTGCAGGGCCATAGCGGCGATGACGTCTTTGGCCGGGCGTTTTGCGTCCACCATGAAGCAATTGGACTGTGAAGGAATATAGGAGATCCCATTTCGATCGAACCACCGGAAGGTTTCCTCGCGGATGGTGGAATTGATGCGCTTGCGCTCGGGAACGAGGAGCGGGTCTCGCAGGCTGGCAACGGCCGCGGCCACGGCGGTTATGGGCATGGCAATCCAACCGGCACGGTCTTCAATTCTCGACAACAGATTCGGTCTTGCAATCGCAAACCCGCAGCGCAGCCCGGCCATTCCATAGATTTTCGAAAAGGTGCGCAGGACGATGACATCCTTATCTGCCTTGACGAGGTCGAGTGCGGACACCCCATCCGACAAGTGAATGTACGCTTCGTCCACCAGAAGGAGGGAACCCTTTGGTTTGTTCTCCAGCAGGAACTCAATATCCGAGTGACTGGTAAGCGTCCCCGTCGGATTATTGGGAGTGCAGACGTAGAAAAGCCCGGCATCGGGCGCCGCGGCCAGCATGGACTTAACATCGTGAGCGTACGTTTTTGTCAATCCGACTTTCACGACGCGCGCGCCCGCGATCTTCGCCGCACGCATGCCAGACTCGAATCCGGGGTCGGCGGTTACATAGCTCTTAGCAGGCGAAGTGAAAGCCAGCACCGCGTGATGCAGCGGGCCGCTGGAGCCGGGAAACGCCTTGACGTAGCCGGGATTGAGGCCCTCCATCTTGGAAAAAACCTCTACCAGGCCGTCGGTCAACTCCGGCGAGTAGCGCCCGCCCAGCGCGGTGATGGCGGCAATTGCCTGTCGTGCGGCGGCGGAAGGGCCGAGCGGATTCTCGTTGGAGTCGATCAGCACTGCATCCTTCGGAAAAGTTTTCGCCTCGGCGCGGGCGAGCATGGGCTCGGTTACGATGCGGAATGCAGCCGCCGCGGAAACGGCCGCAGACAGGTGCAAGAACGACCGGCGGGAAAAAGGGGGGGGGGTTCTGTTGGAATGCATCTATCAACCTCCTGCTCGAGAGCCCATCGAGCGGCCTGCTTTGGCAGCGCGCCACGAGTACGGTGACGAAGCCCCTGATTGAGTTTCCAGCATGGCAGCCGACGCGGCAAGAGCGTGGCGGCGCCTCATTCTGCTCCAATTTACAGTGGATATAAATCAAGATTTTGGAGCGGATGAGGAGTTGCGTGGAGGGCCTTATTGTCAACGAATATCTTCGTAGTTGCGCGATCCCCCGAAGAGGGCGGGCCAAAGCCCGCCTTCCACGAACAGGCGCAGGAAGAAGGCCTTTCTAATTGCGGAGTGGTTTGCCGGTCTTGAGCGTGTGGGCCATGCGCTCCTGGGTTTTGCGGTCGCCGCAGAGGGAGACGAAGGCTTCGCGCTCGAGGTCGAGGACGTATTGTTCGCTGACGAACTGCGGCGCGCTGAGCGCGCCGCCGGCGAGAATGTGCGCGAGCTTGCGGGCGACACAGGCATCGTATTCGGAGGCATATCCGCCGCGAAGGAGCATGTGGATGGCAAGTTTCGCGCCGGAGAGGAACTGCTCGCCGAGAACACGAATCTGCGTCGAAGCAGCACCCTCCGCGGGAGTAGCCGCGGCAGGACGATAACCGGCGCGGAGCATGGCCAGGGCGGCTTCCTTGGCATCGCCGACGAGACGGTCGCGGTTCATGGAAACGCGGTCTTCGCGGCGCAGGAAACCGAACGCGCGGCATTCTTCCGCGCTGGTGCCGACCTTGGCCATGGCGATGGTTTCGAAAATGGGTTTGAGGGCGTGGAAGAGGTCCAGATCTTCGCCACCCGCAGCGTGTTCATTCGCGCGGATGAGCATCTCCTTGGTGCCTCCGCCGGCGGGAATCAGGCCGACGCCGGTTTCGACAAGACCAATGTAGGCCTCCGCCGCCGCTTGAATTCTGCCGGCATGCAAACTGATTTCGCAGCCGCCGCCGAGGGCCATGCCTTGCGGCGCGACGACGACGGGCTTGGGAGCATACTTGAGCGCGAGATTGACGTTCTGGAATTGCCGGACGGCGAGGTGGAGGTCATCCCACTCCTGCTCCTGCGCGGCGACGAGGACGAGCATGAGGTTTGCGCCGACGGAGAAGTTTGTCGCTTGGTTGGCGATGACCATGGCCTCGAAATCGGTGTCCAGGCGCTTCAATCCCTTATGGAGCATGGCGACGAGGTCGGCGCCGATGGCGTTCATCTTGGCGTGGAATTCACAGCAGACGACGCCGTCACCGAGATCAATGAGGCTGGCGCCGGCATTGCGTTCCACTTCACGGCCAGCTTCTTTTAGCGATTTCAGAATGAGAACGCCCGCTGGCTCTTCGACGGGCTTGGCAGCGCCGGTGGCGAGGTCGAAGCATTTTGTTCTTCCCTTCTCGGATTCGTAGAAGGATTCGCGGCCGGAAGCGAGAAGTTTTTCAAGGAGCGGGGCGAGAGAGCGGCTTTCCTTCTGGACTTGGGCGGAGAAAGCGCGCACGCCGATGGTGTCGAGTAATTCGAAAGGACCGAGTTCCCAGCCGAAGCCCCAGCGCAGGGCGCGGTCCACG
>JBGQHF010000045.1:0-25349 GCA_041497835.1 Terriglobia bacterium
CGCCGGCAAGAAATCGCGCGCTGTGGACGCGGAGACCACGCCGCTCCGCGAGCCCGGGCACTATCAGTACGATTTCAACCTTGCCGACATCACCGAAGTCTGGCGCCGCGGCAGTGTTGTCGCCTCCTGGCTCCTCGACCTCACCGCCATCTCGCTTCTGGAACAGCCGGCGCTCGAGCGCTTCTCCGGCCGCGTCTCGGATTCCGGCGAGGGTCGCTGGACGATTCTCGCCGCCATCGAATCCACCACGCCCGCTCCCGTTCTCACCGCCGCGCTTTACCAGCGCTTCACCTCCCGCGGTGAAGACGATTTCGCCGCGAAGGTGCTCTCGGCCATGCGCTTCCAGTTCGGCGGCCACGTCGAAAAATCCTCCGGACATTGACGACCGCGGAGGCCCAGCGCGTGAGCCACGAGATTCGAATCCTGGAAGACGCCGGCGCCGTCTGCAAAGCCGCGGCCGCGGATTTTCTTTCCGCCGCGGACGAAGCCGTCTGCGCGAGAGGCAGGTTCACCGTCGCGCTGGCCGGCGGCTCGACTCCAAGGGCGCTCTACTCCTTGCTCGCAACCGACCTTGCGCTTCGCGCAAAGGTTCCCTGGGACAAGATCTACTTCTTCTTCGGCGACGAGCGCCACGTTCCCCCGGACGATCCCGACAGCAATTTCCGCATGGCCAACGAAGCGATGTTTTCCAAAGTTTCCCTCTCGCCGCAACAGGTCGCGCGCATCAGGGGCGAATGCCTCGATGCCTCGCAAGCCGCCCGCGACTACGAGCAATCTCTGCGCGATTTCTTCGGCCTCGCCGAAGGACAATTCCCCCGCTTCGATCTTGTTCTCCTCGGCCTGGGCCCGGACGGTCATACCGCTTCCCTCTTCCCCGGCACCAAAGCCCTCCACGAAGAAAAGCGTCTCGCCGTTTCGAACTGGGTGGACAAATTCTCTACCGACCGCATCACGCTGACCGCGCCTGTCCTGAACAGCGCCGCCCACGTCCTGTTCATGGCCCACGGCGGCGACAAGGCTCCCGCCCTCAAAGCCGTCCTCGAGGGCCCTTACGAACCCGAACAGCTTCCAGCGCAACTCATCCAGCCAAAAAATGGTACATTTCTCTGGCTGGTGGACAAGACTGCGGCCCGCCTTCTGGCAACGGCCGCTTCGTAGGAGACGAACAGAACGCCATGGCCACGACGATCAGCAGCAGCCAGATTGCCCAGTATTTGGGCGACAAAGCAAAGTACTTCCTCGATTTCAATGCCCCGAAAATCCCCAAAGAGCGCTTGCACATTCCCGGGCCGGACTTCGTGGATCGCGTGTGGTCTCTTTCCGACCGAAACAATCGCGTCCTCGCCAAGCTGCAGCGCTTGTTCTATGGCGGACGCCTCGCCGGCACCGGCTATCTCTCCATCCTGCCCGTGGACCAGGGCATCGAGCATTCCGGCGGCGCGAGCTTCGCGAAAAATCCCGACTACTTCGACGCCGAAAACATCGTCAAGCTGGCCATCGAAGGCGGCTGCAACGCCGTCGCCTCCACCTACGGCGTCCTCGGCGCCATCTCCCGCAAATACGCGCACAAGATTCCCTTCATCGTTAAAATGAATCACAACGAGCTGCTGACGTATCCGAACAAATTCGACCAGATACTCTTCGGCACCGTCAAGGAAGCCCTCGACATGGGCGCCGCCGCCGTGGGCGCCACCATCTATTTCGGCTCTGCGGAGAGCGGCCGTCAGCTCGTCGAGGTCAGCCAGGCCTTCGCGCATGCTCACGAGCTGGGCCTGGCCACCGTCCTGTGGTGCTACCTCCGTAACAGCGCCTTCAAGAAGGACAAGGACTACCACGTCTCCGCCGACCTCACGGGCCAGGCCAATCACCTCGGCGTCACCATCCAGGCCGACATCATCAAGCAGAAGCTCCCCGAAAATAACGGCGGCTTTCCGGCGCTCAACGCGGACGGCGTGAGCTACGGCAAATCCGACAAGCGCATCTACTCCGATCTCACCAGCGATCATCCCATCGATCTCTGCCGCTACCAGGTCGCTAACTGCTACATGGGCCGCGCGGGGCTGATCAACAGCGGCGGCGCTTCCGGCGCGAACGACTTCGCCGAAGCCGTCATGACCGCCGTCGTCAACAAGCGCGCCGGCGGCATGGGCCTCATCTCCGGGCGCAAGGCATTCCAGCGCCCGATGAAGGAAGGCGTGGCCCTGCTCAACGCCATTCAAGACGTTTACCTCAGCCCTGAAGTCACTGTGGCCTGATTGTTTCTGGAAAGAAGCGCCGGTTGGTCAGCGCGAGGAAGCTACGCCCGCCTCGCCCCACGGCGCCTTGCTATGTCTGGTGCTGTGTTTCCGCGAGTCAGGCTGCTCTTGTTGTGGAAGTCTCAGCCGTTTGTGCATTGGGCTGCCCGCTCGTAGCGCGCAGCCTCTTCAAACCTAGCAGCGCCGCTCCCAGAGCGCACACATATTCGCAGTATTCCGGCACTAGAACTTCTACCTTCAGCCGATGTTCGAGGGCGCGCACCATGCCTCGTTGTCGCGCTACCCCTCCAATGAACACCACGTCCGCTCCCATTCCCGTACGTTTCAGCAGGAGTCCGGCGCGATCCGCCAGCGACTCGTAAATTCCGAAGAGAATGTTTTCGATGCTCACGCCCGAGCTGATGTGATTGATGATCTCGCTCTCCGCCAGGACCGCGCAGATGCTGCTGATCGGTTGCGGATTGTTTGCGCCCAGCGCTAGTTCCCCGGCGTCTTCGAGACGGATCTCCAGGTACTTCGCCGCGCGCGCGATGAAACTTCCGGACCCGGCTGCGCACTTGTCGTTCGATTTGAACTGATGAACCCTCCCCGTTTCCGTGAGGGTAATCGCCCGCGTGGTCTGGCTGCCGATGTCCAGTACGGCGGTTGCCGCCGGGTAGTGATAGCGCGCGCCCCGCGCACAACTGGTGATCTCCGTTATTTGGATGTCACGAAAAGGGATTACGTGCCGCCCGAAGCCCGTCGTTGCGATGTAGGGCACTCCTTCAACTTCCCCGCCGGCTTCGGCCAGCGCGCAGTCCAGCGCGTACCGCGCCGCCTTCCCCAGATCCACTCCCGTGCGCGTTGCTCCCCGGCCAAGAACGACCGGGCGGCTGCTCTCCGCCTGTCCCAGTCCGTCCTCTGCGGGAACGCCGATCACCACCGCCTTGGTGAATCCGGCGCCGGCATCAATGCCCGCGATTCGTTGCATGTGTCCCATCCCAGACTCCTGCTTCGAATCCTTGATCCATCTTCTCCAGAGCATAAAGCGCCGCGCCCATGGCGCCCGCGAAGTGCGCCTCGGGACTGATCTGCAGCTTCACGCCCAGCACCTCTTCCAGTGCCTGCACCATTCCGGCGTTCCGGGAGACGCCGCCGGTCATGGTGATGGCGGGCTCGACGGGAACGCGCCGCGCCAGCGAAATCGTGCGCCGCGCGATCGCCAGGTGGACTCCGCTCAGGACGTCTTCCGCTTTCTTGCCTTGCGCCAGGTAGGACAGAATGTCCGACTCGACGAACACCGTGCATACGGTCGTGATCTTCACCGGATTCTTGCCCTTCAAAGAGAGCGGCCCGATCTCATCCAGCGAAACTCCCAGCACGTCCGCTGCATTCGCCAGAAAACGCCCGGTTCCCGCGGCGCACTTGTCGTTCATCACGAAATCCAGCACGTTTCCCGCGGGACCCATGCTGATGGCTTTGCTGTCCTGCCCGCCCATGTCAATCACCGTGCGCGTGTTCGGGAAAAGATAATGCGCGCCGCGCGCGTGGCAACTGATTTCCGTCATCTGCGCGTTGCCGAAGAGGATCTTGTACCGTCCATACCCCGTCCCCACGACGAAACCAACCTGCTGCGTCGAAATTCCTCCCTCCCGGCAGGCGGCCAGGAATCCGTTTTCTCCTGCTTTCTGGACGTTGGCGCCGGTGTCAATCAGCGCCTGGGCAAGCACCTTTACCCCGCCGTTCTCTTGAACGATGACCGCTTTCGTTTGCGTCGATCCGACGTCCACGCCTGCTGCGAAGCGCATCAATGCCTCCTCACTCGAGGATTCTCAGGCGCGAACTTCCGTCAGGGCGTCCTGGATCCACTCCGGGTCTCCTCGCCGCCCTGGCACGCGCCGGTGCGGGTGCATGGCCGAAAGATTCAAAGAAGGCGTCCATCCGGTTCTTGATCTGCGCTTCGGAGAAATAGCGCGGATCCTCAATATCCGATTCCAGGTAGAGAGTGGGAATCCCCAGCTCTTTCGTGAAGTAGTCCCGCATGTCGCCCTGCCCGGCGGAAAACAGCCGGCAGCTCTTGACGAAGTGGATGATCAGCCCCTGCGCGTTCCACTCTTCGACGTAGCGCCGGATCTGTTCGTACCTCTGCAGGTAGTTCCGGTTCGTCACGTTGTGGGCCAGCATGTGCATCGCCACGGCTTCAAACGGATTCTCGGGATCGTGGCGGAATCCGAATTCCCACAATCCGCCGACCGTCGAATACGTTGACGCCACGGCGCAGGCTCCCCACTTCGCAAACATGTCGCGGAAAACCCGGAAAAACGGGTAAGGCGGCGGGCCCTCGATCACCAGGCGAAACTTTTCGCTCCCAAACGGCCCTTCACCCCGCGCCGCTTTTTGTTCGAACTCTTCGAGTGCTGCCTGGAAAAATTTCACCCCGGCCGGATTTGCGCGGTACACGTACAGCGGCCCCATCAGCGTGATCGCGTCGAAGAACGCATCGAAAGGCGACGGCGTCTTGCGCGACAAATGCTTGATTCGCGACCACAGTTCCTCGACCTGGCTCGAATTGCGCACCGCCTCCTTGAACCGGTCGTAGTCGAACTTGCGCTTCGTGATCCTTTCCAGTTCGGTGACGAGTTCCCGGAGCTGGCGGACGACATACACGATGTCGTCCTTGCTGGGTTCGTCGGTCCGCAGAAACGGCACATCGAGCATATAAAGCGGCACTTTCTGAAATTCCGCCACGTGCTCGAACCACTTGACGTAGGTGTTGCAGCCCACGAAGTTGCACAACGCCAGCGCTGGAATCGGCAAGCGGCCCCCTGTCGGGGTAATCCCCTTCAGCAGCGCGCCAATGTCGGCCTTCACATAGGCGCAGTTGTCTGCCGCATACCCGAGTTCCTCTGCCGCGAGGATCGGCTCCAACGACTGGTGGCGGATCGCCAGTTGCAGCGCGTTGACCTCCGGATAAATCGGCAGGATGTCGAACGCTTCCAGCAGCTCCACGCAGTTGCCGGACACCAGCAGCGAAACGGCAGGCGGGGAACCTGTCCCCGCCGACTCATCCAGCCGCCGATACCAGTCCACCATCAGCTCTTTCTGGAGCTGATGGACTTGCCCGCGGTATTCTGCTTTTTCAGCTTCAGACATAAATCCTCAATCAAACAGGAGAGATTCCACGAATGTCTCGACTTCCGTTCGGAAGCGGTCGAACGTGAACGCCTTTTCTTCGAATTCGAGCGGGAGATGCGGAATCTGGGCGGCTTCGAGTTCCCTCTTGAAGAGCACATAGTCGAAGTAGGCTGGCTCGCAGAACTTGGCCGTCAGAAAAACCACGGCTTGCGCATTGCAGCGGCGCACTTTTTCGATCAACTGTTTGTGCCGGGGATTGCGAAAGTCGTGCCGCACCGACGAATAGACGGACCGGTCCAGATAGCTGTCCGCCAGGTTTTGAATCGGATCTCCATCCACGGGAATGTCGGAAGTGAACCAGCGCCGGCCCAGAACAAAGTCATCGTCAACGACGTAGCAGCCCGCCTCCTCCATGATGCGGATCAGATCGATTGGCGGCTGCTCGCAGAATGCCCCTTCCACCACGACCCGAATCGCGTCCCGGCGCTTGCCGCTACGCGCTGGCAGCTCCGCCAGCGCTCCCGCCAGCCACTCGTTGTGGGTTTCCACCGGTATGAAGTTGCCGGCGCGTTGCAGGGCATAGAGTTCCCAGCTTCGCAGCAACTCGGGGTGCGCCGCCCGAAATGCGTAGAGTCGGCGCAGCAGCGCGCGATTCTCGTTGTGCACCGCTATGGAACGGTTCAGTGCCTCTTCCCCCGCGCGTACTCCGCCCATTTCCTCCAGATGCTGCGTCAACCTCCGGTATTCGCTGGCGAGAAATACATGGCTCGCCGTGGAGTTGGGGTTATGGGGCAGGTGCAGAAACTCCACGTATTTCCCGGGGAAATTGCGCTTCACGACGAAAGCAAGATTGCGCGCGGAATCACAAATGGAGGAAAACAGCACGCCGTCCATACATTCCAGCCGGTTCGTCAGAACCAGTTCCAGCGTTGTCTTTACGATCGAACAAATGAAGGAGCCGAACCGGGCGTCTGCGTATTGCAGGTCCAGGGCGTCCCCCGCGCCATTCAGCCCCACGGGCAGCATGCCGCAGGCGTGGATGATTTCCGTCGGAGCATACACCGGAAAATAGCCGATGGCTTTCGCCCCGGGATGTTCCGCCTTCCACCGCACGACCGTCGGAAACTCCAGGTCGCGAATCAGGGCGCTGCACTGATCGAACGTTTGTTCAAGCCCCGCAGCGAGCGTATTCATATTCCTCCCGGGCGCGCCCCTACCCCACCATGGTCAGTCCGCCATCCACGCTCGTCACTTGTCCCGTGATATACCCGGCCGCGTCGGAAGCCAGGAATACCGCCAGCGGCGCGATCTCTTCTGGCTTTCCGAGCCGCTTGAGCGGAATTGCATTGACGACGGCTCCGATGACCTTGCCCCCGAATACATCTCCTTGGATTTCCGCGAGCAGCGGCGTGTCCACCAGCCCCGGGCAGATCACGTTCACGCGGATGTTGTCCCGGGCGTGCTCGCGCGCCAGCGTCTTCGAAAAAGCGATGACCGCCGCCTTTGCGCCGGCATACACGGCCTCTCCCAGGGAACCCACTCGCGCGGAATCCGAGCTGATATTCACGATGCAGCCCTGCTTGCGTTCCACCATGTGTGGCAGCACCGCATAACAAGTGTGTATCACGCCCCGATAATTGATGTTGATGATGCGGTCCCACGTCTCCGGCGTTGATTTCAAGAACGGCGTCAGGTGGTCCCAGCCTGCGTTGTTCACCAGCACGTCGATTCGCCCCAGTTGGGCCAGTGCGGCCACCCGCAGTTTCTGCGCGTCTTCGAGCCGCGTCACGTCGGTGCCCACGGCAGAGACGCGCCGGGAAGTCGCCCTCTGGATCTCGTTGGCGGTGGCTTGCGCCTCGTCCACTCGCAAATCGCCGATCACGATGTCCGCGCCGGCCTCTGCAAATGCCCGCGCCAGCGCCCGGCCGATTCCGCGCGCCCCTCCCGTGATGACGACCGCTTTCCCTTGCATATTGGCTCCCGTCATCGGCGTGGACGGCCCTACGTAATTTGCTCCTGTGCAGCCTGTACTCGTTCCTCGAGCTTGAAGAGTTCGACTGCGTTGCCCCGCAGCAGCTTCTGTTTTGCTTCTTCTTTCAGACCGAGCTGGGCAATCTGTTCGAGACTTTCTTTCCACGGCAAGCCGTTCGTGCCCCACAGGCAGCGGTCCCGTCCCATGCGGCTGTTGATGAACTGGATGATTTGGGGCGGCAGGTACTTCGGCATCCAGGCGTCCACGCCGAGCCACACGTTGTCCCACTTGTAACAAACCGACAGCAGTTCATCGACCCAGGGCCAGCCCGTGTGCGCCCCGATTAGTTTCAATTGCGGAAAATCGCAAGCGACGCGGTCCAGATTCATCGGCCGGCCGCCTTCGCTCGGCATGGCCTCGAGCACGTGTCCCACCTGCAGGGAAACCGGGACGCCCAGATCTTCGCACTTCGCATAGAGCGGATACATCTTGCGATCGTCGAGAGGAATGTCGAATCCGTAGATATGAACGTAAACGCCCTTGAAATCGTGCCGCGTCACGGCGATTTCGATCTCTTCTAGGCTTTCTTTGATGCGGAAGGGGTTGTACCCGGCCAGCCCCGCAAAGCGATCGGGATACTTCTCCGTGTACTGCAGCACTTCTTCGAGCTGCGTATCCATATACATCCACTTGCGCCGGTACGACCACATCTTGCATTGGGTAATGAAAACTTTCTCGACCCCGGCGGCGTCCATCTTCGCGATCATCTCTTCGATGGAGCGATAGCGCGGCAAGCCGCCGATCGAGCGTTCCATTCTGCAGATCAGCTCGCCTTCCTTGGCGCGATCCCAGCGTTCCATGAATTCCTGGGTCGCCACGTAGTACATGAAATCGATCGCCTGGACGCTCATAGAGACACTCCTCACTCCGCTCAGACTAATGAGACGGCGCACACATTGCTGTGACGTAGGTCACAGGGTGATGGAAAGACAACCCAACTCGGGTTTGGGCCGGGCCACGGGGGTCGAAGAGGATGAGGGAATTCACAGGAAACCGGGCAGTTACTCTAGGTTTGCCGGGAGACCGTACCGGGAATTTCGCAGATCCGCCGCGGGCGAAGAACCCGGGGGATGAACTGTAGGTGGTAGCGATACCGGGACTCGAACCCGGATTTTGGCCTTGAGAGGGCCACGTCCTAACCTTTAGACGATATCGCCAGGGAGTGACTCCGCGAGCGGATAACTTTTCGCCCGCGCAGCAAATCATATTCTGGCATGGACGATCTGCAGTGATCAAGCGCGCAGAAGCCGGTGGGTAGTGTCCTAATTTCAAGTCAGGATGTCATTCAGCTCAAACAGTGTGCGTCCGCTGCGTCCCGTGTAGCCCAGAGAATCATATCGACCATGCGCGGAGTCCATTCGACGGTCCCGAACAAGGCATTCAGGTCGATTGCTTTCCTGCGCATGATGTCTATGAGCAGGACAGCATCTTTATCGTTTAGCTGCACATATTCTTTGTTTTGAGAGGTTTCGATAGAGAAACAAACTGGCCGTCTTTGCGCCTGTACAAGACCCATCGGCCAGCAGTCTTTGTGGACATGGCTAATTTATAGCACAGGTGTCCTCGACGGGTGCCGAAGGACAGGGCGAGACGATCCACGTCATCTTGGTACGGCAATAACCCTACCAAGCCGTGGTAGGCTCGGAGGTAAGCATGAAGACACTCCTCAGCCTGCGTCTCGTATTCCCTGTCATTTGTCTTCTCGGATGTTCTAACGTGAACACAACAAAGGGCCGGTTAGAAAACACCAAGCTGATTTACTTCGGCTTTGATGACCACTCGGAAAAACAAGCAGATGTCCTCAGGCTGGCCGAGACTTGGGGTGGGAACAAGGTCTGTCCTCACTGGCGAGCGACGGTAAGCGAAAAGGACGCCGATTATAAAGTGCTGTTTGGGACAGCAATTGTGACGATTGTTGGTCATCGCGGGGAAGTTATTTACAGTGGAGGAATCGGTCCTTTGTATCTTCCGCACGGCAATCCAGACGGATCGGGCGTCAATATCTGTAAACTGACTGGCGAGTAAAATCCAGTCCTTGATGATTTGGGTTTGTTTGTTAGGATTCCAGCGAGGAGACTCACATGACTCTGGAACAACGGATGGGCAACCTAGAACGCTCCAATCGAAACATGCGTGCGCTCGTCATGTTCCTAGTCGCTGCGATTGCGTTGTTCACGATGGCTGCTAGACCGAGTGCTCCGAAAGTCCTTGAGGCTGAGAAGATTGTGTTGCGCGACACCAACGGCAACGAGCGCGGACAACTTTTCGCCAATGAGAAATCATGGGGGCTCGTTTTATACACAGAGAGTGGACAGCAGGCTTTGGGTTTGGTTGCGTCAACAACTGTGAATGGACTCATCATTTCAGATCAGAGCGGATATCCTCGTCAAATGTTTACGTCTGATAAAAACCAGAGTACCTGGGGCATATTTCATCCTGGTTCAACGCTTGCACAGATAGAGATCGCAGATAAACTAGCAGGAGTCGAGGTCGTCGTCCGCGATAGGTCGGACGTTCAGCGCGTGGAACTCGGAGTTACCGACAAAGGGCCTGGGCTTGCCCTGTCGGACGCCAAGGGCACCATGAGAGCAGTCCTTTCGGATGGAGGAATAGCATCTTTTTCGGCGGACGGCAAAATAAATTGGTCGCCCGAGTGGGAAAGGCTAAGCCCGGAAGAGAAACAGAGACTGAAGAACTTGTTCCAGAAAATGCCGACCGGAAAGCCATAAGCAAATTCCGGTCTTCCGTCAATGAGGGAAATTCCGTATAACAACGCAGTGTGGCGTGTACAACTGAAGTCCAGCGGAACATCTATAATTCGCTTAAGTCTCGTGATTAATTTGGAGGTGCCCCGTGGGTCGTAGAGTTGCTCTGGCACTTTCCTTCGTCAGCGCGTTTGCCTTCGGACAGCAGCAACCAGCAAAACTTGCCGAACTTTTCGTTCACCCGGATTTCTTATCCGCCGATGGTGTCTGGAGAGCGGACAACCTTAACGAGAAAACCGAACTGGGTTTCGATGCGGTCACTCACGTGGAGTGCCACAAACACGGCGGAAGAGACCTGGTCGGTACTGATGCCTACTGTGCTCAAATGACGGCCTCTGTCGTGTTCGGAATGCCGGACATAAATGTAGACTACCTTCCGATCATAAGCTGGGGCACGGATAAAGTCATCGCTGCGGACTCTTCGACCGCCGCTCTTCCCATCTGTATTTGGACGCAAATCACCATTAACCTGCAAGACCATTCAACCATGGCGACGGATACACGCAAGTTGGGCAAAGGGCACGAGGGGTTCAACAATTCCTGTCTAGAAGTACCGTTAGCGCAAACGTATCATCTGGTAGATAAGTTAGAAGAACTTACCCGCAGGCGGGTACGCGCAGCGCAGCTTGCCAAGCAGAAGAAGTAGATAGAAGGCGGATTTCTTCTGGCAGGAAAATGAAGTGGGGGTCGAGTCTTGCCCTTGTACCTAGTAGCCAGCAGGTGCGGAAATCACTAGGTTCAAACCTCGCTCCTTGCTGACGATTGCCAACAAAGTAAGCGCGTGGTGTTGACGCGGCGGGCGGTGGTCCTCAAGGCTCCGTCAGATGGGAGATAGTAGTTACGGAGCGGCCATTCTTTGTAGCGGTCACCGTCTTTCGTACTGTCTTATTTTTCAAATCTAACGAGAGGTTCAACTTCAAGTGCATCAGTGTGGGGTCAGCACTCTCCCCCACATCGTTACCTGCTGCATCAAGGTTAAGCGTCCAAGACGCTTCAATATCCGTGCTGCTCCACGCTGTGACTGAGGCTGCGTTGGCGTCCAGGTAGGGCTTGCCATCGATAATACTCGCTTCATTCAAAAAGCAAACGGGCACCGCATTAGACTCCTTCGAGTCTAGATGGGTGCAAACTATGACCACCCGCTCATGGGTTTCCGCCCACGAACCAGACGCTAAAACGAATAAATTCTTGACGAGAATCTTCGCCTGCGCTTCAGCAACGCCTGCAAACATGAGTAAAAGTAGAATCGCTAGAATGTTCTTCAACACGGGCCTCCAATTCTGCCTTGGCACCGGGCGGACTTGAACCGCCAACCTAAGAAACTCCTACTCTACGCCCCCAACACACCAGCCATCTGCAACAATTCGATATTATTCTAGATGGTTGCACAGGAATGGTGCAAATTGCCTGGTCAATGGGAGCATCGTTCCGTGTCAAGCCTGCTGAGCCCGGCCCTTATCCTTTTCATTTTGCTCTTTCAAGATTGCCATGAAGTCTTCGAAGCAAGTTTGCAGCAGTGGTTCGAGTTCTTGGATGCGGAAGCAATCTTTTTGTAGGTCCAAGACGTTGAGTAGAATGTTGTGCGCGGTAATTAAAGACTGGTCGGCTCGATCTCGTTGCGCAGCACCGTCGAATATCAAGCCCTCTTCTTTAGCGGCGGGTTCTGCGTCTAGCCGTGAGAATATAGCTCCCATTGTGCTGTGGAACTCCCGAGTTGGCAGATAGTATGCTGGCACAATCAAACGCCATAAGCTGTCGTCCGACATACGAGCCATGCTGACAATATCGACTCTGCTCCAAGTGTGATTCAGCCGAGTCGTTTCGCAGGTTTTACAATCGGGAACCATAAATTGCGCCTTTACAGCCTTGAAATCTCGCTCGATCTCCTCGGTCTGTTCCTTCGAGAAAACGTCGTGGCCCATAGTCGATTGAATGGCGAGCAAAAACTTATGGTCCGTAACCCGGTGAAATGCTAGATAGTTCTCGACCTCATCCGGATACTTATACAAATATCTCGCGGTCACAGCGCGTTCGTACATTCCCCTAACAAGCTTCTGCGCTCCGATGCCATAACCGTTTCCGCAGAGCAGAAGAATTTCCATGAATTCTTCCACGGCAAGTCGCCCAAGGAAGTAGACAGTTCGCTCCGCCAGTTCTGTTGTTTGGTGGGTCCGCAGAAACGCAGCGTCGAGGGCTTTTTCAATGTTTCCGAACCTTCGAGTGAATTCCGAGTGCCTGGTTGCAAATGCGCTCCACTCTTCCCGGTATCCATACTCAAGCGAAAGCAAATTACCCTTCGGGTTGCGTGTCTGAGCTTCCATTGCAGGTCCTCGGCTCGTGAACCCTCAGCTTACCGCATTTGACTAAAGACATTCTGATTTCTCGCTGGCAGTGGAGCACGAAGCAAAATGCGGACAAACAAGAACATGCTAGAATCTGCCGATGGACATTCGAACACTGCTGGTGGTAATCGCCGTCCTACTGCTTTTGATTTTGTGGAAACTGAGCACAATTGCTGCCCGGTTGAAGGACAGGTTCCCCACTGAAAAAGAACAAGATTACAAATGGGCACTGAAAGACCCGATGGGCCATTGGGAAGCGCACAAAGATGATAAGCAGACTAAGGTAGGCAAGTGAAATGGCGGGACCGGACGGACTTGAAACAATGCAATTGCATTGAAAATTGCATTAAACAGGTCTTACTCCAGCCTACTCCAACCCACTCCAACCCAGACTAAGTCCTGAATTGTCAACGTAAGTGCTGTGTTTGGAGTGTGCGCAATTGCCTTGAGAGGGCCACGTCCTAACCTTTAGACGATATCGCCAGGGAGTGACTCCGCGAGCGGATAACTTTTCGCCCGCGCAGCAAATCATATTCTGGCATGGACGATCTGCAGTGATCAAGCGCGCAGACGCCGGTGCGGAGAAACCCCCGGCGGAAATCGCCTGAGGGTGGTTCAGTCCGCCGAGGTCGTCACCATTCTCGCGGGCAACTGCCGTGTCGGCCGCATCGAGAAGAAGTTGTGCCGGCAGGGGTCGCAGCGGAACGCAGGCATGCGCAAAACCTGCCCTGCCTTCGAAAAATACCCGTATACATGCTCCCCCGGGATCCGCTGCAGATCGAAATTCCCGCACCGTGCGCAGTGCGCGTACAAGAAATGGCTCAGGGGCACCGCCATCGCGTAGAACCGCGATTCGCAGCCTGCGCACCGCCACGGCAGCAGTCCGGCCGCGCTCAGCAGGAAATCCTTCGTCGAGCGCCGGCGCGAGCGCTTGCATACCAAGTGTTTGCAGATGGGGCAAGTCATCTGCTCTTCTCTTACCTGGCTTTTCTGGGGACGCCCCAACATACGCCTCGGTAAGCGCCCGCGCAAGCCCCGGCCTCCCCCGAAAAGCGTACAATCAATACTCTAAAACAGGAGCGGTCATGGCGGACTACACTGCGGAACACGCGCGATCGGGCATCCATGCGAAACTGCCTGCGCTCGAAACTTGGCCCAATCAATTCCCCGGATATGTCGTCACGATGCGTTTTCCCGAATACACCTCCGTCTGCCCGAAAACGGGCCTCCCCGACTACGGCACGATCACCATCCAGTACATGCCGCGCAAGAAATGCCTCGAACTGAAAGCCCTTAAGATGTATCTGCTGGCCTACCGCAACCTCGGTATCTTTTACGAAAACGCCGTGAATCGCATCCTCCGGGACGTCGTGGACGCCGTCCGCCCGGAATGGTGCCTTGTCCGGGGCGAATTCACGCCTCGCGGGGGACTCACCACCACGATCTTCGCGCGATGGCCCCGGCTCGGCCCGCGCCGCGCAAGAAACCCCCGTTGACCCGCCCTAGACATAGCCTCATGCACGGGTCATAATTTCCCCCGTACCGGGCATACCAGTCTGCCCAAGAATGGAGGAGAAGGAATGAGCACGTCCCCAAATGTGCCGGACGCGCGTGAATCCTATCGCTACGAGAACTCGGGCACACCGCGATGGATCACCGTCCTGTTTGTCGTTTTGTTCCTTGCGCTCGCTGCAGGGGGATTCGTGGTGCACTCGGCGCAATCCAAGATGGAACAGGACCTCGCCAAGGCCCAGGAACAGAACAAAGTTTTCTCCGCTCAGCTTGAGCAGGCCAATTCTCGGCTCGCCGACCTGAAGGGCCACGTCGAAGTTGCCGAGCAAAAGCTCGGCATGACCCAGGCGGAGTTGGCCCAGGCCAAGAGCCGCGCCGAGTCCATCCGCAAAGAGCAGAAGTCCTCCGACGAGCGCTTGACCACGCAGCTCGGCCGGGTGAAGCAGGAGAGCGAAGAAAAGATCGGCGCAGTCGCCACGGAAGTCGGCGGCGCAAAGAAGGACATCGAAGCGACGCGCAGCGATCTGGAAGCGACCAAGTCCAAGCTCGAACGCGCTCTCGGCGATATGGGCGTGATGAGCGGTCTGATCGCCCGCAGTCGTGACGACCTCGATGAGCTACGCCGCCGCGGCGATCGGAACTACTTTGAATTCACCGTCCGCAAGTCCAAGACTCCCGAACGCGTGGGACCCGTGCAGCTCTCCCTGCAGAAGACCGATCAAAAGAAAGGCCGCTACACCATCACTGTCTTTGCCGATGACCGGGCCATAGAGAAGAAAGATCGCACCGTCGGCGAGCCGGTGCAGTTCTACATCAAGGGCGCGGCCCGCGTCCAACCTTACGAGATCGTGGTCTTCGAAGTCGGTAAGGACCAGGCCTCGGGTTATCTCGCCACGCCAAAGGAAACGGCAGCCGCCAGCGCACCCAAGCCGGCCTCCTGAGCCGCACCTACAACGCATTTCGTACCATTCAAAGCCCTGTCCCAGTCCTGGAAATTCCCGGCGGGACGGGGCTTTTGTCTTTCGCCTGCCCGTTCTAACATTCCTATAGGATCTTCATTCAAACAGGCCTGAGGCAGGAGTCCCCCGTGATCACCACGAAATCGAGCGCGTCTCGCTATCTCTCGCTGCTGGCATTTCTCGCGTTGGCAGCCACAAGTCGCGCGCAAGCCCCCATCGAACCCGAACAACTGCCCGCCCGAACGGTCTTCTATGTAGTCTGGCGCGGCGTTCCGGCGCCCACCCAGCGGCAATCGAATTCTCTCCTCGCCCTCTGGGATGATCCTGATTTTGCCCCGGTGCGGTTCGCTCTGGTTGAACAAATCCTCAGCAACAATGAAAAATCCGAAAAAACGGCCGATCGGGCATTCCCCAAGAATGGCTCAGCCAAAGCCCCCACGGCGGGACCCGGTGGTGCGGTGGAGAAGAAAACCAAGCTCACTCGCCAGGAACTCGAAGAGTTTGCTTCCCTTCTCGACAATGGCTTCGTCCTCGGCTATTTCGGCGAACCGGAAGGGCGCCCCCGACCGGTTGCTTCAGCCGCAAAACCCGCTAAGCAGTGGAATGGCATCTTCCTCGTCTACGACCGCAGCGGGAAAGAAGCTCTCCTCGCCAAGACGATTCTTCGTGCGCAGCAGAACGCCAAGGAGCCTCCGCAGCTTACCGCTTTGCTCATCGCCGGGGTTCCCGTGGCGGAGATCAAGCAGAAAGACGACACTTCCTACATCGCGCAAACCGGCAAATTCGCTGTCTTTGCTCAGGAAAAACTCGTCCTCGAAGACATTCTCAAGCGCGTCCTGCAAAAATCGCCGCCCGCCGCGGACACGACGCTTGCTTCCAATCCTGTGTTTCGCGAAGCGCAATCTTCTCTCGGCTCGCACGGAATCCTGGATTTCTTCCTGCGCATGCCGGATCTCAGCGGCCTGACGGAAAAATCCCCTGCCCCGGGCGTCCGCTGGCAGCCGACTCTGGACGCCATTCGCCTCGATGCCATTCATTCCCTCTGCGGCACCATAATCCTCGATGGCCCGCGCTCTCGTATTCAGGGGGCGCTCCTTGGCGACACTTCCCGTGGAACCCTTTTTGATCTCTTCACAAGCGGCGAAATCTCCCCGGCCATCGCCGCGCTCGCGTCCGCCGAGACCATCTATTTCAACCAATCCCACTTTGACCCGCTCGTTATTTTGGAAACCGTCCGCCGCGTCGCTCGCGCTCTTTCACCTCCGGGCCAGACCGCCATGATCGAAATGTTCGAAAGCTCTCTTCAAACGCGTCTCGGCATGCCGCTCGCCGACGCCTTCGGCCTCTTCACCGGCGAGTTCGCCTCCATCCAGTCCGCGCCGGATTTTGATCCCGCGCGGCAGATCTATGCCCTCGGAATCCGTAGGAGACCGGAGGTTCTAAAACTCCTCCGCACCGTTCTCAATGAGCGCCTTTCCTCGGAACGCGCCGAAGGCGATATCACTTTTCTGAAAATCTCCCTCAGCGGCAACCAGGGCGGTTCCGGCATCGCGCAATGGAATTTCTATCACCTCGCCGTCACTCCCGATTTGATCGCCGGCGCATCCCGCTCCGAAGCGCTTCGCGCCGCGCTCGCGCAACGCACCCAGTCGGGTGCCGCCGGTCTCCTCAAGGCGCCGAAATTTCTGGAAACCCGCGGCCATTTTCCGCCACAGCTCAACGGGATTGCCTACGCGGATTTTCAGCGCGTCAACTGGCAGGCCGTAAAGGACCACTGGATCGCCGAAACAAAAAAATCCCTCGCCGCCCGCAAGCCGGGTTCCTCCTCAGAGCCCTCGCCCAAGCTCATCCCCGGCTGGCTTGAGCAATTGAACCCCGAAGTCTTTTCGCGCCACCTGCACACCAGCACCAGCGCCTCGTGGAAAGACTCCCGAGGCTTGCACTTTGATGGCTGGATGGACTAGCCGCGGAATTGTCCTCGTCGCGCTGGCCACGACCTCCGGTGTAGTTTTCCCCCAGGTCATCGCGCGCGCGCCCGGGGCGCTGGAGCAATCCCAACAGCCCCCTGCATCCATTCGCGTCCGGGTGGATCGCGTCAATGTCGGCGTCATTGTCACGGACGCGCTGGGGAAGTTCGTCGAAGGTTCGCGTAAGGAAGACTTTCATCTTTTTGACGAGGGAGTGGAACAACCCGTCATCGACTTTGCTGCAATCGACGAACCGGCCCAGGTCGTCCTCTTGGTGGAAAGCGGCCCCGCTGTCTATCTTCTCGAAGGCGGCCATCTCCTGGCTGCGGCTTCTCTGCTGAACGGGCTCGCTGCGGGTGACCGCGTCGCCGTGGTCGGTTATGCCGAGCGCCCCTTGCCGCTTCTCGGTTTCACGACCGACAAACAGGCGGCCGCATCGGCGCTCGGGCAGTTGCGTTTCAATCTCGGATTCGGCGACCTCAATCTCTCTTCTTGCCTCGGGGCTGTCTTGGATGGGCTCTCCATCGTTTCCGGGAAAAAGACCGTCGTTCTGCTTTCGACCGGATTGGACACTTCTCCGCCCCCTGCGTGGCCCGCTCTGCTCGCCAGGCTTAGGACCGGTGATGTCCGCATCCTGTCCGTTTCCCTCGGAGGCGAATTGCGCAACCCTGCTCCGCCAAAGAATAAGCAGAAGGTTTCCCCGGACAAAATCGCCGCCATAGCCGAAGGATTCGCCGAAGCCGACGCAAGGCTCAAAGCCATCTCCGGGGCCACCGGCGGCCGCGCCTTCTTCCCGAGAAACGCAAAGGAATTTTCGGCAGCGTACTCCCAAATCGCTCAGCTCGTCCGGCACGAATACAGCCTCGGCTTCGCCCCGCCCGTCAACGATGGAAAGGTACACTCCATCGAGGTGCGCGTGGGCGTCCTGCCGGCCGCACCCGGCTCTGCCGCCTACCGCGTGGATCACCGCCAGGCCTACCTCGCCCCTCCACCACCCAACGCAAATTGATCGCCGTCCCAGTGGCCCAGACTTCAGTCTGCGCTATTTTCTTGGTCTGTACTCCCGAAGATAAGCTCGGATTAGGAAGGAAGACTTTTGACTTTCGGTTTCTGGCTATTCAAATTCTTTCAGCGCCCGCGCCATGGTGTTCAGCCGCTCATCCACCAGCGCAAATGCGGTGTCGGCCTCGAACGTGCCGTCTCCGTTCATCTGCCCGGCCGCCACACCGGCCAGGACCTCGAATCCCTCTTCCACCTTGCCTACGGGATAGATGTGGAATCTCCCCGCCGAAACTGCTTCGAGGAGGTCGTCCCGCAGCATCAGGTCTTCCACGTTTTCCACCGGAATAATCACCCCTTGCGTCCCGGTCAGGCCCTTGATGCGGCAAATGTCGAAAAATCCTTCGATTTTTTCGTTCACGCCGCCGATCGCCTGCACGTCTCCCTGCTGGTTCACCGATCCCGTCACGGCAATGTCCTGGCGCAGCGGCAGCCCCGAAAGCGCGGACAGCAGCGCGTAGATTTCCGTGATGCTGGCGCTGTCTCCGTCCACGCCGGAATACGACTGCTCGAAGCAGATGCTGGCCGCAAGCGACAGCGGTTTGTTCTGCGCGAAGCGGTTTCGCAGATAGCCCGCGATGATCTGCATGCCCTTGTCGTGGAAGCGTCCGCTGAGATTTGCCTCGCGCTCGATATTGATCAGCCCTGCCTTGCCCATCGCCGCCGTCGCCGTGATCCGCACCGGCTTCCCGAAGGAGTACCCGCCGATCTCCAGCACGCTCAATCCGTTCACCTGCCCGGTCCGCTCGCCCGAAACATCGATCAACAGCGTGCCCTCGTCGATCATCTCGCGGATGCGCGTTTCGATCAGGTTGTGCCGCTCCATTTTCGATTCCAGGGCGTTGCGCACGTGCGCGGCCCGCACCTGCGTCTCGCCCTTCCCGCGCGCCGCATACGACGCCTCGCGCGCCAGGTCCGCGATATCCACAAATCGCGCCGTCACTTTGTTGCGCCGGCCCGCGCGCCGCACACCGTACTCGAGAATCGATGCGAAGGCTCCGCGGTCTAAAGGCAATAAGCCTTCCTTCTCGCAGAGCGCGCGCAGCCGCCCCGCATATTCGGCGATCACGCCGTCGCTCAAGTGCATCTCTTCGTCGAATTCCATCCGCACCTTGAAAATCTTCCGGAAATCCTCCTCGTACTCGTACAGCAGCTCATACAGGTCGCGGTCGCCGATCAGGATCACCTTCACGTTGATTTCGATCGGCTCGGGCTTCAGCGCGCTCGCCCCAAAGGGGAAAAACATCTCCAGCGGCTGGATCTCCAGCCGGTTGTGGTTCAGCGTGCGTTTCAGCGCGCGCCATACTCCTGTTTCCGAGAGCGCCTCGACCGCGTACATGATCAGAAAACCGCCGTCCGCCCGCAGCAGCGAGCCCGCGCGCAGGTCCATGAAATCGCTGCTCCATCCTCCGCGCGTGTCGTACGCGCGCTGGATCGTGCCGAACAGATTCGCGTAGGTCGGGGTGGTCTCGAAGATGACTGGAGAATCGTTTTCGCCGTTGTGCGCGAGGATTACGTTCACGCCATAGACCCGGAAGGGATCGCGCTCCGGTCCCGGCGCCTTGGCCAACCCCTCTCCTTGCTCCTCGTTCGGCTCCTGCTCGCCCTCGTGCTCCTTGAACGGGTCCAGGTTGTCCAGCAGGTGGTGCCGCACTTCTTCCAGGTATTCGATGACTCCTTCGCCGGGATATTTTTCCTTCAGCTCCTCAATCACGCCGTCCACCAGCACGGACGCCGCTTCCTGCTCCAGGTAGCTCAACTCGCTCGCCAGCTCGCGCGAAAGCGTCAGCGTTTTCCGGTACACGACCGTGAATTCCTGCCGGAATAGTTCGTACTTGCGCTCGATGTCTTCCGCCAGCGGCGCCTCGAGTTTTCCCTCGTGAACCATCTTCGTGATGTCCTCGATCGGGACCATTTGCCCTTCGAGCACCGGGAAAATCTCCGGCAGCGCCACCGCGCCCACCTGCATATGCCCCAGCGCAAACTGCTCGCGCGCGATCCGCCGCGTGAAATCGTCCATCAAGTCTTTCTCGCGCACTGTGAACCGCTCCACGATTCGCCCCTTCTGCCGCTGGAACGGTTCGCCCTCGAACACCTGCGGGATCCGCCGCCGCAGAAAATCCACGCCCGCCTGCATGTCCTTCTTGAAAGGATTTGCCTGTCCCTGCGGGAGGGTCAGCAATCGCGGGCGGTCCGGCAGCTTGAAACTATTCACGTAACAGCGGTCCAGCGAAGGCTTGGACTCCGGATGCACCTCGCGGATCATGTGCGCGATGGTGCCGCCGCGGCTGGTTCCCGCAAGCCCGCAGACAAATACGTTGTATCCGGGCGCCGTCAGCTCCACGCCCATCTTCAGAGCGCGCAGGGCCCTTTCCTGGCCGATGAACCCTTCGCGCAGCTCCGCCTGCGCCGTCGTTTCAAACGGCAGCCGCGAAGGATCGCAGCGCCAGCGCAGCTTCTCCTCCGGCAACTCGGCGTGTTTCGCAGCGGGCCTGGTGGTCATGAAGTCCCTTCGAACGCGCTACTCTAACACAGCCGCTCGGCCACCCGTCCCCTACCCGCTCCCCCTGTTACCGAGCCGTCATCGCCGCCTTCTCTCCGCCCGCCTCCTATCGCTTTCTCCTAGGATCGCCGAGCGCCCCCGCGGCAATCACCGGGCGATTATCCCGGACGTGAAATTGAAGCGCAGTTTAGGGTGCCCCGTCCTCGGTTTTTGAGGGCGGGGCTTTTCTCCCCTCTTCGATCCCTCACAGCTCGACTCCATCCATTGGCGCCAAACCGGACTTCTCCCGGAAGTAAAACGGCCAACTGCTCCACGGCCAGTCCTTCGGACGCTTCACCAGCTTTCTGGTAACGGGGTTTGCATGCATGTACTCGAGCTTCTCGCGAACTTTCTTTTCGCTCCAAACATTGAAGTCATAAAATCTGGGCTGCCAGAATCGCGGAAGGTCCCCGGCACCTCTTGTAAACGTAAAACGCAATTGCCCTGCAGGCGAGCGGCCCTTCTTTCTCCGCAAGTCCCTCGAGACCCGCTGCTTCAACACCTTCAGCACGACGGACGGCGTGCCGTTCTTCGGCTCACTGATCAGCAGATGCACGTGGTTGGGCATGACCACGTACCCGACCAGCAGGAATTGGTAACGCTCACGAATCTTGCCCAGGGCGTGCACGAAGAGGTTTCGCGCCCGCGCGGTGTTCAACAGTGGCAACCGCCGATAGCAGCTAAATGTGAGGAAATGCAGATGGCCGCGTCCGTAGTAGCGCTTCAATCCTTTCGGCATGTTCCAAACCCCCACGCGTAAAACCGACGCGTGGGGCACCCTCGTTTCGCTACCTCGCGGTGTCTTACAACAGTGGTATCCTCTCCTCGATGCTCCCAGTCTAGAGAAAACACAAAACAGTGCCCGGGCCACCCGTCCAGAAGTTGGTACGAGGTGGACCGCCCGTTTCCAATGGGCATCTGGACATAAAATGATTATGAGGGCGCAACTAAAGGCAATCTACAGTTCAGATATGGATAATCTTGAGCTGGTTGCTCCGCAGGACCCGGAGCGATTCTGCGTCTCAGTCCGCGCAATGGTAGGCCCGAATCATGGCGAAGGGGAAGAGTCCTTCGACATAAACGTATGTACACCGAAGTGGCTAGCGGGTGTATGCCAAAGTGAAGGCTTTGTCGTCGGACGACACTATTTGATCGTCTGCAAATACGATGTTGCGTACATCAAGAAATTGATTGCGGAGTTAGTCGAAAAGTGCGAGGGCGATTCGTGGCAGGACGTGGCTGAGAGAGTGAGCCGAATCGGATACTGGGAATTTGAAGACTACAAGCCTACCGCGCGGCAGGGACACCCTCCTGGCGGGTGAAATGGTGAAGACCCCGGGCGGCGACAGCCTACTGGTACGAGTGCGACGCCGTCATCCAACCAACCTAGAGGCTTCGCTCGGCGGAGTCCCACCAACGGGCCGTCCCCATGTAAAAACTTCCTATTGACCTGAGTTTACTCTTGTGGTATAGTGCCGCATGAACTACCCACCGCGCCTCCTTTCTCCTCTCCCCGCAAATTCCCCCTCCATTTCTTTTCATTCACTTGCAAATCCCCCAGCATCTATTCTCACGCCTACTCCCCTTTGTTTTCATGCGTTTGCCGCCTCTTTGCGCGGAGAGAATTTCGTATCCCCAATCCGCTCAATCCTTTGCCGCCTCTTCACAACAAAACACCGGGGGGTGGGGTACCTCTGCAAAAAAGAGAATCCCCCGTTTCGTTTCAATCAGGCGCAAGCTCCTCTCTGGCCTCGGTGCCCGGCAACCGCAAAACGCCCCGCCCGCTCCGCACCTTACCGAGCCGTCATCCGCTCCTTCTCCGCCCGCGTGACGTACGCTCCCAGGATTCCCGCCGCCGTCGCCACCAGGATCGGTCCCAGCACCAGTCCGAGCATTCCAAACACGCTCACTCCTCCCACCACGCTGATGAAGATCACCAGCCCGCTTAATTCCGTCCGCCCCCCCAGGAGCAGCGGCCGCAACGCATTGTCCGCGATTGTGGACACTCCCGCGCATACCGCAACCAGCACGAGCGCGCTCCCCCAATGCCCCGTGAACGCCAGCCACAACGCGGCCGGCACAAAAATCAGCCCGGAGCCCACCACCGGCACAAGCGAGAAAAAAGCCATCACCACTCCCCAGAACAGCGGTGTCGGCAATTTGACGATTGCAAATGCCAATCCTCCCAGCACGCCCTGGATCGCCGCGAGGATCAAACTCGTCGTCACGCTCGCGGAGATCAGATCCCGCGCCTGTACGATCATGCCCTCGCGATGGTCCTTTTCAAAGGGAAGCACGTGACGCACGCCGCGGATGATCTCGTCGGCGTCGCGGAATAGGTAAAACATTGCGAACACCATCACGAACAAATCGAAAACAAAAGTCGCAAGATTGCGCAGCACCGTCCCGATCTGCTGCGCGAGGACTCCTGCCTGCCGCTGCGCGGCTTCTCGCAGCAGCAGCAGCACGTCCAGATTCGGATCCGCTCCCGGCACGCGCGATGCGATCCATCTCCACGCCCGCGTCAGAATTACCGCATGTTCCTGCACCAGTGCCTGCTCGAGACTCCGGGAGGCCGCCACTGCCTCGCGCACAAACAGCGTCGCCAGCAGGATCGTCGGCACAATCAGCAGGAGAGTCACCCCCGCCGTGCTGATCCCCGCCGCGCGCGCGCTCCCCAGTCTCCGCCGCAGCCGCTCGTGGAGTGGATAGAAAAACACCACCAGCACCGCGGCCCATCCCAGCGCCTTCAAAAAAGGCTCGTAGATCCGGAAAACCAGGTAGAGCAACAGCAACAGCACGCCGTAGGACATCACGGTAGTAAGTCGGTCACCCGCTGTCGCCGCCGTTGAACTTGGCATCACGCTCCTCGGTATATAATCGCCCGGCGAAACTGGCGTCCCGCGCTTCTGCACGCAGGGGACTTTCTGGAATGCACAAACAAACGCCATCCTTGACGGCATATCAGGTCCGCGTCCTCGCTGTACTCGCTTTGATTAACTTTGTCAACTTCGCTGACCGCCAGGCCATTCCTCCGCTCGTGCCTCTGCTGCGCGAAGAATTTCTCCTGAGCAGCACCCAGATCAGTTACGTGCAGATTGTTCTTCAGGCTATTCTTGCCGTGGCCAGTATTCCCTTCGGCTTCTTTGCCGACCGCTACAGCCGCTCCCGCATCATCGCCTACGGCGTCATTTTCTGGAGTTTCGCAACCATTGCGACCAGCCACGTCAACTCCTTCGCCATGCTCCTGACCGCGCGAGCGCTTGTCGGCGTCGGCGAAGCCGCTTACGCTCCTGCGGCGCAGTCCATGATCTCCGGAGCGTTCTCCACTGCCAGCCGCGCCCGCGCACAGTCCCTCTTCGCCGTGGGAATGCTTGCCGGCGGCACCGCCGGCCAGGCCCTCGGCGGAGTCATCGGCCAATCGCTGGGCTGGCGGCCCGTGTTCTATGTCATCGGCATCCCTGGTCTGCTTCTCTCGCTCGCCATTCTGAGAGTCGAGGAACCCCCGCGCGGCCCCCGGTCGGAAGTTGTGCCGATTCGTTGCCTGTTGCGCGTACCTGCCTATCTGACTCTCCTGTGCAGCGGCGTCCTGGTCACCTTTGCAAGCGTCGCCTTCATCACCTGGGGGACGGACTTCGTCGTGCGCTACAAGGACTTCAGTCTGAAAGAGGCGGGCGTGTCACTCGGCCCTACACTTCTCATCGCGGCGCTTCTCGGAGTCCTCACCGGCGGCGGTGTTGCCGATTTCCTGCAGAAGCGTTTTGCCTTCGGCCGCATTCTGACCGTTGCGCTCGGTTTCCTGTTCGCCGCTCCTTTCATCTTGTGGGCTATCACCACCGAAGAGAAGCTGATGATCGTGATTGCGTTCTTTACCGGGGGCTACTTCATGTCCTGGTATCACGGCCCGGTGACCGCTGTGATTCATGATCTGATGCCGCGGCGGGCGCACGCCTCTTCCATTGGCGTTTATATGTTTGCCACGCAGCTCTTCGGAGGGATTCTTGGGCCGTATGTCGTCGGGCGCGTGGACGACATGTCGGATCTCGTGCTGGGGTTGCAGATTGCCGTCGGCGTGATGATCGCCGGAGCGCTGCTGATGTTTCTGGTGATGTACTTCATCCACCGCGACGGTCTGCATCATCCGCGGCTCGACGCATTCCGCACCGAGCCCGTCGAGTGAAAAAGGGAGAGAGTTTCAGCGCAGGCCGAGGCGCCCGATCAGGCGAAGGACGTCTTCGCGGGAGACGTCGTAGAGCGCGCGCTCGTCCTCTTCTTCCAGCCGTTCGCGCAGAAAATCCGCGGCGATGTAGCTGGCTTCGCGGTCGCTCAAGTCGCGTCCATTCTTTGTGCGGAATTCGACAAACGCTGTATGCGCCATGCCCAGGACGACGCCGGCGCCATCCACGAAGAATTTTGTATCAATGGTGTCGCTGTGGCGGGTGGCAATGCCGTTCCACATGTGCGAGAAACGGCAGGGATAGACCTTGCCGGACAGCTTGGAGGTCACCGTAAACGCGCCGATGAATTGATACATCGGCCCGGCATTGGCGAGAAGAGTTTTCGACCCCACGAATTCTTTTTCCTTTTCCCTTCGAGACGCGGCACCGTGGGAGAGATTCCTACCGGCTGACTGCGGCCACCGTCTCCGCCTGCAAGTAGCTGCGCAGGGCAGCGGCGACGCCCGCGCCGGCTGGAGCGCGGAAGCCCTGTTCGGTCAGCACTTTTTCAAACGCCGCAAGGAAGAGCAGGACGTTCGCCTTTTGGCTGACGTAGCCCATCAGGCCGACGCGCCAGATCTTGCC
>JBGQHF010000046.1:0-24337 GCA_041497835.1 Terriglobia bacterium
CGCAAACATTGAGGTGCGCATCACAGAGACGACCGCCATCACCATCTCGCTCAAGCCCGGGAGCGTGACCGAAAAGGTGGAGATCAGTGCCACGATCACCACTGTCGAAACCACCAATGCCACCACCGGACAATCCATCGGAACCGCCACGGTACGGGAGTTGCCGCTCGCCACGCAGAATTACCAGCAACTCCTTTCACTTTCCAGCGGCGCCCAGAGCGAGTTGAACGCCTCCGCGCAGCTTGGGCGAGGCAACGTGCGCATCATCGTCAACGGCCAGCGCGAGGACAACAACAACTACCTCATCGAAGGCATCAGCGCGACCGACTATAACGTCGCGCAGTCCACCAACATTCCCCTGCCCAATCCAGACGTGATCCAGGAATTCAAGGTGCAGACGTCGCTCTACGATGCCAGTCAGGGGCGCAACGGCGGCGGCAACGTCAACGCCATTCTCAAGTCAGGCACAAAGGACTACCACGGCGACGTCTATGAGTTCTTCCGCAACGACATCCTGAACGCCAACGAATTCTTCCTCAACGCGAATGGCCAGTCGCGTCCGCCCGTCAAGCAAAACATCTTTGGCGGCAGCCTCGGTGGACCGGTCGGGACCGTGCGATACGGTTTCTTCTTCGCGAATTACCAGGGCACTCGCCAGCGCAGCGGTCTTTCTCCGGGGACAGCCATCAACAACCCCGGGTTCCCCGTCCTCCCGCAGAATCGCTCGGCGGCATCCCTTCTCCTGGCGTTTTTCCCGGGCGATCCAACCGCCGCGATTGATCCAGTCGTGCTGAAGCTGCTCCAGTTCCAGAGCAGCCAGTTTGGCAATGGTCCAGGCGGGTTCTTGATCCCCACAATCGCCGGCGCTCCCGGATCCACCGGGACGTTTATCATTAGCAAGCCCGGGAAATACACTGACGACCAGTTCACCGCCAACTGGGATCGCGAATTCCGCAGCGCCCAGGACAGGATTTCCGCGCGGTTCTTCTTCTCAAACGCGGAGTCGCTCTTGCCTTTTGGCGCGGGCGGCCTGCAGGCGTCGCTCGGCGGCACCCTGGCCAGCAGCATCAGCGCGACGGATCTCAACTTCCCGTATGATCTGCCTGTAAATGACCGCTTCCTTTCCCTTGGCGAAACCCACCTCTTCTCGCCGGCGCTGGTGAATGAGTTCCGCTTCGGCTTCATCCGCATCAACAACAGCCTGATCAACATTCCCCCGGTGACGGCCGCCGATCTCGGCATCAATCGGCCCACCAACAGCGCGACAAAGTCCATCTACAAGTTCACTTTGGCCACCTCCGGTTTTCAGATCGGTCCGACGCCTCCGGCCGACCAGTTCCAGACCCAGAATTCTTACGACTTCGTGGACACGCTGAGCTGGGTGCGCGGCACGCACTTCTTCCGTTTCGGCGGGGAGTTCACCCGCGTCAATCTGAACAAGCTCTTCCCGCAGGTCTTCAACGGCCAGCTCTTCTTTACCAATACTCCGGCCGATCCGCCCAATGGGATTCCGGCGCGGACGGACTTCCAGAATTTCCTTCTGGGATCGCCCCAGTTCAGCTTCGGCGGCGGCGGCGTATTCGATCACGAATACCGCACCAACAATTTCGCCGCGTTCGCTCAGGACGACTGGAAAATCCGCCGCAACCTCACGCTGAATCTCGGTCTGCGCATCGAAGTCATGGGTGCATTCCATGACAATCTCTGCCACATCGGAAACATCGACCCGGAGCTCTCGGACAAGGGGCAATTCCCCTTCCTGTACCCCTCTTGCGTGACAGGCCTGAACGTGCCCGGCCTGAAGCCCAACGCCAGCAACACCACCTACGACAACGGCTACTCTCGCGGGATCGGGCCGCGCATCGGCCTGGCCTACGATCTCGGCGGCCGCCACACGACGACGATCCGTTCTGGCTACGGCATCTACTACGTCCGCGAAGACGTGGGCACCGTGGACCAGCTCTCGTTCCAGGCGCCGTTCTTGCCGGTGGCGTTTCTGGGTGGACCGGCGGGAAGCTTGGCAAATTTCTTCTTGACGGCGCCGAACAAACTGCCGCAAGCCGGAACCATCGATCCCGCGTTCGTCGGCTGCCAGTCCGTCTTTATCGACTTTCCGGGGGGTGACACCACGCAGTTCCCGAATTTCGGCAACGCCGCCGGTTGCAATGGCGTCGCTGCGTTTAACATTTTCGCTTTGCAAGTGCCGCGCAAGTTCGTGGTCCCGAACACCCAGCAATGGAACCTGACCGTTCAGCGCGCGCTCGGAAAAGACTGGGTGCTCGAGGTCGGCTACGTGGGAACACACGCCGTGCATCTGCGCGAAACACGCACCAGCATTCAGGCGAAACTCGCCAGCCCGCAGAATCCCATCGTGCTCACCGGCGCCGGAGGTCAGAAATTCACCATCACATCCAATACGATCAGCAACGGCCCCGCGCGCTCCCGCGTGTTCGGCATCAATGGCTACAACGGCTTCCAGCTCTTTGCCAATGATGCCTACGCGCACTATCACTCCTTGCAGGCAACGCTCGCGCGCCGCTGGTCCGCGGGTTATTTCCAGGGTGCCTACACCTTTTCCCGCTCGACCGATGCGACCTCCAGCGGCAACACCGCGCTCAATACCGCCTTCAACGACGAGTCCACTCTGGACGCTTCGCGCGGCCTCTCCGATTTCGACCGCACGCACCGCCTGACCGTCAGTTACCGGTATGAACTACCCATCTTCAAAGACGCGACCGGCCTGAAAGCGGCTCTGCTGCGCGACTGGTCCATCAGCGGCATCACTATCTTCCAGTCGGGCTCGCCTTTCTCCGTCACCGATTCCGGCGGGGGGACAGCTTTCCTCGGACCGGGTCTCGCCTCCGCGACTCTGGGCGGAAACTTGGCGCCCGGCGGCTCCATCAGCGCCGGCGCCACCAGCGGCGACATTCACGGCCGTCTCAACGGCTATCTGAATTCCTCCAATTTCCAGCCGGCCCCGGCCCTTTCCGCGGCCCAGGGCGGCGATGGCGTCGTGACCATCTTCGGCAACCTCGGGCGGAACATCTACCGCGGCCCGCGCCAGCAGAACTGGGACTTTTCGCTGCTCAAGAATTTCAAGCTCACCGAGCGGCAATCCATCCGGTTTACCACTGACTTCTTCAACATCTGGAATCACGTGAACTTCGCCAATCCCTCGATTAACGATGTGGAGTTGATTCCGATCCCGAATGGACCCTTCGGCAAGATCTTCTCCACGGTGGGCACGCCGCGGCTGATCCAGTTCTCGCTGCGCTGGGCGTTCTAGGCGCGGCGTTCTGTTGAACTCCTCGCAGGGGCACAACGGGTCGTGCCCCCGCGTCTTTGTGCGTGCAATGCTCATACCTTGGAAGTGCTAGAATCGCGGATCGTCTCATGCGCCGCGTCGCCCATCGCGTTTCCCAACTGACCGGAGAGGGCGCTCTCGCCGTCTACTCGCGCGCCAAAGAGCTCGAGCGGCAGGGCCGCTCGATTATTCACCTGGAGCTTGGTGAGCCGGATTTTCATCCCGCCGCGCCCGTCGTGGATGCTGTGTGTGCTGCCGTAGCCGCGGGCCGAGACCGCTATTGCTCCACGCGCGGCGTGCCCGCGCTCCGCGAAGCCATCGCCGGCTATCTCGCGCGGACGCGCCGCATCACCGTTTCGCCGCAGGAAGTCCTCGTCGCACCGGGCTGCAAGATGGCGCTCTCTCTCGCCATGATGGCGCTCATCGAGCCCGGCGACGAAGTCCTCTACCCGGATCCGGGCTTCCCGATCTATCCGTCCTTCACGCGCGGCCTCGGCGCCACTGCCGTCGCCTATCGCCTTTTGGAGAAAAACCGCTTCCAACCCGATCTCAGCGAAATCGCGGCAAAGATCACGCCGAAGACGCGCCTCCTGATATTCAATTCGCCGAACAATCCCACGGGCAGCGTCTTCAGCGATGCGGTGCTTGCCGGCATTGCTGACCTTGCGGCAAAACACGACCTCTGGGTCATCGCCGATGAGATTTACGCGCGCATTTTGTTCAGCGGCGAATACCGCTCCCTCTGGTCTCTGCTGGGTATGGCGGAGCGTAGCGTCATCATCGACGGCTTTTCGAAAAGTTTTGCCATGACTGGCTGGCGTCTCGGCTACGCTGTAGCGCCGGTGCAGGTCATTGACGCGCTGGACATGCTCGTGCTGAACACGTTCACTTGCGCGGCGGAGTTCACCCAGGTCGCGGCCATCGAAGCGCTGCGTGATTCAACGAACGCGGTCGAGGCCATGGTTTCGGAATATCGCAAGCGCCGCGATCTCTTCGTCGAAGGCTTGAACCGCATCCCCGGCTTTCGCTGCCTGCCGCCCGACGGCGCCTTCTACGCCTGGGCGAATATCGAGGACACCGGCCTCGCCGCGGAACACGTCGCGACAATTCTTCTTGAAGAGGCGGGCGTCGCCGGAATCGCTGGCGCGGCCTTCGGTGCCGAAGGAAAAAACTATCTACGGTTCTCGCTTGCCAGCGCCCGCAATCTCCTCGAGGAAGCGCTTGACCGCATGCAGCGCGTCTCCATCCAGTGGCGCGCCGCCGTCCCGCTCTGATCTGCGCGGCGTATGACTCGTGGCGCGTCGCTTCTTTGCCTTAAGAAGTCGCCCGGCGCTTCCCCTTGGCATCCTGCGGTGATTCGGGGAGCTTCGCCCATCCGCAGCGGATGGGCTCAGGATGACATCTTTCAAAACGCACAAACGCTTGCTCTATCGTTTCTCGAACTCGACAAAGACGCGGTGTTTGTGGAATAACTGTTTGCTCCGATGGGGACCAAGAATGAAACGAATGATTCTCTCGCTCCTGACATCGCTTCTCATCCTTGCCGCACCGTCTCCTGCCGCGGCGCAGGCCAATCCTCTGCCCGGCCCGGACCTGCCCGCCATCTACGCGCGGCTCCTCAAGAAAATTGACCGGATCCCCATTTACGACAATCACTCCCACGCCACCTGGCCCGACGACATGGACATGGACGCGATGGCCGCGCCGCCGAATGCCAGCACGGTCTTCCGCCTGCGCGATTCGAATCCCGAATTTGCCGCCGCGGCGAAGGCGCTTTTCGGCTATCCCTACGGCGATTTCAAGCCCGAGCACGCCAAGTGGCTCATTGACAAGAAGAAGGCATGGGAGAAAGAAGGCGGCACCGCCTATTTCTCCGGCATTCTGGACAAGCTCAACGTCGAAACCTCCCTCGCTAACCGCGTTGCGCTCGCCCCCTATCTCGATCCCAAGCGCTTCCACTGGGTCTTCTTCGCGGATTCGTTCCTCTTCCCCTTCGACAACCGCGACCTGGCGGGAAAGAACGGCGACATGGCCGTGTACATTCCGCTGCAGGAAAAAGTCCTGCAGCGCTACGAACACCAGGAAGGCGTCAGCGCTCTGCCCGCCGATCTCGCCGGCTACGAAGACTTCGTCCGGCGCACTCTCGCGGACAACCAGAAGCGCGGCGGCGTGGCCATGAAATTCGAAGCGGCGTATTTCCGGTCTCTGTACTTCGCCGATCCGCCGCGCGAGAAAGCGGATGCCATTTACGGGGCGTATCGCGCCGGCGGCGTGCCTTCCTCCGGGGAGTACACCCTCTTCCAGGACTACATTTTCCGCGTGCTGCTCGATCAGGCCGGGAAGCTCCATCTGCCCGTGCATCTCCACAGCGCAGTCGGCATCGGCGATTATTTCAGCCTTCGCCAGGGAAATCCGCTCAATCTCGAGAACGTCCTGCGCGACCCGCGCTACAGGAACGTCAACTTCGTGCTCATTCACGGCGGCTATCCCTACACCCTGGACATGATCTGGCTCACTGCCGCGCAGAACGTTTACACCGATTCCTCGCTGATGGGCTACTACCTCTACCCTTCGGAATTGAAGGCTATCCTCAAGCAGTGGATCTCGCTCTATCCGGAAAAAATCATGTTTGCTTCCGATGCCTTCCCATTCAACGACGCGGTCGGCGCGGAAGAAACCTTCTGGCTGGCCGTGCGCTCGGCGCGCACCGCGGTGGCTGCAGCCCTCGCCGAGATGGTCTCCGAAGGCGCGGTCACGGAAGCGCGGGCGCTCGAGTTGGCACGGCTCTATTTGCACGACAATGCCGCAAGACTTTACGGCGTGACCCATGGCGCGATGAACGGAGACAACAAATGAGCGCTGCACCAGCCTTGAAGTTCATCAGGTGGAAGGATGTCGAACGCGAGCACCTCAATCCCTTCATCGACCGCCAGATGGTTGTCGGCGACAAGATGATGCTGGCCCGCGTGCTCCTGAAAAAAGGTGCGCACGTCCCAGAGCATCACCATCACAACGAACAGGTGACCTACATCCTCGATGGCGCTCTGAAGTTCAAGATTGACGGGAAGGAGATCGTCGTTCACGCCGGCGAAGTGCTGTGTATCCCGCCGCACATGCCCCACGAAGCCTGGGCCATTGAGGACACGGTGGACCTCGACGTCTTTATGCCCCCGCGCGAGGACTGGCTCGCCGGCACCGACGCCTACCTCCGCGGCGGCCGTTGATTCCTTTTCTCTAAGGTGCTTTCCCGGCGCTTTGTGGAATCCTGACCATGTAGGGGCGGGCTTCGATCCGCCCTCCCTTTCTTACAAATCGCCCAGTCGCAGCGTCGCGTCCGCATCTTTCCATGCTGTTTCAAACTCGCGTTGCACCCACGCTGCATCCACATCCCTCTTCTGCGCCTTCAGGCTCTCTGCCAGCCCGAAGAGCGACCTCGGATTCCGCGGATTCTGCCGCAAGTCCTCGCGAAACACTTTTTCCGCCTCCGCCGCCCGGCCCGCCGCCAGCAGCGCCGCCCCGAGCGATTCCCGCACCGGGTAATACCACGAGGGCGGCTCGGAGTAGTTCAGCGCGTCCTGCAATTCCACGGCTCTGCGCCAGCGCAGGATGGCTTCATCTTTTTTGCCCTCCGCGGCGACCCGACGCGCTGCGAGCACGTGTGCCGCCAGCGCGAAAATGTCCTTCGAGTTGTTCAACGGGTCGATGGGGGCATCCGGCGGAATCTTCGCCGCTTCCGCGATCATCGTATCCAGTTCGGCCGCGGCCTTGGCCGCGTCGCCGCGCGCTGCAAACGCCAGGCTGCGCGAATAGCGCCAGAAGGCATGTGTTCCGGGCAATTCCTTCAGTGGCTCCGGCCGCGCCAGAATCTCATCCCACTTCCCGAACCGCGCGTCCACCCAGATCGGCGTCATCACAAACCCGTCCAGCATCGGCATCATCTTGACGTGCGGCGTCAGTCGCGCCACCATCGCGTCCGCCGCGGCGCGTGCCTCCGCGTAGCGCCCTGCCATCGATGCCGCGGCCGCGCGGAAATGCTCGTTGTGGCTGTGGTACATCAGGTCGTAGAGGCCGCCCCGCTTCTCCGCCTGTTCCGCATAGACGCGATCGCGCTCCGCCGCGATCTCATTGCTCTTCGCCGCCGCCCTGTAATTGCCGGTGCGGGCGTAGATGTGCGCGGGCATGTGCACCAGGTGGCCGGCTTGCGGCACAAGCGTGTCCAGCCGGCTGGCGCTCGGCAGCGCACGCCCCGGATCCGGCGAAGCCTCCACCGCATGGATGTAGTAATGATTCGCGCCCGCATGATTTGGATCGCGCGCAAGCACCGATTCCAACACCCCGATGATCTCTTCCGTTCCTTCCGCGGGCTTCCCGTCGTGCGACCAGAGTTTCCAGGGCCGCAGGTTCATCAAGCTTTCGGCATACATCGTCGCGGCGTCGAGGTCGTCGGGATATTTCTTCGCCAGCTCGCGCATCGCGGCGGCATACTCGCGGGAAAGCTTCTTGTAATCGGGATGCGCTTCGCCGGAGTAGCGCGCCGCCAGAGCCGCGACGTACTCTCTCTCGTTCTGCGGGGCGCTTGCCGCCAGCTTCCGCGCCTTCTGAATCGTCTCGTTCGCCAACTTCTCCCGTTCCGCGTCCACATCCATGTTGTAGTTCGGCCCCACGGCCAGCGCGATCCCCCACAGCGGCATCGGCGATGCCGGATCCAGCTCCGACGCGCGCTGGAACGCCCGCGCGGCCTCCTCGTGGTTGAAGCCGAAAATAAACGTCATGCCCTGGTCGAAGTACTCCTGCGCCTCCGGGCTCTTCGTCGCGATCGGATGGTGCTGTCTTCCGATGGCCGTCAGCGCCAAGTCGGGCGCCGGTTCGGTTTTTTTCTCCTGCGCTGCCAGCGGCAGGGAACAGCTCAGGCTAAGAAGGAAGCTTGCAATCGTGATGCGCATAGAAGCATCACCTCCAGAAGAAGAAATCAATGCGGCCCGCCCCCAAAACTCCGAGCAGGCAATGGAAAAACTCGTCTTTGGTTGTCATCCTCACGCAGCGACGGTTTCTTATCACGGTCGAAGAATGACACCGAGGAAAACTTTTTCCGCGGCTCGTTAGAACCATGTCTTGGCTCGATACCGCCGGTACTCCTCACCGAATTTTTCTTCCAAGACTCGCGACTCCTTGCGGGCGCGCGCGACCTGCATCGGGATCAGAATCGCGAAAAGAAGCAGCAAATAGGGGCGGCCGATGAAAATCACCAGCCCGGCCAGGAAGATCGCCCCGAACACATAAATTGGATTGCGAATTCTCGAATATAGACCGCGTGTCACGAGCGCCCGCGCCTCGGCTCTCAAGGTAAAAGACCGGCCAAGCTGCATGTGCGCCGTCAGCCAGAGCAGGAAGCCCGGCACCATGAGGCACAGCCCCGTCGTCTGCATCCACGTCCACGGCGCGGGAGGATTCTGCCAGAGGAAGTATCCCAGTCCCCCATAGAGCACCACAAATAGAGCGATTCGCCGGTGCGTGGGCATGCTTCCTTCAGCTACCAGATCTTGTCAGCCTGCTCCCGCACCATCTTGTCTCTTTTTTGCAGCCAAACGCTTTCGCGAAATCGGTCATGTTCGAGAGCGGCCCATTCGTCCGGAAGCGCGGCGTTACTTTGCCGGTGGGTATGTCCGGTATTTCGAGACGTCCGCTTTCTCCCAATCCCCGCGGTTGATGCCGTCGCGGATTTGCGCCGCGGTCTTGCCTTTCGCGAGTTGCTGGGAGGCGTAAAACGTTTCGCGGATGCAGATCTCGCAGCCCGAAGCGTGCTTCGAGACGTAGCAGTCGAGCAGGCTTCCGTGGCCCTGGCTGCGGTCGCAGTGGCAGTAGCAGGGTTGCTGATAGAGCGTCTTCTTGATCCGCGCCGCGATGGCGTACGAGTTCTGCACCATAGGATCATCGAATTGTTTCGGGCTGAGCGTCACCGGAAGCGGCCCTCCGGGAACCTCGCGGTGGAAGGCAGGAACAATTCCGCCGCCGGCCATTTGCGGAGAACCGGACGCGGCGCGCTGCGGCAGAATCGCCAGTCCCAGCGCGATTCCAAACATCATCATGCTGCCAAGTAGAATTCGCATCGCACGCATCAGCGAGCCTCCATGCTTTCCAGGGTGAGGATGCGCCCCGCTTCCGTTCGGCGCTCTCTTAACTGTACGGCGGACGCGGCGGAATTTCCACTCTCGCGGGGATTGGCGGCAGCTTTGCCGGTAGCACTCTGTTTCCCATCACACACAGGATTCCCGGTTCCGTGCGAGCCACTCCCTTAGGAAGCGCGGGCCCGCCGTGCCGAAGGCGGCATCGTGGCCATTGGCTTCCGGTCGGCGCCAACGCCACATCGCTGGCGCATGGCAAGGACCGCAGCAGCCGTATCTCTAGCGTATCTCTGTCGAACCCGCGGGAATCTGTGTCTCCTGCGCCTCGACGCTTGGAGTTTCCGCGCAGATTTCCATCGCTAGGACCCCGCGGACCTGAAACGACGCGTGGCGGACGATGGCGTCCTTGTAGAGCGGAACCGCCGCGGGATCGCGGGGCACGACGCCGACGGCCCGGGCGCGGCCCCGGTCCTTCGCGAAGTACAGCCCGCGGTCGGCGCACTTCATCGTTTCCTCGAGTGAAAGTGCTCCCGGCGTTTCGAGCGACCAGGGAAACGGCGCCCAACCGACCGAACAGCTGCAGTGAATCCGGCGGCCGTTCGCCAGTTCGAAGGGCTCGCGGGAAACGATCGCCAGAATTCGCGTCGCCGTAATGTGCGCCTCGGCGCGTTCCGCCGCGCGGCATACGATCAGAAACTCTTCGCCGCCCCAGCGCACCAGATAATCGGACTGGCGCACGATCTGGCGCAGCCGCTGTGCGATCTGCACCAGAACGCGATCGCCCGCATCATGGCCGTGCTCGTCGTTCACATTCTTGAAGTAATCCAGATCGACGAGGAAGAAGACCAATTCACGATGGTCGGTGCTGTATCCCTCGCCCCGCCCGCCGCGATAGGCCCGCAACGCCTGCTCGGTATCGGCGGAAATGACGGTCTCGAAAAATCGCCGGTTGCGCACGCCGGTCAGCGGGTCGGTGAGCGACGCCTCCTGTAGTTCGGCGTTCGCGCGGGCGAGTTGCATACTGTGCGCCGCGACCGCTTCTTCCAGGCGTGCTCGCTCCCGCCGGAGCCGCCGTGTGCGCTCCTGTGTAAAACCCCACACCGCCAGGAGCGCCAGCAGGACTCCACTCAACCGCGCTTCCAGCCGCTGCCACCAGGGGGGTTCGAGCACGAAGGGATACATCGCTGCTCGTGAACTCCAGCCGTGCTCGTCCGATCCGCAGCGCACTTCAAACGTGTACTCCCCCGCCGGCAGCAATGCGTACCGCGCCTCGCGCAGCCGCGTCTCGGTGAACTCGGTTTCGAGGCCGCGCAGCCGGTAGCGGCATCGCAGCCGATCGGAGTCTCGAAAGGTCATCGCTGCAAATTCGGCCTGAAACGTCCGGTCTTGGTACGGGATGCGCGGCCGGCTCTCGTTGAGCAGTTCCCGATTGCCGAATTTCGCGGACGTGAGAACGACCGGAGGCGCGGCTAGCGCGGATTCTTCCTGCGCGGGATCATAGCGAACCAAACCCTGGCTGCTCCCGATCAGCACCGAACCGTCGGCTTCCTGCCAGAACGCGCCGCAATTCACATCGTCCCAAAGCAGTCCATCTGCCCGCGTGAAGCGCCGGAGCGTGCCGCTGGCGCTCAGTTCTCCGGCACCCGATTCCAATCCGAGCCACACGTTGCGGCTGCGGTCCATCCCGAGTACGCACACACCCTTCGCAACGTGATTCGTAACGATTCTGCCGTCCGGCTGGATGCGCGCGCGGGTCACCGCGTCTTCGTCCTGATAGCCGATCCAAAGCTCATTCGCGCCGGCGACCAGGAGGTGGTGAACGTTGTCGCCCAGCAGCCCATCGCTCTTGTGGAATGTGCTCCATTTCCCTTTCGCGTAATAGGCAAGTCCGCCGGGCCCGCCGGCCCACAATCCGCCGCCCGCATCGAACGCCAGCGCGCGGATCATGCCGATGGCTTCGGTTGGAACGGGGATATCCTGTTCGTGAAACTCACCTTTTTCGTAGCGCACGACGCTCAAGCCGTCTTCCGCGCTGACCCACACGGAGCCATCCGCCGCCGCCGCAAGATCCACAACCGGCCACTCGCCTGAGTGGGGCACTCGTCGCAGGATTGGCTTCGCGCCTGTCGCATCGATCCGCGTGACTCCGCTGTGGTAGCAGAGTTGCCAGATGGCCCCATCCGGCGTTCGCGCCAGTTGCGTGACGCCGCTTCCCGCGAGGCCATTCGCGGAATTCCAAGTGAGCCAGTGCCGTGCAGCGGGATCCCACGCCGCGAGACCATTGTTCGTCCCCACCCAGAGCCGCGAGCGCGCATCGCGCAGGATTCGCAGCACGAGCGAATCGGGAAGGCCCTCGGAATCCGTCCACCCCGACCATTGCTTTGAACCCGGCCAGCGGTCGAGGCCCGCCCCTGCGAGTCCAACCCAAATCGTGCCCTCGCTGTCTTCCAGCGCCGAAAAAACGGCGCTGCTGGTCAGGCCGCCTCTGTGGTCCGTCACTACCCAATGATCATTTGCCCAGCGAAATAATCCTGCTGAAGTGGGCAGCAGAACGTTTCCTTCGTGATCCACGCTCGGCGCGCCGTACATGTTCGCGCCGGGGACTCCCTCGTCGTGGAAAATGGGCTCGCGCGAAGCAGCGTCTTTCAGGTCCACCGCGGCGAGATGGTAGCGCGCGCGCACCCAGAGATGTGCGTGGCCATCGACGGCAATTGCAAGAACCGGATCGAGAGCCGCAGGCAGGTCGCAAAAAAGCTCTGGAGCTGCCGAGCCGGGAGAAAGCTTCCATATCCGCCCGGCCGCTGCAAACCAGATCGTGTCGTCAGGTCCGCGGACAATTGCGCCGGGCGTCGCCGTTGAGAGGATCTGTCCCTCGCCGAGAGCGGTCTGACTCTCGCCGGAGCGGCGAAGCCGCACGAGCCCTCCCTCGGTGGCGACGAAAAGAGTGCCTTGTCGGCCTATGGCAATCGTTTGCGGGCCATCTCGCAGCCTCCCGAATTTTTCGGGCAGAGCCACGGGCGAGAATCGCTCTCTGGAGAGATAGGCAATCCCCTTCGTGGTTCGCACCCACAGCGAACCGTCGGGTCCCGCGAGGATTTGGTCCACGTGATGTCCGGGAAGACCCTCCTCCGGGCCGTATCGCCGCACGTTTGCCCCGTCGTAGCGATAGATGCCCGACTGCGTGCCGATCCACAGGAAGCCGCGATAATCTTGTGCCAGCGCGGTCACGGTGGCTGAGCCGAGTCCGAAGCGGTCGCCGAAATGGGTGATGGCGTAGCGGGGATGGTCCGGTAGCAACGAGTCTGCCCAAGCGGCGAGCGGAGACAACATGCCCAGCACGACAAGCAGTCGCAAGAAAGGCAAAAAATTGTGCCGCACGTTCACCGGGAGACGTCACCTCATTCTGGCTCCATTTTAAGCAGCGGAATCGCGATGGAGGAGAGTCCGTTCTGTGGCCGAAGCCGAAAAGCCAATAGGCTTTAGGCGGCACTCCCCAGCGGAATCAGGCGGGCGGGGCGCCCAGGCCAGTTGCCGTTCGCGCAGGCCGCCGGGCAGGCTGAGGCGTACCTTCCCTCCGAACCTGCGCCGGAGCAAGGATTTGGGAGCCGTGGGCATGGTTTTCGGCATCCTATGGTTGTTCGAATCCGCGGAGCAACCCGGGCGTTGCCCCGTGGGTACCAGTCCCCCTGGCTGGGCTGCAGGTGACATCCTCGCCGCAGGCCCCCCAGCGTACTACTTGACGCGGAGAAGCTTTTCTGTAAACTGCCCTTTCTCTATGGCGACGCAGACCCAAATCGTGCCGGTAGGAGTCCTCCAGGACTTCGAGCTGCCGCAGCGCGAAGCGGCCTTCTTCTACGGGCTGTTTCTGCGCGGGCATTCCGCGGACGAACTCCGGCGGGACATCGGCGTGCCGCCGTCGGTGATGGCGCGGTGGCACCGCGAGGCGGAGCGGGAGCCGGAGCTGCGCGACCTCTTCGAGCGCATGATCGAATACCGGCGGCACGTTCTGGCCATCTTCGATGCGCTGGTCGGCTTTGAGAGCCGCATCCAGCGCGTGCAGTAGTTCTCTCCCCCAGCCGATTCTCGGCCATTCCCGTCGATTCTTTTCCCGAAGCGCACCGCGCCGGCGCCCTGCGTCGCGTGCTGGTTTTTTCCTTTAGCCGCCGCGCTTTGTTTTCAACAAGTTCCCGTATAGGAACCGTGCGGCGCTCTGCGGCGCCGCAGATTTTGTAAGCCGCTGATTTCTTGATGGTTCCTATACAGCAACCAAAGTTGCTGTGCAGCACCCTTTTAGGGGTGACGTGTCATACCCTTCCCCATGCCGAAGGCATGGCTCTTCGGGCGCTCTGCGGCGCTGCCCGTTAAACCGGCACGGACAGGCCCTCAAAGGCCCTTCAGGACGCGGAACCACGCCGCCACTCGTAAGTTAGGCTCGTGTCCGGTAGAAAAATCCATGCCCCTTCGCCCAGTCAATCGCGAAGAGTAGCACCTCTGTACTGGAAGGCGTCTCGGGTGCCTCGATCATATAAAGCTCGAAACCCGCCTTCTGAATCTTCCCCACGTCAAGATTGCCATCGAGCATGGCTGGCCACCACGACTCACCAGGGTTTGGCACATGCCTCACCGACGGCGCTAGCTCACCAACACTTTTGAGGCTCTTTCGAAGCCCCTGCGAGTCGCTAGGAAGGAATTCAAACGCGCACCATGTCGTCGAGGGCGACATGTCATGAACCTCGTGTATGGCCCGAGAGCTCTCAGGCAGGAAGTCAGGTATCCAGCCGCGGTCAATCGCCCCGTCCTTCTTCGCGTCAGCGAGAGAGGTATAGGACGATTCACGACGATCACTATGGCAAGCAACGAGGACACAAGCTAGACCAACACAGAGCACAGTCACAAGGAGAGGCGCTTTAGGACGAAGCAGTCCATTGCTGGTCAGTGAAAGCGCTCTCGATGATCGCTGACTGAGTGAATGAGTCAGACCCATATTTATCTTCACCATCCTGGAAATTTCGGCTTTCCGGGCGATGACTTAGGAACAAATGGGGCGCACGTCTTGTCGCAGTCACCACCCTGCTGACCACACTTGTTTGCCTGGTCGTCATCTCGCCAGTCATCCTCGGTTAATCTTCCCCAGAAGTTTGTTCGGAAAAAGCTGACCACCTTCGCCGCCGCTGCGCCACCGCTCCCCCGATTGGTGGCCTGGCAGTTCCCCATGCAGTGGTAGTACAAGTCGTCACCCTTCCAGTTTCTTTGTTTCATCCTCTCGTAGTTATTCCACATGTCGCCCGCGCCCGCGCCGAACCCAATGCAGGTCTGGCAAGGAGGCGGCATAATAGGCTCTATGCCAATCGGAGGCCATGGCCATAGGCCCAGCGGATCAATCGCAGTGGTAGGACTATTTCGCACGTACCAATAGAGATTCGGATTCGACTCTGCACCGTCAAACCTGAGTAGGTCTTCGCTCAGGAACCTGGCTGTGGTCTGGTCGTAATATCTGTGGCGGTAAAAGTAGAGATTGGTTTCGGCGTCGAACTCCCGGCCCGTGTAGCGGAACGGATTCGTCAGTGATCCGCTCGATGCGATCAGATTTCCGAACGAGTCGAACGTATACGTCTGCCCCAGCGCTCCGGCTGCGCTGCTGAGCGAAGTGACAGATCCGAGACCGTCAGCTTCATAGTAGCTGGTTGTTGCACTGCGCAGCATGGCCAGCGGCTCGTCAATCTTTTGAGTTTGGGTGTATCTAGCGACCACCGCACCCGCCGCGTTTGTTTCCTCGATCAGATTGTCGGCGTCGTAGGCGTAGATACTTGTCGTGCTGGAAGTGGTTTTCTCGATTCTTCTCCCCAAGGGATCGTATTTGAAGCCGACCACGCCGCCCCCAGGCAGAGTCACGCTCGTCAGGCGGTTCTCGAAGTCCCACGCAAACGTGGTGATGCCGCTCGCGTCGTTCCGTGTCACCGTGTTGCCGTTCGCGTCGTACCCGTAGGCCGCCCCCGGCGTTGCCGTGAGCTGGTTCGACACGTTGTAGTTGTACGGCGACACACCCAGCGCGCTGAGCCGGTTGCCCACAGGATCGTAGGTGTAACTCTCCGCCGTGCTCGCCCCCTGCGTCACGCCCGTCAACTGGTAGATCGCGTCGTACGCGAAATTCGATGTGACGCCCGCCCGCTGGTCCGTCTTCGCCGTGCGGTTCCCCGCAGCATCCACCGTGTAGCTCGCACCGTCAATGGTACTCCCGGCTAACCAGCTCCCCTGATTTCGCGCAGAAGCCTATCGGATTCGCTGAACGGTCCCCTTTCCCGGTATCACCCGAAGACTGAGTCCCCGTCCGAATACTCTTCAGTACCATTCTTCTCTTGACTATCCTCCCGCTCTCTGCTACCATGCCCCATGATCCGCCGCCGCACCTCCCTTCCCGTCTCCTCCGCTACCCCGGAACCGCCTCGGATCGACCCTCTCACTGAGCGATACAACACGTTACTTCTTCTTTTTCAATCTCTTGCCCACTCCTGCGCCGCACGGCGCAAGATACGCCCTTTGTTTTCAAGCGTTTGCCGCCTCTTTTGCACGCTTGCAAATCCTATCCCTAATGTGCTCTATGCTTTGCCGTCTCTTTCACCAAAACAACCCGGGTGTGGGTACCCCCACTTTTCCACAGCACTACTGCCTCCTTCTCACCCTCTCACCGCTTTTCCTATCTCGAGTTTCTTTTTCCGGCCTTCTACACAGCGCGCGCGGAGAACCGGGATCCGCCGGAACAGAAATGCAAAGAGGGCCGGCCACGCGGCCGGCCCTCTTGCACTCAAACATTCCGAAGGAAAGGAATCAGCAGTAGCTGCAGGCTTCGTCGCCCATCATCCCGGCCTTGCCGTTGCCGCCCGTGACTCCATCCTTCATGCGGCGCACACGCTGGCGGAGCCGCTCGGCAAGCTGGTGCCGCGCGCGCCACAGCCGCGCCTTCAGCGTGTTTTCGGTCACGCCGAGCTTCTTCGCCGCCTCGCCGGTCGAGTATCCCTCGACCTCGCGCAGGACAAATGCCGTGCGCAGCAGCGGAGACAGTTCGTCCAGATTCTCCCGGATCATTTCGCGGATTTCCGTTCCGGCGTACACCTGCTCCGGGTTTGGCCCTTCATCTGCGACACGTTCCGTAATCGGCAGTTCGTCCTCGTGCGCAGTCTCTTCGAGCGAAACCGCCGGCCGCGCCTTCTGGCTGCGCCGCCGCATCAGCGCCGCGTTGATGACGATGCGTGTGAGCCACGTCGAGAATTGCGAGCGACCTTCAAACCGCTTCAGGTTGCGGTACGCCGAAAGCAGGCCGTCCTGCAGCGCGTCTTCCGCTTCCTCGGCATTGCCGAGAACGCGCAGCGCCGTCTGAAAGAGCTGGCGCTGGTAGCGGCGAAACAGCGTCTCCATCGCTTCTGCGTCTCCGCGCTGTCCCGCGCGGATCAGCTTCTCCTCGCTCAACTGCATTTGCCCGATCACCTGTGTTGCCATGGCTTCCCCCTTGGACCAAACTCCAATCTCTCGCCGGCGCCCGGAACAAATTCGCCCCTGCCCCGCTCAGTGCACCGCCACCGGCCCCTTTGGCCGTTCCACCAGGGTTCCGGTGGTCCTCAGCGCGTTTTCCACTCCGACTTCGATCTCGACACTTATCGCGTCCCCAACTTGCGTAGACCTTTTCCATGCGCCCGATGGCTCTTGCGAAGCCCGCGCGGCAGAGGCCATATCTTGCGCTGCCTGATAGCGACGCCAGTGCGTCAGACGCAAAACGTCGGTCGGTCGTGCGCAAGTCGCGGGAACCTGTTGCGCGGAGAGTGCCCCCGGCAGCAGTGTGAAGAGCAGGAACCCATAGAAAAAAATGTGCGCGCCCTTCCGTACGGCACCCGGCCGAGTTCCTTTGACTTCCTTTTCGCCCGCTACAATTTCTCGGAGGATGGCCTGATTAAGACACCCTTCGGCGAGAAGCTGCCCTCCCTGGCGGTGGATCTCCTTGAGCAGAACCTTTCCCGGCGTATCAATAAAACTAACTCCGCACAAGTTCACCGAGAACTTCACCTCGCGACGCGATGCGCGAAGTTCGCGCCAGCACTGCTCCAGCGTCGAAACAGATGTGCCCGACAGGCACCCTTCCACAGTGAGGAGCAGCCGCCCACGCTTCCGTTCTGTGGTGATCCTGAGCATGTTGGTGAAAGGAGCCTGTCCTAACATATGCATTAGACTCTCCAAACTTAAAATTCGATTCAAATGAGTGTAAGTCTAAATATTTAAGTCAGTTAGGGAAGAATAGCGTCAAAGTAGAAACTATAGAAAAGACAATATACCGACATACGACTACTAATGGGCATAATAAATAAGGTAATATATGGGCAGATTGATCTCTCTGAACTTCTAGCTCCCTCTACTCCTGGCTTTCACCGACCTGGACAAATGAATCTACCCGCAACCCAAGTGGCAGGTCCTGGCCGCCATCGAGTTCGACAAGCGTCTCGAGAATTTTCGTGTCCACCCGCTCGGAGGGTTCATCCGTCCGCACATTACTTCTTACCCAGGATTTCTCCCACGCGCCACCGCGCGCCCCCAGAATTTCCGGTCGCTGTAGGCCTTTGATGCCACATAGGCCCGCTGGCCTACGCGCAATCGCGCGCGTCGGCAAGTTGCGCCCAGGCAACGGCAACGCGCTGCTTCTACCCGCCTAGAATCCGATCCAGCCAATGCGGATGAGCCAGAGCGATGTAACACCCACAACGATCCACAGCAGAACACCCTGCAGAAGCGGCTGCCATCCCACCTGGCGGAGAGTGCCGTGAGAGATGCCGGTGCCGATGAGGAAGAGGGTAGCGGTTAGGCCCTGGCGGCCCAGGCTGTAGAGTGACTTCGAGAGGAGCGACAGAGAAGGGGCATAGGAGTTTACGATTGCGGCGAGACAGAACAGGAAAATGAACCAGGGGATCCGGACATGCGAGCTGCTCTTTTTGACGGCGGCGGTGGCCAGTGTGAGCGGCACGATCCAGAGCGCGCGCGCCAGCTTGACGGTCGTGCCCACCACGAGCGCTTCCGCGCCGTAGCGTGCGGAAGCTCCCACCACGGAGCTGGTGTCGTGAATCGCCAGCGCCGCCCACAGGCCGAACTGCGGCTGCGTCAGTTGCAGCGACCAGCCGATCCTGGGAAAGATTAGCAGCGCGATGGAGTTCAGAATGAAGACCGTGCCGAGGGCGACGGCCATTTCTTCTTCCCCCGCCTGAATGATCGGCCCGACCGCCGCGATCGCACTGCCTCCGCAGATCGCCGTTCCCGCACTGATGAGAAAAGATGAGTTGCAGCGGACTCGCAGAAGTCGTCCAATTCCCAGCCCGATGACCAGCGCGAACGTGATTCCGAGCGCGGTATAGAGAAATCCGCTTCGCCCGGCCTTCAGCACTTCCTGTAAGTTCATCCCAAAGCCGAGCGCGACGACCGAGGATTGCAGAAGAATCGTGGCCAGGCTCCTGCTATCCGCATGGTAGGGGTGCGCGAAACTGAGTCCAAAGAGAATGCCGGCGGTCAATGCCAGCGGCGGAGACACGAAGCCGCTCGCGCAAACGATCAAGCCGATAAAGAAAAGAGTCTTTGGATTCAAGCGCATTCCGTTCCCGGAATAGTGCCCCGCCGGTCATTCGTAAGGCCTCGCGAGAGTGCGGCGCCGGAACCGCCAATCATGGCGCGCCCGGCGAATCGGGTTTGGCGGGCGCCGCGGAAGGCTTGCCGTCCTTGGCGGAGGAGTCTTTAATTTCATCAATAAGTTTGTCCGTGATTGCTTTGCTGACGGCGCAGGAGGTGTCGTTCATGCGGCACTGCGCGAGGGTCAACGCGCACGGGCAGGTGCAGTTCTCGGAGTTAAAACGATGGAGCGCGACTTTTTTCTGCTCACCGCTCAGCGAAGACATGTCCACGCCGGGCAGTTCGGTCGCGCGGTCGGCGTGGCGGAGAAAAACCTCGCCCGTATCCTCGAAGGTTTCGACCCTAGCCGGAACCGGCAGGCCGAGGAGCGCGCGAATCTCCGCTTCGTAGAGAGCAGGGTCGCGCAAGCCGACATGTTTCTGCACGACGCGGCCTTCTGTGTCCAGCACGAAGGAAGTGGGGAGCGCGGGGATTCCGCCGTACTGCGCGCTCAACTCCGCCGGAGCGATGGCCACCGGATAGTTCATGCCCGAAGCCCGCGCAAACTTTTTCACGCTCTCGGGCGAACCTTCGTCCAGAGAAAGCGCGATGATTTGCAGCTTGTCGGCGTATTTTTTCTGCAGCGCAATCAGGTCGGGAATTTCGGCGCGGCAGGGCGGGCACCAGGTTGCCCAGAAATTCAAGAGCGTGACTTTTCCGCGCGTGCCTTCGAGGGAAAGGGGCTTGCCGTCGAGATCCTTCAGCGTAAAGGGAGGAGCAGGATCGGGATCGCGGACAAAGCGAATGACGGAAGTGCTTCCGCCCGCGCCATCCTGCTTCGCGGCGGTGGAAGTACCCTGCGCCTGCGGGGCGATCGGAAGATCGCTCTGCCGGGCGGAGGTCGAGCAGCCCGCGAACAGAACCGCTGCCAAAAGCGGGAGTTGTCTCCCGATGGTTCTTGCGCGCTGGCGGCGTCTCGGCATGGGTGCCATTCTACAAGCGATGCTCCCAAATTCGCACGCGGGGCGCGAGAGAGGCAGGTCCCCGCCTGATCTCGTTCTCGCGTCACTCTTCGCAGCTCCGGCAGTGGGGCTCTTCTCGACTCCGCAAGAGTCAAACCACCGGACCACATGGGGTGTTTGGCCTCGGTCGAAATAGGAGGGGGAGAAGGCAGAAGCCAGGCTACGGGTTGGGAGATTCGATTCACACCAAGAGGGATTAGACTGCCACAGCGAGCCGAGCGAGCGGAGGCAGTCTAATCCGGCACCCCATGAGGGCGCTCCTGTTGCGCAAGCTACTTCTGGCCGGGGACGCGAAAGATGATGGAGCGCCAGACTTCGGAGCGGGCCGCGTCGGCGTCGGTCAGACTGCTGAACAAGTCGCCGATGGCGTCGCGTTCTTCCGGAGAGCGGCGGGCGCGATCGGCGGCGAAAGCGTCGCGGAGCTTGTCGAAGGCGGCGAGTTCCTTCACGTCGATCCAGGTGAAGTGGGTGAATTCGCCGGAGACGCGCAACTCTTCCACGCTGAAGCCGTAGCCGAGGATGACGCCGTCGCCGACGAGTTTGTCGAGCACGGGCTTGTTATATTTCTCCCAGGCGCGGCGGTAGTCGCCGCCCTTGCCGGGCTTGACTTTTGTGAACGCAAACCGCGTGTGCGGCAAAACTCCCGTTGGATAAGGATCCATCAAACGGGAGACCAGATCGCGGGTGAGGTAGTCGCGGGTCTTGTTGTAATCAACCAGTTCCCGGAGACGATCCATCGGAGAAGCGGAGGATTTCTGTCCTTTTTTCGCGGTCTCCGCGGCTTTGGAGCCTTCGGCGGTGAGTTTGGCGATCTGCGCGCGCATCGAGGAGTCCACCTTTTCCACGCCGGACCAATCCTGGACCGCATACCAGATCATGTGCGTGCCCCCACTCGGCTGGCGCAGCATGGGGACCATGACACCCCAGGCCAGGACCACGCCATCGGCCATCAATTTGTCCCGTACGGGGGCGCCGACGGTTTTCACGAGATTCAGGAAATCGTCTTCTTTGCCTGGGTTGACGGTGTAGTCGTACCAGAAGATCAATGGCTGGGGCTGAGACTGGGCCTGCTGGGCTTGCGCGGACAGGCAGCTCAGCAGGGCGGTTGCGAGGAGAAGGAAAGTGAAGGCACGGGTTTTCATGGTGCTCCTTTCGGCGATGATTTGATCCAGGAACCGAAGAATTGGGGTTATGTAACACCGCAGGAAGGCGGCGTCAAGCGATTCGCTGAAAAGAAGAGGCTGGCCTGGCGGCCAGCGCGTGCGTTTAGGGAGAAGAGCACGGACTGAAGCGTGAGCGAAAGGAGGGCGCTATTTCTGAACGGCCTGGTCGGAGAAGATTTTTCCGTCCTTGATGAAGATGCTGCGGTGGGCGTGCTTGGCGATGTCATGCTCGTGGGTGACCAGGATGATGGTGTTTCCCTGCTGGTGCAGCCGCGCGAAGACGCCCATGATCTCTTCGCCGGTCTGCGAATCGAGGTTGCCGGTGGGCTCGTCGGCGAGAACGATCGAAGGGGAATTGACCAGGGCGCGGGCGATGGCTACACGCTGGCGCTGACCGCCGGACAGTTCGTTGGGCTTGTGGGTCATGCGTGGTATGAGGTCCACCATCTCGAGCGCTTTTTTCGCGCGCACGATGCGCTCCTCGGCCGGCGTGCCGTTGTAAATGAGAGGCAGCTCGACATTGTGGAGCGCGGTGGCGCGGGGCAGCAGGTTGAATGTCTGGAAGACGAAGCCGATTTCTTTGTTGCGGATATAGGCGAGCTCGTCGTCGTCCAAGTCGCTGACGAGGCGGCCCGCGAGCCAGTATTTGCCGGAGCTAGGCGAATCCAGGCAGCCGATGAGGTTCATCAGCGTGGATTTGCCCGAGCCGGAGGGGCCCATGATGGCGACGTATTCGCCCTTGCGGATCTCCAGGTCCACACCGCGGAGGGCGTGCACAGTTTCCGCGCCCATCTCGTAGATCTTGGTCAGTTCTTCGGTCTTGATGACCACGCCGGAAGAGAGCAAGTCTTCGCGGTAAGAATCAGCGGCCGGTGTTTCTACGGGCATTTGAGAACTCCTCGAAAATTCCACGCCTGCCGATCTAGGGTTTAGACGCCGGAGCGTCAGCTCTGCTGGTCATCAGCCTTTTTGGGCGCCGAGTTGTCCACCTTTACGGTGGATTCGGGCTTTAAGGTGCGCAGGGCTTTATAGCTCCCGGTCACGATTTCGTCGCCGGGCTTCAATCCGGACTTGATTTCGATGTCAGTGATGCCGGTGATGCCCGTTTCGACCGGGGTGAAGACGGCCTGCTTACCGCGGACGACGAACACGCCCTGAATTTCGTCCTTTTTCGGGTCGGTCCCTACCGACGCGGGAAGCGGAGCGGCCAGCGTCACGCTCTGGTTCGGTTTCTTGCCGTGCTTGGCGGCTTCTTCCAAGTCCTTGCGCGTGCGGACAGCCAGCGCCTGGATGGGAATGGCGACTGCGTCTTTCTTCTCCGCGGTTTTGATCTTGGCGGTCGTCGAAAGGCCCGGCCGGACGTTTTCCGGCGGGTTTGCCAGCGTGACGACAACTTTGAAATCCTTCGCTTCCTGGGTGCTCGTATTGCTCTGTGTCGTGGCGAGACCCGAGCTGCGCAAAACAGCCTGCGAGCCAATTTCCGTCACATGCCCCTTGAAGACTTTGCCGGGGACGGCGTCGATCGTGACGTCGGCCTCCTGGCCCATCTTGACGTTGACGATGTCGGTCTCGTCCACTTTTACTTCCGCAGTGACGACGGACATGTCGGAGATGGTCATCAGGAAGCTTCCGGTGGAGTTCTGAATGCCAGGCACAACGTTTTCTCCGAGGCGCACCGGGAGGTAGCTGACGACGCCGTTGATGGGCGACGTGTAATTGGTCTTGCGCAGGACATCGCGCGTGCGCGCGAGCATGGCGCGGGTCTGGTCGTGCTGAGAACGAGAGCGATCGAACTCCGCCTTCAACTGCGCGACGCGCGAGGAACTCGCGGACTCGGCGGCACCCGCGCTCTCGTACGCCGCCTTGCGCGTGTCATATTCCGATTTCGGGACGAGCCCGTCTTTGAAGAGACCCTGGCCGCGCTCCCAATCGAGTTTCGTCCGCTCGAGATCCGAGCGGCGCTGCTGCAGATCCGCCTGCGCAGCCTTGTAGTTCGCTTCGGCGGATTGAATGCCCGATTCGGCGGAGCTGAGAGCGGCCGACTGAGCCTGCACGTCGGCGTTCTGCTGAATGCTTTCCTGGAGGAGCAGAGTCTGGCCCTTTTTTACGTGGTCGCCTTCCTTGACCAAGATTGCGACGATTTTGCCGAAGCCCTCGGCGTTTACGTTCGTGTAGGTGGTGGGCTTGACCTCGCCGGAGGCCGTCACCATGGAAACGAGATCCTGCTTGCCGACCTTGGCTGTCTGTACGGCGACGACGCCTTTGTTTGCCTGATTGACGCTGACCAGCACGATGCCGCCCAGCACGGCCACTGCCCCAACCCCAATCGCGACTTTATGCCACGTCTTCATCTTCTTCCCCTTCAACTACTTCCGCATTATACCGGTGGACACCACACGAACAAGACACCTGTCCTCGCCGTCCTCTTCTCTTATACGCATGGAATCCCCAAAAGTTTCTCTAAGCGGCAGCTAAACAACGGGGTGAGGACAGACTCTCCCGGGTGTTAAACGCTCTCCGCGGGTACCCCAAGGCCCGCAAAGGGGCCGGGGGCGGATTCTCCGGGCTATTTTACGGACAATCGGCCCGGATGGGAAGTATTTCCGAGATGCGGATGGGCCCAGCCCGGGGACGGGAGAATGCCCCGCGGACCGGGACGCGATACACTAGCGCCGCGGAAATGAGCGACGATGTACACCTGTCCGGAGTGCGACGGCGAGATTAACCAGGCGACGGAGATCTGCCCGCGGTGCGGGGCGGACCTGGCGCTGCTGGCGCAGGCGGCACGGGCCGCGGAGCCTGTGAAGGCGCGGAGCGTGCCGCGGCTATTGCTGATCTGGGGAGCGGTGCTCGCCGTGGTGGCGGCGGGATTGTACGTGTTTGTGTGGTACGCCCTGCCGGAATATTCGGCGACCGGAGCGCCGGGGCAGTCGGAAACACAAGCGGTGGACGCGCTGCGCGTGGTGCAGTCCGAGGTGTCACTGTATGCCTCGGCCGAAGGTCATTATCCCGAATCGCTGGAGCAGCTCGGCGCGCAGGCGAAGGCTGCGGCGCAAGCGGCTCAGCGCGGCGGGTACACACTGCAATACG